>NZ_JBEZHV010000008.1:0-333193 GCF_040650755.1 Streptomyces sp. NPDC048623
CCGGCCGCCTCCTCGAAAGGACCACAGGAGCACGAGCCGGGCGTACCGCGGGTGAAAAGCACGTGCGCGACCCCTGGCCCTCGGGCTTACCACGCGAAGCCCGCAGGGCCCGCAGGCCCGGACCCCGGCCCCGCTCGGCTCGTCCTACGCGGGGAGCAGCTCGCCCGCGCCGCCGGGTTCCAGGGACTGGCCCGGGAAGCCCGACGTCGGGCGGTGGAGGCCGGAGAGGCGGAGTTCGATGATGCCGCGGACGGCCGGCCACTCCTCGTCGAGGATCGAGTAGAAGGCGGTGTCGCGGACCACGCCGTCCAGACCGCGCGAATGCGCCCGGCGGACGCCTTCGCACGTGGCGCCGAGCCGTTCGATCGCGACGCGCGAGCGGGTGTTGCGGGCGTCGGCGCGCATGGAGATCCGGCGCAGGCCCCAGCTCTCGAAGGCGTGCCGCAGCATGAGGTACTTGGCCTCGGTGTTGACGCCGGTGCCACGGGCCTCGCCCGCGATCCAGGTGTTGCCGATCTCGGCGGCGTCGGGCACGGAGGTCAGCGGGTCGCCGCTGGGCACCCCGGTGACCGGCGGCCAGATCACCGGGCCGCGCCAGTAGTCGAGTTCCAGGAAGCGGGTCGACCCGATGACCCGGCCGGTATGCGGGTCGACCAGGGCGAACGGCAGGGCCCGGCCCGCCGCCTGTTCGGCGAGCGCGCGGGCGATGTAGTCGCAGGAGGCATCAAGGCCGTGGGGCACGGAGGTGTAGGCATAGGCCGCACGGTCCAGTGCGCCCGCCCAGGCGATGCCCTCGGCGTGGCGCATGGCCAGCGGCTCCAGGCGCACGGAGCGCCCGGAAAGGACTACAGGTACTGGCACGGGTCCTCGGGTCTTTCACGGGCAGGGGTCATCGCACGCCGGATCGCGGCGACGATGAAAGGGAGGGGTTCCCGGCCCGGTGCCGACCGCCCTGCCCAAGGGGAAAAGGGCAAGTGAAACGGTTCGCCATCGGTGGCGGGAGGAACAGTATGCAGCCCCGAAGGCCTTGAGAACAGAACCCCACACGAACCTGCGCGCACAGCTGAGTGAATGTCCGGTTTACCCCATCCCTCGTTCGGCTCAGGGGACCGGTTCGGGGGCCTGCGCCGGCCCGGTCCCGCGCCCTGGGAGGGCAGCGGAAAGGGCCTCGGCGGCCGCCGAGCGCAGCGGCCGCCGAGGCCCTCGAAATGCCTGGTCAGACCCTAGGCGGTGGCCTCGGCACAGGCCGGGTGGCCCCAGCCGTCGGGGTTCTTGGTGATGGTCTCGCCCTTGGCGTACGACCGGCCGCACCGGCACCGTCCGGGGAAGCGCGCCTTGAGGCTCGGCGCGGAGGATCCGGAACGTGCACCGGAGCGCGTACCGGCGCGTGCGGAACCCGGGGCGCCGGTGGCCGTGCGGGGCCGCTTCGCGGCGGCCGGGCGGGCGGAGGCGGGCTCCGGCGGGGGCAGCGGCGAACCCGCGTCCGAGCCCGCGGACTGCTGGCTGCGGGCGGTGTGGCTCGCGGCGCGGTCGGCGGCGTCGTTCAGCGGGTCGCCGTCGACCTGGTGGGCGGGGGTGTAGACGAACTCCACGCGCCGGTCGGTGAGCAGTTCGTCGATGCGGACGACGAGGTCCTTGTTGGCGACGGGGGTGCCGGCCGAGGTCTTCCAGCCCTTGCGCCGCCAGCCGGGCAGCCAGGTGGTGACGGCCTTCATCGCGTACTGCGAGTCCATCCGCACCTCGGCGGGCACGGCGGGATCGAGGCGCTCCAACAGGCGTAGCAGCGCGGTGAGTTCGGCCACGTTGTTGGTGGCCGTGCCGAGCGGTCCGGCCTCCCAGTGGGCGATCCCGCCGTCCTCGGTCCCGATGACCCAGGCCCAGGCGGCGGGCCCGGGGTTGCCCTTGGACGCGCCGTCGCACGCCGCGATGATCTTCTCTGTCATCCCTCGATCCTGACATGCCGCGCCCCGTGCCCCGGACCACCGGCGGCGGAGCCGTCGGCGCCGAGCCGGGCCGCCTCGGCGAGCAGCGCCTCCCGTCCGATGGCCTCGGCGCGGGTGGAGGGGACGGTGCAGGCGTGGGCGCCGGCGATGCTGCCGTGGAGGGCGCAGGTACGGGCGGGGGCGCCGGACAGCCAGGCGTGCAGGAACCCGGCGGCGAAGGCGTCACCGGCGCCGTTGCTGTCGACGACGGGCGCGGCCGGGGCCACGGCGGGGACGTGCACGAGCGGCTCGTCGGCCCCGGTGAGGAGATACGCGCCGGCGGCCCCGTCGGTGGCGACCGCCACCGAGGCGCGGCCGCGGGCGAGGATGTCGCGGAGGGTGCGTTCGGGGTCGTCGAGGGCCGTGGCGGACAGGAACACCAGGTCGGCGGCGAGCGCGAACGGCTCCTGGTAGGCCCCGCGGCCGTCCCAGTCGTGCAGGTCGGTGGAGATCGTGACGCCCGCGGCGCGCAGGTCCGGCAGGGCGTGGGCGCAGGGCTGGGTGATGGAGACGTGGGCGTGGCGGGCGCGGGCGGCGAGCGCCCGTACGGTCTCCGGCGGGAGCCGGTCGGCGTCGCGGCCGCGGGTGGCGTCGTAGAGGGAGAGGCGGCGGCCGTCGGGGCCGACGAGGTTGACGGCCCTCTTGGTGCCGGTGGGCTGGGGCACGGCGGTGAGGGGGATGCCCTGCTCGTGGTGGAAGGCCCGGACCAGGTCGCCCTCGGGGTCGGCGCCGAGCAGGTCGAGGTGGTGGGTGCGCAGTCCGAGCCGGTGCAGTCCGAGCGCGACGAAGTCCCCGGTCTGGCCGGCGCGGGTGACGATCCCGGTACCGATCATGTGGCTGTCGGCGAGCGGGAGGGGCAGCTCGGGCACGTACACGATGGTGTCGACGCCTGCGCCGCCGAGCACGAGGACGTCGATGCTGGAATCGCGGTCACGGTCACGGTCGGAATCGGAACCGGAGTCGGACTCGGAGTCGGTCACGAGGGGACCGGGGGCCGGGGTGGCGTCGCTGCTCATGCCCGGCAGTCAAACAGCGGCCCGGACCGCCGCGCAAGATCTTGCAGTCATTTACTGCAAGGCGCGGCGATCCGGGCCGACTCCGCTCAGCGGCGGGCCAGTTGGGCGTCCAGCCACTCCAGGACCTCGGGGGTGACCGGGTCGGTGATGTCGGCGAACTCGTCGTGCTTCTTCAGGAACTTGGCGACGTACGGGCAGACCGGCACGATCCGCTTCCCGGCGGCGCGCACATCGGTCAGCGCCTGCTCGACGAGGAGGGACGCGAGGCCCTGGCCGGCGTAGGCCTCGTCGACCTCGGTGTGGAAGAACACGCGCTGCTCGTCCCGGTCGCGGTAGGCGGTGAGCCCGGCGCGCTGTTCGCCGACGAGGATCTCGTAACGGTGCCGGTCGTCGTTGCGGCGCACGACGGGGGTGGTGGCGGACTCGGTCATGACGGGCCTTCCTTCGCGGAGGATTCGGACGTTCGGAGGGGTGCTGATCGGCCGGGCGGGGACGCGTGACGCTTCAGCTCGGGTTCTTCCGCGGCTTGAGCGTGGTGTTCGGGAGTTCCGGGGCCGGGAGGCGGTCGCCCGGGTAGCCGTGCACCTCGCCGAAGCGGTCGGCCGCCGCCGTCCAGTCCTCTCGCGCCTGACGGATCTCGGCGTCGGTGCGGGCGATGAAGTTCCACCACATGACGATCTCCTCGCCGAAGGGCGTGCCGCCCAGGAGGACGGCGCGGGCACGGTGCGCGGACTCGTTGACGAGGGTGAGGGTGGTGCGGCCGGGGGCGGTGTAGCCGAGTTCGGCGGGCTGGAGGACGGTGCCGGCGAGACGGACGTCGCCCTCGTCGACGAGGAGACCGTGCTCGAAGGCGGGGTCGACGTCAAGGGTGACGGTGGCTCCGGGGTCGAGGAGGAGCTCGGCGCCGAGCAGCGGGGTGAAGGTGCGGACCGGGGAGGTCTCGCCGGCCAGGGTGCCGAGGAAGACCTTGAGGTCGGCGCCGTCGACGCGGACGGACTTCGGGGCGTGGTGCTGGAAGTCGCGCGGGGTGTGGCGGTGGGCGTCGGGGAGGGCGAGCCAGAGCTGGACGCCGTGCAGGACCGCGGTGTCGGGGGTGGAGACCTCGGAGTGGCTGATGCCGTGGCCGCCGGTCATGAGGTTGATCTCGCCCGGGCGGACGTACGCGTGGGTGCCGAGGCTGTCGCGGTGCTCGATCTCGCCGGTGAAGAGCCAGCTCACGGTCTGCAGTCCGGTGTGCGGGTGCGGGGCGACGTCCATGCCGCCGGACTCGGCGACCCGGTCCGGGCCGTAGTGGTCGGCGAAGCACCACGCGCCGATGAGAGTACGGGCCCGCTGGGGCAGCGTGCGCCGTACGGTCACGGCACGCGGGCCGCCCAGCGGGACGTCCCGGGCGGTAAGGACCTCGACCTCGTCGACACTCATCCCCGACCCCTCTCATCGGCCTCGCCGACCAAGATAGTTTCCTTTTCAACAATCATGGACGATAATGGCGTCGAGGACAAGCGGCAACCACGGCAACCATGACAGCGACATCGACAGCGGTGAAGGAGCAGACGGTGAGCGAGCAGAGGGTGGACGGACGGCCCGTGGCGACCGGACCGGCCGTGCCGGCCCGGCGGGTCTACGTCGACAAGCAGAGTCCGGCCGCGTACCAGGCCCTGGTGAAGACCGCCGAGGCCGTCCGGGCGACCGCCGCCGACGCGGGCCTCGACCGCGGCCTCGTCGAGCTGGTCAACCTCCGTGTGTCGCAGCTCAACGGCTGCGCGTACTGCCTCGACGTGCACACCCGCGCCGCCCTGCGCGCCGGCGAGACCGCCCGCCGGATCGGCGTCCTCGCCGCCTGGCGCGACACCGAGCTCTTCAGCCCTCGCGAACGCGCCGCCCTCGCCCTCGCGGAGGCCACCACCCACCCGGCGGACGCCCTCGCCCAGGACCGCGCCTACGCCGAGGCGCGCGCGGTGCTGACCGAGGACGAGCTGTCGGCGGTGATCTGGGTGGCGATCACCATCAACGCCTTCAACCGGGTCTCCATCCTCAGCAAGCACCCGGTACGGGACACCCCCGTCCGCCGCTAGGCACTCTCGCTAGGGCGCCGTGGCCCACACCGCGTCCGGGGTCGAGAGCCGCCACAGCACGGCGGCGGCCGTCGCGAGCAGGCCGAGGCCGACGCCGAGGACCAGCGGCATACCGGCGCCGAACAGGAGCAGACCGCCCGTCAGACCGCCGACGCCCAGGGCGAGCACCGACAGGACGCGGCGGCCGCGGCGATGGGCCGCGCCGCCCACGTCGGCGGTGTCCGCCACCAGACCGGTCAGGGTCTGGTTCACCACGGTGGTGGTCACGTCCGGGACGCCGAGCCTGCGGGCGACCGCGTTCTGCAGTCCCATGGCGAGGGCGAGCGGCACGATGACCAGGAAGCGGGCAGGCCTCCCCTCCAGGCTGCCGGCCACCACGGACACCACGAGCGCCGCGGCGAAGAGCAGGGCCTGCACGCCCATCGCCCCGGCCACCAGGCGCCCGCGGTGGGCGGCCAGGCGTCCGCCGAAGCGGCCGCCGGCCGCCGCCCCGGTGACGAAGGCGGCGAGCGAGACGCCGGAGGCGAGCACGGAGTGCCCCTGGGCGCCGGCGAGGGCGAAGCCGAGGAACACCACGTTCCCGGTCATGTTGGCGACGAAGACATGCCCGAGGCCCAGGTAGCTGACCGCGTCCACCAGGCCGGTCAGCACGGTGAGGGCGAGCAGGAGCGGGGGCAGCGGGCCGTGCCGGTCCCCCTTCGGCGGGACCAGCGTGCGGGCCGCGTCCACGAGCAGCGTACGCATCCTCGTCAGGCTCCTTCCGCGATGGGGAGCGCGGCCCGGCGGCTCCGCGCCCGTCCATGATCCACCGCGGACGGGCCCGGCTCAGTCCGCCGCGTAGGTGTCCACGACCTTTCCCTTCTGATCGGCCACCAGATAGCCGGTCGCGTGGTACTCGTTGAGGAGGTAGAAGCGCATCGAGGGCCGGTCGTCGTTGAAGGTCCAACGGTCGACGATCACATAGCGCTGCGAGGGGTTCTCGACGTTGAGGTCGCGCTCGCCCCGGGCGATCAGCGCGGGCAGCGTGTCCCAGGACATCGTGGCGACGTCGAAGGGCTGCTCGTCCGCGCCGTCGATGGTCCCGCCGGGGCCGGTCCTCGTGACGACGCCGTCGCGGTAGGAGTAGTTGTCGTACGTCTTCGCCCCAGGCCGGGTCGGAATCTCCGCGGAGGCGTGCTCCTCGTAGACGTTGAACTCCTTCATGGTGGTGGTGCCGGTCGCATCGTGGAACGCCTTGAGCACCGCCCGGACGTTGGCCGGGGTGAGCAGGCTGCCCTTGGGCGCGGGGGCGGCGGAGCCGGTGGGGGTGCTGGTCGGGGTGCCGGCGGGTGTCCCCGTCGTGCTTCCGCCCGGCGTGCGGGCCGCCGTCGACGGTGTCGGTCCGCCCTTCGCGCCGGAGTTCGAGCCGGTGCCGTCGTCACCGTCCGGGATCAGGTTCACCGCACCCACCACGACGGCGGCCGTCAGGGCCGCGGCGCCGGCGATCAGCCAAATCCGGCGGGCGGGAGCGGTACGGGGCGGGGTGGCCGGGGCGGTGGGCGCGGCCCACGGTGTGGCACCCTGCGCGGGCGCCGGGGCGGGGCCGCCGTAGGCGGGGTAGGCGAGCGGCGCACCGAAGCCGACCGGCGCCGGAGCCGGAGCGGGGACGGGAGCCGGGGCCGGGGACGAGGGCGCGGGTGCGGGTGCGGGTGCGGGTGCGACGGACGGCGCGGCGGCATCCGGCGCACCGCCGGTCACCCGCTGCCCCTCGGCCTCCGCGAGCAGGCGGTCCAGGAGTGCCCCGTCCGGCCGGGCCGCCGGGTCGCGCACCAGGACCTTGGCCAGGACCGGGGCCAGCGGCCCGGACCGTACCGGCGCGGGGATCGGGTCGTCGAGCACGGCCACGACGGTGGCCAGGCTGGTGGCGCGGCGCAGCGGGTGGTGGCCCTCGGCCGCCACGTACAGAAGCATGCCGAGGGACCACAGGTCGGAGGCCGGGTTCCCCTCCTCGCCGCGCAGCCGCTCCGGGGCGATGAACTCGGCCGAGCCGATGACGTCGCCGGTGGAGGTGAGCCGCGAGGTGGTCTCGCTGAAGGCGGCGATGCCGAAGTCCGTGAGGACGGCGCTGCCGTCCGCTCGGAGCAGCACGTTGGCGGGTTTCACGTCGCGGTGCTGGATGCCGGCGGCGTGGGCGGCGCGCAGCGCGGAGAGGACCTGGCGGCCGAGGGTGACGGCCTCGGCGGGCGCCAGCGGGCCCTCGGCGAGCCGGTCGGCGAGCGAGCGGCCGGGGACGAGCTCCATCACGATCCACGGGTGCGCGCCGTCGCCCGGCTCCACGATGTGATGGATCGTCACGACGTGCGGGTGGGACAGCCGGGCCAGCGCGCGGGCCTCCCGCAGAGCCCGCTCGCGCAGCTGTGCGGTGAAGCCCGGACTGGCCGCCTCGACCGCCGGGTCGGGCGGCCGGACCTCCTTGAGGGCGACCTCCCGGTCGAGGGCCACGTCCCGCGCCCGCCACACCGTCCCCATGCCGCCGCTGCCCAGCCGGCCGATCAGGCGGAACCGCCCGTCCACCAGCGGTCTGTCGTCGTCACTCGTTCCCATGGGCGGTCATGCTAAAGCCTGTGCATGACACCGCCCACGTCACCTCCGGCGACGCTCCGCCCGCTCAGTCCTCGGCGGGGAGGCTGTCCATGAAGGAGCTGACCGAGAAGACCGCCCGGCCGGGGCCGGCCGGGCCGTAACCGGGGGGCGAGCTCAGGCCGTTGGCCTCCATCGTGGCGCGGTAGGCGTCGAGCAGACGGATGTGGTACTCGAGCGGCGCGCCGGCCGGGTTCGCCTTGCCGAGCGGGGTGGTGGGCTCGGGGCACCAGGTGGTGAAGCGGGGCGTGATGCCGCGCGACATGAAGTACTCCAGGCCCTCCGTGGTGGAGGCGATGGCCTCGTCGACCGTGGTGAAGCCGAAGGGCTCGGCCATCTCCACGCCCGCCACGAAGTTGGGGATGACGTTGCGGGGGCCGAAGACCTCCGCCGAGTCGAGGATCCGGCGGTGCCACTCGTCGCGGCCGACGTAGCGCTCCTTGCCGGGGCAGTACAGCTCGAACAGGCGCTTGTCCCACACCTCGTAGTTGGGGTGGTAGATCTGGATGCCGTAGTCCTTGAAGCGCTGCACATCGGCCTTGGGCAGCGCCTGGGCGACGACCTTGCCGATCCAGCGGCCGGGGAAGCGCTCCTCGATGGCCTGGGCGTACTGGCCGTAGAAGTCGGCCTCGTCCTTGCCGCCGACACGGGAGGTGACGGCGCCGCCGGTGAGGGTGTACGCGGTGGAGGAGCCGGTCGTGTCGTACTTGTCGATGATGGCGAGCGCCTCAAGGACCTCCTCGACGTCCTTCACGCCCGTGTAGGGGCGGCCGGCGGCCTTGTGCTGGCGCCAGTTGTGGTTGATGTCGCAGTACTGGCACTCCTCCTTGGCGCCGAAGTACTGGCAGACCCGGAAGACCGTCAGATAGATGAGGTAGCCCCACTGGATGGTGGGGGCGACCTCCATCACCGACTTCCCGCTGGAGAGGGTGTGCCGGTAGTACTCCGGCATCGGCGGCAGGCCGACGTCGGCGATCCGGCGCCCGTCGAGGTAGAGGCCGAGCAGCCCGTCCTCGCCCGCGGCGACCCGGTAGGGCGAGGCGGGGTTGACCCGTACCGACACGACCGTGCGGCGCAGCTCGTACGGGCCGCCGGTGAGCACGATCTCCTCCGGCGGGCGGCGCAGGGCGGCCTGGCCGAGCTCGGGCAGGGTGCGGTGGTCGAAGGAGAAGATGAAGTACGACTTCGGCTTGACCTCACCCGACGCCTCGTCGCCGGAGTCGGTGAGGGCCGAGTCGTCGAACGCGATGCCGCCGCGCAGCAGGTCCTCCTTGATCACCGCCTCCTTCGGGATGTGCGGGAAGCGGTGCATGAGGTCTTCGACCTCGTCGGTGCGGCGGATCATGCGCGAATACAACTCCTCGGTCGGGTGGTCGCGAGCCGGTGGGCCACCGACCACCCTAGGACGACCTCGCCCGGCCCGGCGGCCGGGGGCGCCACGGACGGCTCAGAAGTTGCCGTAGTTGACCTGCCAGGTCGGCAGGCCCATCCGGCGCCAGACGGCGACCACCCGGTCGCGGTCGTCGAGCGACACCCGGACCGCGTAGCGCGGCCGGACGTGGGCGTCGAAGAGCTCGGCCTTGACGAGGTCGTCGGAGCGCCCGTCGTCGGAGCCGCGCATCCACAGTTCGTCGTACGGCACCTCGTGGCGTGCGAGCCAGGCCTCGGTGAGCTCCCGGTGGTCCTCGCTGCGCCCGGAGAGCAGCACGATCCGGTCCCGGTGCGCGGCGCGGAAGGCGCGCAGCGCGTCGCGCACGGGCGGGTTGAGCAGGTCGAGGCCGCAGCGGGTGAAGTCGTACGGGCCGCGGTCGCCGCGCAGTGCGAGGGTGCCGTCGATGTCGCACAGGACGGCGGTGGGCAGCGCGGGGTCGGGGACGTACGGGGTGACACCGGGGCGCTCGTTGAGCCAGGCGTCGGTGAGCCGCCAGCCGCCGCGGCGGGCCTTGGCGTGCTTGTCGGCGAGGATCCGGATGATCTCCTCGCCGACCGGCCGCTCGCGTGCGGCGTCGCGGCGCACGCACTCCTCGACGGGCACGTCGGTGAAGTCGTGCACGACGAAGGTGGCGTCGCGGCCGGTGAGGGCCGCCTTGAGGCGCCGCGGGATGTGCGGGGTGAGGTGGGTGTTGTCGACGACGACGTCGAAGCCGTCGTCGACGGCGGCGCGGATCGCGGCGTCCTGGATGCCGAGCACGGTCTGCTCGTGGGCGCGCGAACGGCGGTCGCCGCCCGTCGTACCGCCGGGCAGGTCGAGCATCCCGCGCAGGTCGTCGAGGTTGACCCGGCGTATCCGGCCCTCGGACCGCTCCTGCAGGGCGCGGGCGGCGGTCGTCTTGCCGGAGGCCGGCAGTCCGGTCATCACATGGACCACGGGCACGGTCAGTTCTCCTCGTCGGTGGTGAAGGGGTCGGCGTTCTCGGGTCGCACCGCGCGCCAGTTCAGCAGGTCGGTGCGGCGCCCGTCGAGGCGCAGGAACATCGCGGAGCGCAGCTGTGCCACGCCCTCGGCGGCGGGCAGCGCGCGGACGGCGCGGGCGAAGGCGGCACGGTCGCCGGTGAGGTGCGCCAGGGACGCGTACGCCTCGTCGACGGCCTGCTCGCGGGCGGCGAACCCGGTCTCCAGGCGCTCGACGACGGACCGCACCCAGGCGTCGAACTCGTCGGGCACCTGCTCCAGGAGCGCGTCGAGCGGGCGTCCGCCGTCGGCGCGGATGCCGCCGAGCTCGGCCATGGACAGGCCGAGGCCGTTCGCCAGAACCTTGGCGGAGGTGCCGGCGAAGCGCTGGATGCCGTGGCTGCGCCAGATGTCGCGCTCGGTGACGCCGGTGACGACCTTGTGGAGCCGTACGTACTCGGCGATCTTCGCCTTGGCGCGGACGCCGGACGCGAAGCGCAGCACGAAGCCCTCGGCGTCGGTGCCGGTGGCGGCGGTGCCGTCGGGCAGGGTGCTCGTCGCGGTCAGCTTCAGCAGGGCGTCGAGCGCCATCGGCGGGTGCACGGTGACGACCGATCCGATGCCCTGCCAGACGCGGGCGGCCTCGGCGAGCGGCGTCTCGGTGCCGTCGGCGCCGTACGCGGCGAGCAGCACCAGGTCGCGGCGGCCGCCGTAGTCCACGACGATCCGGTTCTCCGGGTAGAGGATCTCCATGAGGTACGTCGTGCCGGGCACGAGCGCCGAGGTGTCGGCGGCGTCCAGGCGGCGCTGCGCCCAGGTGGCCTGGGCGCTGGCGAAGGAGCCCTTGGAGGCGACCCGCCAGTGGCCGTCGTAGTGGAAGACGACGCCGAGGCTGCCGTCGACCTTGTCGTACACCTCGAACGGCTCGTCGGGCAGCGCGGGCGCGTAGGAGCGGCCGGCGGTGTGCTCGGAGACGTTGAAGAACTTGGGCAGCGGCAGGGCGACGACCCGGCCGGTGCGGTCGTCGGCGACGAGGCCGCGGCAGCGGACGGTGACCCGGTTCCAGACGCCCTCGTACTGGCAGACCCGCGTGTACGTGTAGATCGACAGCGGCAGCTGGGGGTGCCGCTTGCGGGTCACATGCCCGGCTTCGACGGCGGCCGCCAGTTCGTCCGGTGGCAGCAGCGCGTCGAGAGTCAGGTACGCCTGGCTCATGGGTTCCCTCCCCTTCGGTGGAGGCCCATTGTCATGTCCGCCGATCCGTCGCCACCAGCGATTTAGGACGCCGTGCGGCCCGGATCGGCCGGGCCGGGCCGCACGGCTCCGCATCCCGGGATCGGCCGGCGAGGGATAGAACACATCCGGCGCGGCGGGCGGGCGGCGGTGTCGGCCGGCCGGGGCCGGTGGGACCCGCGATCCCGCCGGAGTCCGGGAGGAATTCGGTGGGAATGCCTCTGATTCCGGCCGTCCACGGGAGGGAGCGGGATCCGGGACCGGGCCCTTGGCGGGGGTCCGGGCCCCGTAGACTCGCTGGGCCCGAGAGACGTCGCAGAACGCCGAGGAAGCGAGCGCAATGACTTACGCGGACACGACCGCCCCCATCTACGCCGAGCTCATAAGAGAGCAGGGGGACGTGCCCGGTGATGTTCGCCGGGTCGCCGAGGAGGTGCTGCGCGACCTCAGCCGTGTGATCCAGATGCCGCCGGTCGGTCACGGCCCGAACGGTGGCGCGCCGATGCCTCAGGCTCCCATGGCTCCGATGGCGCCCATGAACGGGATGCATCCGATGAACCCGCACCCGCACCCGCACCCGATGAACCCGATGCAGTAGGCGGCGGACGGGAACGGACGCGTGCCGGGGACCTGTACGGGGAGGACACGGGTCCGGCGGGCCGCAGCGCCCGTCATGGCGACGCTCGGCCGCAGACGGTATTCCAGCGCACCATAGGAACTGAACAGCGTGAGCCTGAACGGCGAGGGACTGACCACCCGGGGCGCCTGCCTGGTATGCGGACTTTCCGTATACCGGACAGGCGCCCTTCTGCGTGCGCCCGAGCCGCGTCAGGGCGCCAGCGTCCGCCACAGGAAGGTGTGCTCCAGGGCGCTGTTCCAGGCGGTCTGTTCGTGGTCGGTGGCCCCCGCGTGGCCGCCGGCCAGGGTCTCGTGGAGCAGCACCCGGTGGCCGAGCTCACGCAGCCGCGCGGCGGCCTTGCGGGCGTGGCCGGGGTGGACCCGGTCGTCGCGGGTCGAGGTGGTGAGCAGCACCGGTGGGTAGGGCCGGCCGGCCTCCAGCTGGTGGTACGGCGAGAGCGCGGCCAGGTGCGGCCGGTCGGCCGGGTCGTCGGGGTCGCCGTACTCGGCGATCCAGCTGGCGCCGGCGAGCAGGGTGTGGAAGCGGAGCATGTCGAGCAGCGGCACGTGCGCGACGATCGCGCCGAACAGCTCGGGGCTGCGGACCAGCATGGCGCCCATGAGCAGGCCGCCGTTGCTGCCGCCGGTGATGCCGAGCCGGTCGGGGGTGGTGATGCCCCGGGCGACCAGGTCGCGGGCGACGGCTTCGAAGTCCTCGTAGGCGCGGGGCCGGTCGGCCTTGAGGGCGCTGCGGTGCCAGCGGGGGCCGTACTCTCCGCCGCCGCGGATGCCGGCCACCACGAACGTACCGCCGCGGGCGAGCCAGGCGCGGCCGCGCATCGTGTCGTAGGCGGGGGTGAGGGAGACCTCGAAGCCGCCGTACCCGTTGAGGAGGGTGGGCCGGGGGCCGCTCTGGTCGCGGGGGCCGACGACGGTGTACGGGACGCGGGTGCCGTCGGCGGAGACGGCGAAGTACTGGCGGGCTTCGAGGCCGGTCGCGTCGAAGCGCTCGGGGGCCTGCTTGATCCGCTCGCCCGGGCCGCCGATCTCGCCGCGGTGGAGGGCGGGCGGCACGAGGTGGCCGGTGATGGACAGGAAGTACTCGTCTCCGGTGTCCGGGTCGGTGTCGGTGAGGGCGGCGGAGGCGAGCGGCGGGATGTCGGCGAGCTCCTGGCGCTTCCAGCCGCCGCCCGGAGCAGAGTCGGCCGGCGGGGTCAGGACGTACATCCGGCTGGCGACGTCCTGGAGGGTCTCGACGACGAGATGGTTGCGGGTCCAGGAGTGGCCGGCCAGGGACGTACGGTCGTCGGGCGTGAACAGCACCTCGGGCGTGCGGTCCCCGGCGAGGAAGGCCTCGAAGCGGAAGGCGAGGAGCGTGCCCGCGGGCTGCCCGAGCCAGGTCGCCTTGGGGGTGACGAGGAGCCACTCGCGGTGCACGGAGCTGTCGGCGTCGTCGGGGACGTCGAGGCGGCGCAGCTCGCCGTCCGGGGTGAGCAGATGGGTCTCGTGGTGCCAGAAGTCCCGGTAGCGGACGACGAAGTCGCGCTCGAAGCCCTCGGTGGGGTCGTGCCAGGCGGAGACGGCGAGGTCGGACTCCCGCCCCTCGTGGACGAGTTCGGCCGCCGCCAGCGGGGTGCCGCGGCGCCAGCGCCGGACGGTGCGCGGATAGCCGGAGGCGGTGAGGGAGCCGGGGCCCTCGTCGGTGCCGACGAAGACATGGTCCTCGTCGATCCAGCCGATGTCGGTCTTGGCCTCGGGCAGGGTGAACCCGTCGGTGACGAAGGCCCGTTCCGCCAGGTCGTACTCGCGCACGACCACGGCGTCGCCACCGCCACGCGCGAGGCTCACCAGGGCGCGGCGGTACGCGGGCCGCAGCACCTGCGCGCCCGCCCAGGTCCAGTCCTCGCCCTCGGCGGCGGCGAGCGCGTCGAGGTCGAGCAGCACGTCCCACGCGGGCGCGTCGGAGCGGTACTCGTCGAGGGTGGTGCGCCGCCAGATGCCGCGGGTGTGCTCGGCACTCTGCCAGAAGTTGTAGAGGTACGGGCCGCGCCGCCGGGTGTACGGGATGCGGTCCGGCGCGTCGAGCACCTCGCGCAGTTCGGCGACGAGGCCGTCGAAGCCCTCTCCCCCGGCGAGCTCCGCCGCCGTCTCGGCGTTGCGCTCCTTCACCCAGGCGAGGGCGCGCTCACCCTCGACCTCCTCCAGCCAGAGGTAGGGATCGGGGGTGCCGGGGCCGGGCTCGGTGCTGGTGTCGGCGGTCTCGTCGCTCATGCCGACGATTGTGGACCACATGCCCGGCGCCCGGGAGGGGCGGGCCCTGCCGGGGTCCGCCCCGGGTCCGCGCCGGGTCCGCCCTGGGTCCGGGGGTCCGCCTCGAAGGCACCTCGCTCTCAGGGCTGCGGCAGCAGTCCGAGCTGGTCCAGGAACTCCATCTGGTCGAAGTAGAGCCGGTAGTCCGTGATCCTGCCGTCCTTGACGGTCGCGAGGTCGGTGCCGCGCAGGGTGACGGTCTTGCCCGTCGCCGGGAGCGTCTCCCCGGTGGGCAGCTGGATCGGCCCCGTGTTGGCGCCGCTGAAGATCCCCTCGTCGATCGCGGTGTCGCCGATCTCGTACTTGTTCCGGGGCGTGAAGGTCGCCGCCGGGATCGCCTCGGTCATCGTGCGCCAGTACGCCACGATCGCGTCGCGGCCCTTGATCTCGCCCTCGTCGGGGGTGAGAGCGACGGCGTCCTCGGCGTAGAGGGTGCCGAGCGTCCTGAGGTCCGAGTGTGTCACCGCCTCGGTGAGACGGTCCATGACATCGCGTGCCTCGCCCATGATCCACCTCCGTGGTCCGGATCCTGGTGGTGGCGTGTCACCCCATTTTCTCACCGGAACGGGCCCGCGGCGGTTCCGAGGCACTGCGACCCGGCCGGACCATCCTGAGCCACCCACTTATTGGTTCGACATAAAACCAAATCCGTGTCGCTCTCACCCCACCACCTCACCGTCCTCGGGAAGTTAACCGATCGATTACCGCACGGCCGTATACCTTTGGGTCCGGTTCCCCCATCCTGTCCTCGCGTGCCACCGGGGCACCGCGGGACACGAGAGGCGGGCGAGGCGGGGTATGAAACCCATCAGCCGCAGAGGGTTCGTAGGGATCGGGGCGGGGCTCGGGGCCGGGCTGGTCGCCGGGGCGGGGGCGCCGGCCGGCGCGGCGCCTGCGGAGGCGGTGTCGGCGCAGCCGGTGTCGGCGGCCGCGCAGGCGGCCACCGGTGGCATCACGGACGTCAAGCACGTGGTGATCCTGATGCAGGAGAACCGGAGCTTCGACCACTACTTCGGCCGGCTGCGCGGTGTACGGGGCTTCGGCGACCGGGCCGCGGGCAACATCCCAGGCGGCTGGGGCATGTTCAACCAGCCCGACTGGGGCGGCCGGCAGTACCCGTGGAAGCTGAGCGCCACTCCCCCGGCCGGCGGTGTGGACGGCGAGACGCTCGCGCAGTGCAACGGCGATCTGCCGCACAGCTGGACCTCGCAGCACGCCGCCTGGAACAAGGGCCGCCTGGACAACTGGGTCATGGGCGTCGGCAACACCCGCACGCTCGGGCACCTGGATCGCGGCGACATACCCTTCCACTACGCGCTCGCCGACAACTACACCGTCTGCGACGCCTACTTCTGCTCGACCCTCAGCGCGACCGGTCCCAACCGCACCTTCCTGTGGAGCGGCAAGGTCGACGCCTCCAGCAAGGACGGCGGCGACGAGTCCGGGCTGACCTGGGAGACGTACGCCGAGGCCCTCCAGCGGGCCGGGATGAGCTGGAAGGTCTACCAGAACGCCCAGGACAACTTCGGCGACAACGGCCTCGCGTACTTCAAGCGGTTCACCGACGCCAAGCCCGGCGACCCGCTGTACGACCGCGGCATGGGCTCGGTGCCGAAGGTGACCGGCTCGACGCCGGACGACATCGCCGCCGCGATCCGCGCCGACGTGGTCGCCGGCACGCTGCCGCAGGTGTCGTGGGTGGTGGCCAGCGAGGCCTTCTCGGAGCACCCGTACGCCCCGCCCGGCGACGGCGCCCACTTCGTCAACCTGGTCTACCAGGCGCTCGCCGCGAACCCCGAGGTCTTCGACTCCACCGTCCTGTTCCTCAACTACGACGAGAACGACGGCTTGTTCGACCATGTGCCGCCGCCGGTCGCGCCGCCCGGCACGGCGGGCGAGTACATCGACGGGGTGCCGATCGGCCTCGGCTTCCGGGTCCCCATGATCGTCATGTCCCCGTGGACCCGGGGCGGCTGGGTGAGCTCCGAGGTCTTCGACCACACCTCGGTGCTGCGCTTCATGGAGGTCTGGACGGCGGCCCTCGGCACCCCGGCCACCTGCCCGAACATCAGCGCCTGGCGCCGCAGGGTGACCGGCGACCTGACCGGTGTGTTCGACTTCGCGCACCCGGTGTACGGGGTCCCGGCGGACCTGCCGCCGACGGCGAAGGTCATCGGCCAGTCCACCTGCGGCCCGCTGCCCAACCCGGCGCCGCAGGACAACGCCCTGCCGCCGCAGGAGCCGGGCACGCGGCCGGCGCGCACCCTGCCGTACCAGGTCAACGGCAATCTCGACCGCTTCGAGTTCGGGGCGGCAGGCAAGATCCTCGCCTGGTTCTCGATGACCAACCAGGGCACCGAGGCGCGCCGCTCCGCGCACTTCTCGATCCACCCGCACCAGTACCGGGACACCGCCGCCTGGCAGTACACGGTCGACCCGGGCACGACCTCGTCCGACTATTTCAACATCGGGCTCGGCTTCGGCTCCGGGAAGTACGACATCTCGATGATGGGCCCGAACCGCTTCCTGCGCCGCTTCATCGGCGACGCCTCCAAGGCGGGCAAGGACATCGAGGTCGCCGCGCGCTACGCGACGGAGTCCGGCACCGGGAAGACGGCGATCTGGTTCAGGATGACCAACAACGCGTCCACCGCGGTCACCTTCACCATCCGTTCCGACGCGTACCGCTCGGACGGCCCGTGGACGTACACCGTGCCCGCGAACTCCTCGCGCGAGGACTACTTCAACGCGGTGGCCTACACGAACGGCTGGTACGACTTCACGGTCCTCGCCGACATCGACGGCACCTGGTCGCGCCGCTACACCGGCCACATCGAGACGGGCGCGCCCAGCATCACCGGCAGCTGAGCGCGCGCGCCTCCCGCCGCTCCCGCCGTTCCGGCGCGCCGTTCAGCGCCGGGGCGGCGGGTCCCCTGAACGCCACCACCCTTTTGCCGGATATGCCTGCTTTCCGGATGATAGGTGAGGTCAGCCAGGCCGACGGGGCCGCCGACGGCCCCGCACACACGGCAAGGCGCAGGACAAGGCGTGGAAAGGCGGACTTCACCGTGTCTCGACCGAGAATCCTCGTGGTGGGCGCCGGTTTCGCCGGGGTCGGGTGCGTACGGCGCCTGGAACGGCGGCTGACCCCGCGGGAGGCGGCGATCTCGCTGCTCTCGCCCTTCTCGTACCAGCTCTATCTGCCGCTGCTGCCGCAGGTCGCGTCCGGGGTGCTCTCCCCGCAGTCGGTCGCCCTGTCGCTGCGGCGCAGTGAGAAGCACCGCACCCGGATCATCCCCGGCGGCGCGATCGGCATCGACACCGAGGCCAGGGTCTGTGTGGTGCGCACCCTCAGCGGCGAGACGGAGATCGAGCCGTACGACCACCTGGTGCTCGCGCCGGGCAGTGTCACCCGCTCCTTCGACATCCCCGGGCTCGCGGACCACGCGCGGGGCATGAAGACGCTCGCCGAGGCCGTGTACATCCGGGACCATGTGATCGCCCAGCTCGACCTGGCGGACGCCAGCCAGGACGAGGCCGAGCGGGCCGCGCGGCTGCAGTTCGTGGTGGTCGGCGGCGGGTACGCGGGCACCGAGACGGCCGCCTGTCTGCAGCTGCTCACCCACAACGCCGTCAAGCGCTATCCGCGGCTCGACCCGAAGCTCATCCGGTGGCATCTGGTCGACATCGCGCCCACCCTGATGCCCGAACTCGGGCCCAAGCTGGGCGGGGCGGCCATGGAGATCCTGCGCAGGCGCGGGATCGAGGTCTCCCTCGGGGTGTCGGTGGCCTCCGTGGACGACGAGAACGTGACCCTCACCGACGGCCGGGTGCTGCCCAGCCGCACCCTCATCTGGACGGCCGGGGTCGCCGCCAGCCCGCTCATCGGCACCCTGGGCGCCGAGACGCTGCGCGGCCGGCTGGTGGTCGGCGCGGACATGGTGGTGCCGGGGCTTCCCGGGGTGTACGCGCTGGGCGACGCGGCGGCCGTGCCGGACCTGACCAAGAGCGAGGAGGGCGCGATCTGCCCGCCGACCGCCCAGCACGCCATGCGCCAGGGCAAGCTGCTCGCGGACAACCTGGTCGCGACGCTGCGCGGCGAGCCGACCCGGCCCTATGTGCACAAGGACCTCGGCCTGGTGGTGGACCTCGGCGGGCTCGACGGGGTGTCCAAGCCGCTGGGCATCGAGATGCACGGCATGCCGGCCCAGGCGGTGGCCCGCGGCTACCACTGGACGGCGCTGCGCACCAATGTGGCCAAGACCCGGGTGATGACCAACTGGCTGCTCAACGCGGTGGCGGGTGACGACTACGTCCGCACCGGCTTCCTCGCCTCGAAGGCCGGCACGCTGCGGGACTTCGAGTACACCGACGCCTATCTCACCCCCGAACAGGTCCGCGAGCACACCGCCTCGCTGCGGGCCGCCTCTTCCTGAGGCCGACGCGGGTCGGTACGAAGCGGGTCAGCACGGCGTACGACGTGGCGGCGAGCAGCTGCACGCCCGCCGCCGTGAGCAGCGCGCCGGTGAGGGAGTGCGCCAGGAGCGGCCCGGCCAGGGCCGCGCCCAGGGCGAACGCGGTGATCTTGACGCTGGCTCCGGTCGTGAACACCTGCGCCCGCAGCCCCTCCGGCGCCTCGCGGTGCCGCACCGCGAACAGGGCGGTGAGCTGCGGCCCTTCGGCCACCCCGGCCAGGAGGGCCGCGGCGACCAGCGGAGCCGGGTCGTCCGCGCGCACGGCCCCGCAGGCGCCCGCGAAGGCCACGGCGAGGACGAGCGGCGCGACCCACAGCACCGTGTCGGGCCGGGGCGGACGGCGCAGCCGGGCGAGCACGGCGCCCGTGCCGAGGGCGGCGAGCGCGGTGCCGCCGAGCAGCAGCGCGCCGTCGCCGGGCGCGCCCAGGACCCGCGCGCCGAGCAGCGGCACGCAGGCGACGAAGACCCCCTGGCCGAGGCAGGAGAGCGTCGAGCCGGCCGTCGCCCTGGCCAGCGGCATCGAGCGGACCAGGGCGGCGAAGCCGTGTGCCAGGTCGTGGGCCACCACCCGTACGGTCACGGGTCGGGCGGGCACGTGCCGGTGGTGGGCCGGACCGCGGGCCGCGGGCACGGCGAGCAGGATCAGCGCGGCGGCGGCCACCACGGCGCCCGTCGCGCCGGCCAGGCGGCCGAGGAGCCCGGCGAGGGCCGGGCCGAGCAGGCTCGCGGCGCTGTACGTCATGGCGTCGAGGGCCTGGATCCGGTGCAGGCACTCGGGCGGCGCGGCCGTGGCCAGCCGGGCGGTCCAGCCGCCGGCCAGGGCGGGCGCGAGGGTGCCGGTGGCGAGCGCGAGGAGCAGGGTGAGCGGGAACGGGACGGCGCCGAGGCTCAGGAGTACGGCGACCAGACCCGTCGCGTAGAGGGCGAGACAGGCGCCGAGCAGCCGGCCGGGGCGGGCGGCGCGGTCCAGGAGCGCACCGAGCACCGGTCCGCCGAGCGCGGCGGCGGCCGTGATCCCGGCGAGCAGCGCGGACGCCGCGGCCACCGACCCGGTTCCCGCTCCCGCGCCCGCCCCTGCCCCCGCGTATCCGAGGAGCAGCAGGGCGGGGCCGGACATCTCGTCGCCGGTGCGCGCCGCGGCCGCCCCGGCGAGCAGACGCCGCGTCCTGTGGATCGGCTGGTCGCTTCGCACCGGAACGACGCTACGCAGGTAACGCAGAACTCCACAATATGCGTTACATGCGTTACATTCGCCGGATGCATGCCGCTGCTGCCCCGCACGAGCACTCGGTGCTCGCCAACTCCCGGCGCGCCGCCGAACTCGTCAATGTGCTGAGCCATGACTCCTGCACGCTCGTGCAGGTCGCCGATGTGCTGCGCGCACACGGCGAGAGCGAGCCGCTCGGTCTGGTGGAGGCCGACCTGCCGGACCTGCGAGCGGCGGCGGCCGCGCTGCGCCCGGTGTTCGCCGCGGACGGCGTCGACGCGGCGGCGCGGAAGCTCAACGCGCTCCTCGCCGAGCGGACCGGTCCACTGCGGCTGACCGCGCACGGCGGCGCGAGCGCCTGGCATCCGCATGTGGACCGGGACGACGACGCCCCGTGGGCGGAGTGGTTCCTGGCGTCCTCGTGTCTGGCGCTCGCGGTGCTGCTGTGGATGCGGGGCCGCGCCCCGGGCGGGGTGTGCGCGTCGGCCGCCTGCGAGAACGTGTTCGTCCCGCAGGGCAGTGGCCGGGAACGCCGTCGCTACTGCTCACGGCGCTGCGCCACCCGCGAGCGGGTCGCGGCCCACCGGCGGGCCAAGGGCGGCCCGGCCGGATCGGATCCGGATCAGATGTCGACCACGCGGTAGGCGATCGTGTAGACGCCGCCGGAGCCCTCCAGGGAGCGGTACTGGACCTCGGCGCCGGCCTCGCTGCCGGTGACGAGCGCGGAACCCAGCTTGTCGTCGCCGCCGAAGGTGTCCTTGTCCCACAGGGTGAGCGTGCGGGCCTGCTCACGGCCGAGGATCAGGGCGGCGTTGCCGTTGCCGTCGGTCAGGGAGCGGACGTAGCCGGGGCCCATGGTCTGGTACGAGACGCCGTTGCCGGGCCACACCTTGACCTGGTTCCCGTTGGCGTCGGTGATCTTCAGGTACGCCTCGTCGTGGTCTCCCTCGCTCTGCTGGTGGCAGGTGAGTTCGATCAGCTCGATCTGCACGTAGTCGATCGGTTCCGCCTGGGCGGTGCCGGCGAAGACGCCGAGGCTGCCCAGCCCGAGGAGCGCGACGGCGGCCGTGCGGGCGATGCGGTTGCTGCGCATGTGGATCTCCCCCTCCGTGACGTCGGCTCCGGGTGTCCGGTGACGTCACGTCATGTCATGTCGTGTCGTGTCGTGTCGTTGTGTCGGTTCGGTTCGGTTCGGTTCGTGCCGTTCCCCTCGGCACGTCCCTCACTCTGCCGGGTCGGCCCGGGCCCGTTCTACGCGCGTTCCGTTGGACGGAACGGAGCCCCGCACAGGTCCCGGTCGAGCCCTCTGGCGAGCGCGGCGCCGGCCGCGGCGACGGCTTCGGCCAGCGGTTCGAGGCGCTGTCCGGCCCGGACCATCCCGGCGACCGCGGCGACGGTCCGGCCCTCCGAGGACCGTACGGGCACGGCCGTGCAGCAGACACCGGGCATGATGTCCTCCCGGTCGAACACCGGCCCCGTACGCCGCGGTCCGCACAGAGCCCGGCCCGCCGCCGTGTCGAGCCGGAACGCGACCCCGTCGCGCACCGGCAGCACCGGCTCCAGGTCGCCCGGCACCGAGGCGACCGTCAGCGCCTGGTCCTCCCGCATCACCACGAGCAGCACGCTGGCGCCGGTGACCGCCCGCAGCCGGTGCAGCGGCAACCGCGCGGCGGCCCGCAGTCCCGGGTGCGGCTCCCAGGCGAGGCCGAGCCGGTAGAGCTGCGAGCCGACCCGGTAGCGCCGGTCGCGACGCTCGACCGCGCCGACGGCCACGAGCTGGTCGAGCAGCCGGTGCGCGGTGCCTTTCGGGACCCCGCAGGCCTGCGCGAGTTCGGTGACGCCGGCCGGGTCGTCGCCGTGCCGCCGTAACGCCTCCAGGAGCGCGAACGCCCCTTCCAGCACTCCCCGGCCGCGTCTCGCGGCCGGCTCCGCGTGCGATGTGCCCATGTGTCCCCCTGGACGGTCCCGTCCGGCCACCGTCCCCCGACGGTGCCACTGCGGACGCAGAGGACACCATGCGGCAGAACGGACGTATCGCCAAGGCTTTACGGCGACCGGCGCGGCGTCGCATCGGCGGGCTACCGGGCTATCGGGCGATCACCGCACCCGGCCCCATGACGACGACCGGCTCGCGGGCCGGGTCGAGGGCGCGCAGCAGCTCCGCCATGTTCTCCCGGGGCAACGAGACACAGGCCTGGGTGGGGCCGCCGTGGTCGACGTGGATCCACACCCCGCCGCCGGCCTCCGGGCCGAGCGGGCGTTCCTTGTCGAGCGGGGTGGTGCCGGGGATCCGGTTGTAGTCGATGGCGACGACGTAGTCGAAGGAGCCGTCGAGCGGCTCGCCGAGGAATCCGGTGCCCGAGACGGTGAACTCCTCGTCCTGGTCGTACGGGATGCGTGCGCCCGGGTCGGGCAGCAGACCGCCCGCGTCACCGATCCGGTAGACGCCGATGGGCGAGCGCAGGTCGCCCGCCGTGTGTTCGTCGGTCCAGCCGCGCAGGGCGTTGTGGCCGGTCCACGGCCCGGCGGTGCGGTGCCAGCGGCCGGCCGGGTCCCGCTGGTGGAGCACGGCGGTGGCCACGGTGCCGTCGGGGCCGTCGCCGGTCACCACGAGGACCTGGGTGGTGCCGTCGGGGATCCGGCCGTGGGTCTGCGGGCCGATGCCGGGGATCCGCGCGGGCGCCCGGTTCGCGGCGTCCGGCTGTGCCGGGGCGGCCGGTCGGGAGGCGGCGGGCGCCGGGGCGGGCGGTGCGGGCCGCGGGGGTTCGGCGGTGCAGCCGGTCAGGACGCCGGTGAGGACGCCGGTCAGCGCCAGGGCCGCGGACAGGAGGCGGGTGGCCGGCACCGTGGCGGTGGTGCCCTTGCGGATGGGCATGAGGAGGGCTCCTCCGGGGCTCGGGGCAATGCCGGGATCCGTACCCGGTGGGCGGCGGGCCTGTCGCGGTGCCGGTGCCCCTCACCCGTCCGGGCGCGGCCGGATTGCGGTTGACTCCCCGTACGGCGGCGGGATTTCCTGCCCGGATGAGCGAACCGCACGAGCTGCGCATCGAGAGCATCGACCCCGCCGACCCGGTGGCGGCGCCCACCCTCCTCACGGACTGGCGGCTGATCCACAACACGATCATTCCGACGGCGCCGCTGTCGGACGCCGAGGTGCGCGAGCGCGCGGGCCGCAACCGGCTGGACGTCGCCTATCTGGGCGGCGTGGCCGTCGGCTGCTCCACCGTCCGGCCGCCCGACGACGAGACCCCGGCGGCCACGGTCATCTCCCGGATCCTGCCCGCCCACCGGCGGCGCGGCTTCGGCACGGCGCTGTACGAGCGGGGCCTCGCCCACGCCCGGACGCTGAGCGACGCGGGCGTGGAGACCGTGGTCCTCGCGACCAATGAGGAGGGGCTGGCGTTCGCGCTGGCGCGCGGGTTCGTGGAGACCGAGCGCTACCTCCTGCCCGGCGACACCGTGCCGTTCGTGGCGCTGCGGCTCGCCGAGGAGGCGCCGGCGGGGGACGCGTAACCCCCTGGACGACGGCCCCGGGGATACGGCATCCTCGGGGCATGATCAAGAGAATCGAGCACCCCACCAGCCGGTGAGCGCCCAGGACGAGCGCGCGGCGCTCACCGACCGGCCCTCGCTGTACGCCTACGCCCTGAGCCTGATCGAAGCCGGTCCCCGAGAGGGCCCCGCTTCCGGCGCGGTCACCCGCCGCCAGGGTTTCCCGCTGCCCGACGAGCCACCACTGCCGGACGGCCCCCGACTGCGCGGCAAGAAGGGCTTCGCCGCCGTCCGGGCGGCCCTCGGACCGCTGCTCGCCGGACCCGACACCCCCGGGGCGGCCGAGGAGATCCACCGCCGTCTCGCCGAACTCCCCGTCCACACGGGCCCGGTGGCCGGTGCGGTCCTGTCCATGCCGCTGGATGATCCGGCGGCAGCCCGCGCACTGGCCCGCCGCCTGGTATGCACCGGCACCCAGAGCAGGCCTGTAAGCGTCGGGCTGGCTCTGCTCGGGCGGCTGGGCGAGCCCGAGGACATACCGGTGCTGCGGGCGCTGACCCACCTGGACGGACTGCTCGGGCTCGCGCTCGAAGCCCTCGAACCGCTGGACCCGCGCACCGCCGCACTGCGCTGGCTGGACCTCCGGGTGCGTGAGACCGACCTGCGCCCTTTCGTGGACGCGTTGCTCTCCGGCGGGACGCGTGACGCGCGGGCGCTGCTGATCGGGCTGCCGCCCGACCTGCGCGCCGTCGGTCCCTCGCCCTCCCGTCGGATCGCCGAAGCGACCGGACTCGCCGGGCTGCTGCGCCGCGAGCCGCTGGACCCACGGCTGGTCGCCCGCGCGGCCCGGCTGCTCGTACGGATGGCGAGCCCGCGCGACTACGAGGCCGAAGTCCGCTCGTACCGCGAGGCGGTCGAGGTCTGTGAGCTCGTGGTACGGCGTGCCCCCACGCTCTCGCCGGGCGTCGACCACGCCGCCGTCCTGCTCTCGCTCGCCGTGGACCTGCACAGCGGTCCGACTCGGCTGCTGCCGTGGCGGGACGGGCAGGTCGACCAGCTGCTCGACGCACTCGGTGCGCTGCTCCACTCCCCCGGGTGGGAGGGCGCGTTCGCCGGGCCGGACGCCGACGCGTCCCCGGCGGTACGGCGCCGGGCGGAGTGGCTTCGGTACACCCGGGACCGGGTGTTCCAGGACCCGCCGCCGGACAGCCGGCTGCGGATCGAGGTGCTCTCGCGCGACCCTGACGACGGCGACCCGCTGGAGACCCGCTTCCTGCTCGACGGCGAGCCGCTGGTGCCCGCGGTGTTCGGGCGCGGCGCGGGCAACTGGCCGGAGTACTTCTTCGGCGATGAGCGGCTGCGGGCGACGGAGGAGCCCCGGGAGGTGCAACTCGCCGAGGCCTGGTGCTCGGAGGGCTGCTGCGGCGCGCTGTGGGTGACCATCGTGCGCGAGGGTGACGAGGTGGTGTGGCGGGACTGGCGGCACCCGGAGCGGCTGCCGGGCGGCGAGCCCGCGCCCGTACTCCCCGCACACCGCTTCGACACCGTCGCGTACGACGCGGAGGTCGCCCGGGCGGGCACGGAGACCCGCTGGTCCTGGCCGGCCCGGACCATCGCGCGACTGATCCGGGAGGGGCTGCGGGCCTCTCCGGAGCTCCTGGGCCGCTGGGACTGCCGCCTCACGTACGCCGAGTCCCCGACCGACACTCCGGACACGGCCGAGGTGGGGTTCCTGTACCAGCCCGGCACTTTCGAGGGCACGGACGTGAAGGGCGGTTCCTGGATCCACTTCGTCTGGCGCCTGCCCGACGAGAGCACGCCACCGGCCGAGCAGGCGGCGGCCGCGCTGCGCCGGCTCGCGGCGGAGGACCCGCGCGCGTACGCCACCTGCGTGGGGGGTGCCCGATGACCGGGCCACCCGGGCCGGCACCGTACTGACGTACCGTCAGATCCGCCTCGTCGCACCCCTGGGAACCTCGCACCCCCGGCGCTACCCTCCGCGCATGATTCCGACCGTGGTATGGGGAACCGGAAATGTCGGGCGCGCGGCCATCCGGGCCGTCGACGCCCATCCGGCGCTCGCGCTCTCGGCCGTTCTCGTCGCGAACCCCGCCAAGGTCGGTCGCGACGCGGGCGAGCTCGCCGGGCTCGGGCGCGCGCTGGGGGTGGCCGCCCGGGACGACGTCGACGCCGTGCTCGCCGAGGCCCCGGGCGCCGTGGTGTACGCGGCGTCCGGGGACCTGCGCCCGGACGAGGCGCTCGCCGATGTCACCCGGGCGGTCCGCGCGGGCGCCGTCGTCGTGACGCCCTCGCTGTACCCGCTCTACGACCACCGCAGCGCGCCGCCCGAGTTCCGGGACCCGGTCCTGGCGGCGGTGAAGGAGGGCGGCGGTTCGCTGTTCGCCTCGGGCGTCGACCCGGGCTGGGGCAACGACGTGCTGCCGCTCCTGGTGAGCGGCCTGGGCAGCACGGTGGAGGCGATCCGCTGCCAGGAGATCTTCGACTACTCGACGTACGAGCAGGAGGAGTCGGTCCGTTTCCTGGTCGGCATGGGGCAGCCGATGGACTACGAGCCGCCGATGCTGCTGCCCTCGGTGCCGACGATGGTGTGGGGCGGGCAGCTGCGGCTGATGGCACGGGCGCTCGGGGTGGAGCTCGACGAGATCCGCGAGACGCTGGAGCGGCGCCCGCTTGAGGCGCCCGTACGGACCCGGACCATGGGCGAGTTCGCGGCCGGCACGCAGGGCGCGGTGCACTTCGAGGTGCAGGGGATCGTCGGCGGCGAGCCGCTTCTGGTGATCGAGCATGTGACCCGGATCCATCCGGACTGCGCGCCGGACTGGCCGGTGCCGCCGGACGGTTCGGGGGCGCACCGGGTGATCGTGGAGGGCCGGCCGCGGATCGAGGTGACGGTGGAGGCCTCGGACGAGGGCGAGAACCGTTCGGCAGGCGGGAACGCGACGGCGGTGGGGCGGCTCGTCGGCTCCATCGACTGGCTGGTGGAGGCGGAACCGGGGCTGTACGACGCGCTGGACGTGCCGTTGCGCCCGGCGGTGGGGAAGCTCGGAAGGAGAACGCGGTGATCATCGACATTCCCGAGGGGCAGGAGCCGATCGGGTACGTGTGGGGCGACATGGTGCCCGGGATCGGAATGGCGGCGGCGAACTTCTCGCTGTCCGTGTACGCGCACACGACGCTCGGGCTGCGTGAGTTCGAGGCGGCGCGGCTGCGGATCGCGCAGATCAACGGCTGCCGGTTCTGTCTGGACTGGCGGACGGACCGGGACGGGGAGAAGGTCGAGGAGTCCTTCGCGGACGCGGTGCTCGCGTGGCGCACGACGGACGCCTTCGACGAGCGGACGCGGCTCGCGGCGGAGTACGCGGAGCGGTACGCCCTTGACCACCACGGACTGGACGAGGAGTTCTGGGCGCGGATGGGGGCCGCGTACAGCCAGGTGGAGATCGTGGAGCTGACGATGAGCCTGGGTTCGTGGCTGGCGTTCGGCCGGCTCAACCGGGTGCTCGGGCTCGACACCGTGTGCGTGCTGCCGACCCACTGAGACCGTACGGCGAGGGGGCCGGCCGGGCTTTCCCGGCCGGCCCCCTCGCCGTGTCCCGCCCCTCACAGGTCGGTGGCGATGATCTTCTCGATGTTGCGTTCGGCGAGCGCCGTGATCGTGACGAACGGGTTGACGCTGGTGCTGCCGGGGATGAGGGCTCCGTCGATGACGTACAGGCCGTCGTAGCCGTGCAGCCGGCCGTAGTTGTCGGTGGCCTCGCCGAGGACGGCGCCGCCGAGCGGGTGGTACGTGAGATGGTCGCCCCAGATCTTGTAGGCGCCGAAGAGGTCCGTGCGGTAGATGGTCCCCTCCTTGGCGTTGATCTTGTCGAAGATGGTCCTGGCCGCGTCGATCGAGGTCTGCTTCCAGGCCCGGTCCCAGCTCAGGTCGACCCGCCCGGCGGCGGCGTTCCAGCTGAACTCGGCGCGGTGCGGGGTGCGGGTGATGGAGAGGTAGAAGGAGGCGTAGGTCTCGATGCCGGTGGGCAGCGGGGCGACCTCGGCGAAGGCGCCGCCGGCGTCCCAGTTGTCGATGCCCGCGGTGGGCATGGCGGACTGGAGCTTGCCGGTGGGGTCCCACATGTGGTTGGCCCGGCCGCACATGACGTTGCCGTTGTCGCCCCAGTTCTTGCCGACCCGGTCGTTGAGGGCGGGCAGCGCCCCGGTGGCCCTCAGGCGGGTGAGCAGCTTGCTGGTGCCGACGCTGCCGGCGGCGAAGAAGACGCGGTCGGCGGTGACGGTCTTGGTCTCGACGGTGGTGCCGGTGGTGTCGATGCGTTCGATGGTGACGGTGTAGCCGCCGTCGGACGCCGGGGTGACCGTGGTGACCTTGTGGAGCGGTGAGACGGCGACCCGCCCGGTGGCGGCGGCGCGGGCGAGATAGGTCTTCTGCAGGCTCTTCTTGCCGTGGTTGTTGCCGTAGATGACCTCGCCGTCGAGGGCGGACTTCGGCACGGCCCCGGCGGCCTCCTGCTTCATGTAGTCCCAGTCGTAGACGTTGGGCACGAAGACGAAGGGGAAGCCGGAGCGCTGGGCGTGCTTGCGGCCGACGCGCGCGTACTGGTAGCAGTCGGCGCTCTCCCACCAGGTCTGGTCGACGTCGGTGACGCCGAGTCCGGCGTTGGCGCGCGGGTAGTAGGTGGCGTACATCTCGGCGGGGTCGACGGTGGGCAGCAGGGCCGGGAAGACCTCGCGGCGCGGGGTGACGGCCATGCCGCCGTTGACGAGCGAGCCGCCGCCCAGGCCTCGGCCCTGGTAGACGGTGATCCCGGCGAAGTCCTCGGCGTCGAGGATGCCGGTGTAGCGGGGCACGTCCTTGTCGAGCGGGTAGCCGAGGAACTGGCTGAGGGGCTGCTTGGTGCGGGTGCGCAGCCAGAAGGACCGGTAGTCGGGCCTGGTGGTGTTGGCGAAGATCTTTCCGTCGGACCCGGGGGTGTCCCAGGCCAGACCCATCTCGATCAGGTGGACGTCGACGCCGGCCTGGGCGAGCCGGAGCGCGGCGACGGAGCCGCCGTACCCGGAGCCGATGACGAGGACGGGGACACGGGCGCCGGAGGGGATGGGCGCGAGGGCGGCGGTGACCTCCGCGGGGGTCGCGGCGCTCACGGACGTGGTGTGCCCGGCGAGCGCCAGGCCACCCAGAAGGGAACCGGTTCCAGTGACGAACCGACGACGGGTCAGACCACTGGAAGCCGAGGCCGAATAGGATCTGTCAGTCACGTGATGTTCCTCACTCTGCGAGTGAATGGGAACATGTTCTACTGGCGCGTCCTTGGGAAGTCACGAGAAACCGGCCGGTAACTTGCGGCCGAAAATCACCGTCGCGATCACGGGTCCCAGGTCCCGGGTCCCCGGTACCGGGTCGCCTCTTCGGCTACTGCTCCT
This sequence comes from Streptomyces sp. NPDC048623, assembly GCF_040650755.1. Classification (NCBI taxonomy): domain Bacteria; kingdom Bacillati; phylum Actinomycetota; class Actinomycetes; order Kitasatosporales; family Streptomycetaceae; genus Streptomyces; species Streptomyces sp. NPDC048623. The sequence continues at coordinate 28,861 of NZ_JBEZHV010000008.1, forward strand.
GATCCCGTGAGCCCTCGCCGTTCCCGGCGGCCGAGGTCAGCCCGGCGACCAGCACCCCGGCCAGCCCCGCCCAGGCCAGCGCACCGGCGCCGCCCGCGCGCCAGGCCGGCCCGGCGAGCAGCAGGGCGGCGAGCAGACCCGCGGCGAGGGCGCGGGGGTCGCGGGTGAAGGCGAGGGTGCGGCGGGCGCTGCCGGGGGCGGCGCGCTCGCGCAGGGCGAGCCGGCCGACGAGCAGGGCGGCGGCGACCGCCGCCGTCAGGGCCAGGACCATGCCGTGCGCACCGCCTCTCCGTGCCGGGTGCCGGCCGGGCCGACGATCGGCGGGCCGGGCGCTCGGGACCAGTCTCCCCGCCGGGGGCCGCGCCCGCGCGGCAGGCGGCCGAATATCCCCGATCGGGTCGGCCGGGCTCGTCGGGCGCGGTGGCAGGGACGGCCGTGGCAGGGACGGCGGTGGGAGGGACTGCGGTGGCACGGAGCACCGTGGGCACAGAGCGCGGGGACTCCGGATGCGGCCGCCTTCCGGGCGGGAGCATCCTTGCTGTGTGACCTCGTACGGCGCGGCAGGCACCGCCCCGTCGGACGGGTCCGGGCCACCGCGCCCGGAACCGCTGGCCGCCGGGTGGGCTGCGGACGCCCTGACGGTGGTGCTGGCGGAGTCGGTGCTGCGGGCCGTCGAGGCGGCCGGGGGCTATGCGGGTGCGGTGTACCTGCGCTCGGGCACGCCCGGGCTGCTGCGCCTCGCGGTGCTCGCGGGACTCCCGGGGCCGCTGTTCCGCCCGTGGTGGCGGATGCACGCCAACCGCCCGTTCCCGGTGGCCGAGGCGCACCGCTCGGGGCAGCCGGTCCATCTGGGTGACGTCGAGGAGGCCATGCGGCTGTTCCCCCAGCTGGTGGCGAGTCTGCCGTTCCCGTTCGCCTCCCTGTACACGCCGATCATCAGCGGCCGGGAGCGGTTCGGGGTGCTCGTGGTGGTGCGCGCGCCGACGCCCGGGGTGCCGGTGGACGCGCGCGACCGCGGCCGGATGCTCCAGGAGGCGCGCCGGCTGGGGACGACGCTGTCCGGGCTCGCCGCCCACGGGACCCGGGTCGACTGGCCGGGCGAACCCGTGTCCGTACAGCTGCCGTCCCGGACCGCGCCGCCGGTGCGGATCGGCTATTTCGACTGGGACCTGGACTCGGGTGCGGTCAGGGCGGACGCCGGACTGCGGGAGATCCTGGGCGAGGACGCCCCGCTGCCGTGGACGGTGGCGTCACTGACCGACCGCCTGGTGCCCGAGGACGCCTATGCCTTGGGGGCGCTGGCCCGGCAGGCCGCGGGTTCGGGCAGTCCGGCCGCGCGCCGGCTCCGGCTGAAGGGGCCCGACGGCGGGCTCCATCTGCTCGAAGTGACCGCCCGGCCGCTCACCGACGGCCGGGCGGGCCATGTGCTGACCGGCTCCCTGGTCGACCTCGGCACCGGGCTCGTCGGCTCGGACGCCACCGACCGGCTGCCGCGGGCGATCCTGGCGATCGACCGGCTCGGCCGGATCACCTACGTCAACGAGCGCACCGAGGCGCTGCTCGGTCAGGCGCGCGGTGCGCTGGCCGGGCGGCAGCTGTGGGACGCGGTGCCGTGGTTCGGGCAGCCGTACCACGAGGAGCAGTTGCGCGGGTCGCTGCTCTCGGACCGGCCGATCCACTTCGTGGCGCACCCGGATCACGGCGAGTGGCTGCGGGTGTCCCTGTATCCGGGCCGGGACGGGGTCACCCTGGTCCTCGTACCGGAGAACGATCCGGCGGCGGCCGATCTGCCACCGCGCCCGGCCACGGCGGACGACACGGGTCTCGCCTCGCCGGAGGGGCGGGCGGCGGCCCTGTACCGGCCGGTGGCGCTGGCCATCGCGCTGTCGGAGGCGGTGACGGCCCGCCAGGTGTCGGCGGTGGTGACCGAGGAGCTCCTTCCGGCCTTCGGCGGGCGGCAGCTGGCGATCTATCTGCTGAGCGACCGGCATCTGTACCTGGCGTGGGAGACCGGCTTCCCGCCCGGGTTCCTGGAGCCCTTCGACGGGGTGGCCCTCGACGCGCGGCTGCCCGGGGTGGAGACACTGACGACGGGCCGGCCGCTGTTCTACGAGTCGATGGACCAGCTCGGCACGGCCTACCCGGAACTGCCGCTCGACGCGCACACGGGTGCGCGGGCCTTTCTGCCGCTGATCGCCTCGGGCCGGCCGGTGGGCTCCTGCATCCTCGGCTTCGACCGGCCGCGCGGTTTCACCACCGAGGAGCGGACGGTCCTCACCGCGCTCGCCGGCCTGATCGCCCAGGCCCTGGAGCGGGCTCGGCGGTACGACTCCGAGTCCGCGCTGGCCCGGGGGCTGCAGGACGCGCTGCTTCCGCACCGGCTGCCGGTGCACGAGGGCGTGGACACGGTGGGCCGGTATCTGCCCGGCACCCAGGGCATGGACGTGGGCGGCGACTGGTACGACGTGGTGGAGACGGGGCCGGGGCGGCTGGCCCTGGTCATCGGCGACGTGCAGGGGCACGGGGTGGCCGCGGCGGCCACGATGGGTCAGCTGCGCAGCGCGGTGCGGGCGTTCGCGCTGAGCGGGCATCCGCCGCAGGAAGTGGTGCGGGGCACCAACCGACTCCTCATCGACCTGGACCCGGGGCAGTTCGCGAGCTGCTGCTACATGGTTCTCGACCCGGCCACCGGCGAGCTGCAGGCGGCCCGGGCCGGGCATCCGCAGCCGCTGCTGCGCCGGGCGGACGGCAGCACGGAGGTGGTGGAGCTGGCGGGCGGGGTGGTCCTCGGGGTCGACAGCGACGCCACCTACCCGGTGACCCGGCTGCGGCTCGCGCCGGGCGACATCCTCGCCCTGTTCACGGACGGTCTGGTGGAACGGCCCGGCACGGACATCGACGAGGGCGTGGAGCGCCTGCGCCACACCTTCGCGGCCACCGGCCCGACCGCCCTCGCGGACACCGCCGACCGCCTGATCCGCGAGGCCCGCCAGGCCACCGACCGCCCCGACGACATCGCCCTGCTGCTCGCGGCGCGCTGGGCCACGGCGCCCAGGGGCCGGGTGAGCTGACGGGCGGTCGGCGTCGTCGTCGGTGGCGGCGACGGCGGTCAGGGACGCCGGTGGTGGTGGTCGGTCATGGTCGGCAGGCTCGAATGCACGGCCATGGTCGAGAAGTTGGACCGATCGTCGTGGGCCTGCTCCCTGCGGGCCTGCTCCAGGATCAGCCCGTCGGCGTTCTCGGTGACTCCGCTGCCGCGGCGCAGCAGGACCACGATCAGCAGCGCGGCGCAGGCCGCCAGGACGCCGAACAGGACGAGAAATGCGGTCATGAGATCCCCCTTGCTCTCACGGCACGGCCACCGGCCGGTGGCCCGCGTGAATTCACAGTAGCCCGTCGCGGCGCCCCGCGGTGCGGCCTGTGGATATCACCCGCCCGGCCGTGCGGCGCTGGTCGTGGGGGCGGTGCGCGGGGAGGCTGGGCGCACGGGGGGGGGAAGAGCGGCGACGGTGGCCGAGGGGCCGCCCGAGGAGGAGATGTGCAGCAGGACAAGCAGCCCGAGTACCGGCCCGTGGTGTTCCGGGACCGCTCGGCCGGGTTCGCGTTTCTGACCCGGTCCACGGCGAGCAGCGAGCAGACCATCGAGTGGGACGACGGCCAGACGTATCCGGTGGTGGACGTGGAGATCTCGTCGGAGAGCCACCCGTTCTACACGGGCAAGGCGAGGACCGTGGACAGCGAGGGGCGGATCGCGAAGTTCGAGCGCCGTTACGGCGAGGGCGACGGCTGAGTCGCCCGGGCCCCGGTCGGGGGCGTGCCGGGAAGCCGGCGCGGGGGCGGTGGGATGTGCGACCGCCCCCGGCCGGCTTCGGCGCGGGGGCGGTGGTCGACGCACGGCTCGGGCCGTACGGTCGGGTGCGGGCCGTACGGCTCAGGCCTTGGTGTCCTCGACGACGCCGGACTTGGCGACGCGGATCTTGGCCTTGGTGGCACCGGAGCCAGAGCCCAGGGACTCGATCTTCTTGACGAGGTCCTGGCCCTCGACGACCTCGCCGAAGACGACGTGCTTGCCGTCCAGCCAGTCGGTGACGATCGTGGTGATGAAGAACTGGGAGCCGTTGGTGTTGCGGCCCGCGTTCGCCATCGACAGCAGGAACGGGCGGTCGTGCTTGAGCGTGAAGTTCTCGTCGGCGAACTTCTCGCCGTAGATGCTCTTGCCGCCGGTGCCGTTCTCGTTGGTGAAGTCACCGCCCTGGAGCATGAAGTTGGGGATGACGCGGTGGAACGGGGAGCCGGCGTAGCCGAAGCCGTGCTCGCCGGTGGCCAGCTCGCGGAAGTTGCGGGCCGTCTTCGGGACGACCTCGTCGAAGAGCTGGAAGACGATCCGGCCGGCCGGCTCGTCGTTGATGGTGATGTCGAAGTAAACGTTGTTGCTCATGGGGACATCCTGTCATTCCTCGGCCACTGCGCGCGCACGGGCCACCTCCTCCTGGGTGGCGGGGGCCCGAGGACGGCGGACCGCCCGCACGCACGAGCGTGCCCCGCGGGGCTCTCGGAAGGGCGCCGCGGGGCACGGGAGCGTCCGGGGAGTCCGGAGGTCAGACGAGGCCGCCCGCCTGCGGGGCCTGCGGCACGCCGGGGGCCTCAAGGCCGCCGCCCGCGCCCTCGACGGTGTCGTCCACGAGGGTGCCGACGCCCTGGTCCTCCTGAAGGAGGCCGGTGACGCCTGCCGTCGCGTCGCCGGGCGCCAGGGCGGAGGCGTTCGGCGGCGGGGTGACGAGGGCGGTGACAACGCCTGCGGCGAGGGAGGCGATGGCGAGCATGCTGCGCTTCTTCATGCCCTGGTCAACTGCCTGGGGCCGCCGAGGTTACGGGAGCGAGCGCACCGTTTCCGTACGCGCCCGGCAGCGCGCATACTTCAGAACGGAGGAAAAACCGCAACTCGGGCGGAACCACACATTCCAGGCGGATGTCTTTCCCAGTGACACCACTGTCCCCGTCACACGAGGAATCCGGGGGACACCATGCTTCACCGTCAGAGCCTCGCGGCCGGTGCCGCGGGCATTCTTCTCGCCGCCGGGATCGGCGCCACGATCCCCGCGGGCGCCACGACCGCCCCGCCCCGCTCCACGGCCCCGCCGGCAACGGCCCAGGTCGTGAACGTGCGCTGGGGCGTCCACCCGACCTTCGACCGGCTCGTCGTCGACGTCCGGGGCAAGCTGCCCCCGGTCCAGGTGACACCCGTCAAGGCGCTGCACTACGACGGCTCGGGCCAGCGCGTGCCGCTCCCCGGAAAGTTCTTCCTGGAGATCAGGCTCTCGCCCGCCGCCGCCCACAACGAGTCCGGACAGTCCGTCTACCGCGGCCCCCGGCTCGTGAAGCTCTCCCTCCCCGCGCTCAAGGGCGTCGCCCTCACCGGCGACTTCGAGGGCGTGGTCACCATCGGAGCCGCCTTCCACACCAAGCCCGTCTACAAGACCTTCGTCCTGCACTCCCCCGAGCGCTTCGTCCTCGACGTCGCCCACCCGGCGCCCGTCTGCCACCGCTGAGCGCCCGCCGTCGTCACGGGCGGCGGCCGGCCCGGCTCCCGGGCCCCGGCCGCCGCCCCTCTCCTCAGGCCCTCAGGACCCGTCCGCGGCCTCCAGATAGATCGTGCCGCCCGCCCGCCGGGCCCGGTCGATCGCGGCGAGCCGCCGGAAGTTCCGCGGGGTCATCTCCCGCTCCCACGCGTCGAGCGTGCGGACCCGGTACTCGCTGTGCTCCGACGGATCCAGGACCACGCCCGCGATCTGCTCGTCGGTCAGCTCACCGCCGTCGAAGATGAAGCCGATGTGGTTGGCGGGCCAGTCCACGTCACGGGCGGAGGTGAAGTGGGCGCCGAGCAGCCGGGGTTCACCCGTGAACACCAGGCCCGTCTCCTCGCGGCACTCCCGCAGCGCCGTCTCCCACGGGGTCTCCCCCGGGTCCATGTTGCCGCCGGGCCACTGCCACAGCTCGGCCGCCTGGACGGCCCGCAGCTGGAACGGGCGTCCGTGCGTGTCGGTGAAGTAGAGGCAGGCGTACGCCGTCGCTCTCGGCAGCGTCGCGATGTACTCGGCGGGCGGCAGCCAGGTGTGCGTCATGGGCGGCTCTCTCACGTCGAGGTCGACAGGGATCACCACCCATCCAAGCGGCCGGACGGCCCTCGTCGGGCCCCGCACGCGCTCGTCACCTGATCGTGTGATCATTCCGGTTCCGGAGGCCGGCGGCGGAGGCGGCGCGCGACCCGCCGTTCGTGCACCAGGCGTCCGACGAGGGCGCCTCCGTACACGACGAAGCCGACCCCCACGAGCCAGGACTGGAGGACGAGGACCGTGCCGAACTGGCCGTAGGTGACGGCGTTGGAGGCGATGAGCGGGGAGAACACCAGCTGGGAGAAGATGCGCAGCCCGAGCAGGCCGAGGGAGGTGAGCACGGCGCCGGGGACGAGGGCGCGCCAGCGGATGCGGCCGCAGAGCAGGAAGCGCTGCGACCACCAGAAGAAGAGGAAGCTGCCGGCGACGTCGCCGATGGCCACGAGGACGGTGAGGGCGGCCGGGGAGCTCTCGGGGGCCGGGTTGCCGACGAAGAGCAGCAGCGCGGCGACGAGGACGGCGAGCCAGACGACATGTCGCCACATGGTGTGCCAGCGGGCGGTGGGGAGGGTCCAGACGCGTTCGTAGCCGGTCTGGACGGCGGACCCGAAGGTGACGCCGAAGGCGGCGAGGGCGGCGAGACCGAAGGCGGTGGTGCGCTGGAGGGCCTGTCCGGGCTGTCCGAAGAGCTGCTCGACCTCCTCCTGGGAGACCTCGGAGACGCCGAGCCCCTGGATGAGCCAGCGGGCGAAGCCCTGGCCGCTGGCGAGGTCGGCGGCGGCGACCACGATGAGGAGGGGGACGAGGGTGAGCAGGCTCAGCGCGGCGAACCCCATGGAACGGTGCATGAGTTCCATCTCGCGGCCGCGGTTCCAGACGAGTCCGACCGGTGAGGCGAGGAGCCGCTCGTGGAGCCGGTGGAACCAGTGGCCGTGCTCGGCGGGGGCGCCGTCGTGGGGAGCACCGGAAGTGGGGGGCATGCCTCGTCGAGTACCCCGCCGACCGGCCGAACCCGCCCGGGATGCGGCCGAACGGGTGCAGGGGGCCGAGCGGGCCCGAGCGGGCCGGCCCGGTTCAGCGGGCCCGCGCAGGCCCCACGGGGCGGGCGGCGGGGCCGGGGCGGACGGTCACGTCGAAGGGGGTGAGCGGTGCGTGGTCCTCGCCCGTGCAGACGACCTCGACGCGGACGGGTGCGCCGCAGTCGGTGTGCCGGATGTCGAGGGGGCTGCCGTCGGGGCCGGCCGCGTGGGTGTCGCCCCACTGCTTGAGCGCCAGGAGTACGGGCCAGAGATCGCGGCCGCGGGGGGTGAGGCGGTACTGGGAGCGGGTGCGGGCGCCGGGTTCGCGGTAGGGCTCGACGCGCAGGATGCCGCCGGCGACGAGTTTGCGGAGCCGGTCGGCCAGGACGGCCTCGGACAGGCCGAGATGGCGGCGGAAGTCGTCGTAGCGACGCACGCCGTTGAAGGCGTCGCGCAGGATGAGCAGGGACCACTTCTCGCCGACCAGGTCGAGCGCGCGGCGGACCGTGCAGTTCTCGGTGTCGATCTCCAGCCACTCCATCGTCACACTCTAGCCAGCTGGCTTCTCCATTGACAGTCAGCAGATCCGCCATCTAGCTTCGATCTTCGAAGCCAGAAGTGAGGAACGCGGGCACACGGCCCCGGCGGAGGGAATCGGCGATGGAGCGCACACGTACGGTGCACTGGCAGGACGCGGCGGCCACCGCCGAGGCGGCCGGCACGATGGCCGGCCTGGACTTCCTCCACGAGATGATCGCCGGGCGGCTGCCGGGCCCGCCGGTCGGCGCGCTGCTCGGCTTCGCCCTGGAGGAGGCCGAACACGGCCGGGCCGTGTTCTCGTTCGAGCCGGGCGAGGAGCACTACAACCCGATCGGGAGCGTGCACGGCGGGATCTGCGCGACGCTGCTCGACTCGGCCGCGGGCTGCGCGGTGCACACCACGCTCCCCCGGGGCACGGCGTACACCTCGCTCGACCTGTCGACGCGCTTCCTGCGCCCGATCACCCTGGAGACCGGCAAGGTGCGGGCGGTCGGCACGGTGATCAGCCAGGGCCGACGGACGGCCCTGGCCGAGGCGGGTCTCTACGACGACCGGGACCGGCTGCTCGCCCACGCGACCAGCACCTGCATGCTGTTCCCGGTGGGCTGAGCCGCGGAACCCGGCCTGCGCGGGATCGCGGGGGCGGGTGCAGAGGTCAGGTGCAGACGAAGGGGCGGCCGGTACGGGTGCAGTGGTCGGGCGCCGGGTCGCCGGCCGGGTACGGCGCGCCGGTGGCCTGGAGGGCGGCGCTCACCAGGGTGGCGAGCAGATCGATGTCCGAACCGGCGTCCAGACGGACCGTCACCCACCCCGAACCGGCCCGGAGTCGCAGCGCACTGGAGCCGAGAAGGGCCGGCCGGAGCCGGGCGATCATGGCGCGGGTGAGATGGACGTCGGCCTCGTGCTCCCCGTGGAAGTGCACGATCTCCTGGGTGGCTGTGCGCAGTCCGAGCTCGGCGCCGCACGGCGCGCGGTCGGCGATCAGCGAGGGCCAGCTCATCAGGCGTTCACTGGCGTGCCTGGCTGTGTTCATACGAGGAGCGTGCCGCGCCGGACGGGACGGCACAAGCGTCCTACGGAAACAATTCGGCCAGGGTGTGAAACCGGTCGACTCGCCTCAACTCGTGGGGCGTTCGCGGCAGCGCGCGGCGAGTACGGCGACGTCGTCCTCGGCGGTGTGCGCGTCGAGCCGGCGCAGCACCTCGCCGACCACCGCCTCGGGCCCCGAGCCCGGCGGCAGGCGCAGTGCGGCGAGCCGGGCGAGGGAGACATCGATGTCCTCGCCGCGCCGTTCGACCAGGCCGTCGGTGAACAGCAGCAGGGTGTCGGCGGGGGCGAGGGTGCGGACGGCGGGTTCGTAGCCGCCGAGTCCGGTGCCGAGCGGCGGGCCGACGGGCAGGTCGACGAGTTCGGCGGAGCCGTCGGCGGCGAAGACGACCGGTGGGAGGTGGCCCGCGCTGGCGAAGGTGGCGGTGGAGCGCGCCGGGTCGACCTGGATCAGCAGACAGGTGGCCGGCCGCCGCCCCTCGTCCTCGGCGACCACGGCGTCCAGCTGGCGCAGCACCCGGTGCGGCGGCAGATCGGTGGCGGCGACCTCGCGCAGGGCGCCGCGGTAGGCGTTCATGTCCACGGCGGCGTCGAGGCCGTGGCCCATGACGTCGCCGACGACAAGGAGGCTGCGCCCGAAGTGGAGCCGTACCGTCTCGAACCAGTCGCCGCCGACCAGGGTGCGGGGGCCGGCGGGCAGATAGCGGCCGGCGATCTCCAGATTGGGGTGCGGGCGGCCGGGTTCGGCGACCAGGGCGCGCTGGAGGTGCAGCGCGGTGGCCTCGGTGGCGGCGAGCCGGCGCGCGTGGCCCAGGTGCACGGCGGCGAGCCGGGCGGCGTGGGCGACCACGGCGGTCTCGTGCGCGGTGAACCCGCCGGAGGTCCGGGCCACCCGGACCCGGCCCAGGTCGGCCCCGCCGGGCGCGGGCAGCGGCAGCGCGAGCACCGCGGCTCCGTCGGTCCCTTCGGCCTCCTCGGCCCCCTCGGCTCCTTCGGTCCCGGCATGGTCGAGGAGGGCGGTCTTCCCGGCGGTGGCGGCGGGCCCGGGCGCGGGCGGGCCGCCGTCCGCGGGATCGGGGCGGAGGTCGACGGCGGCGGCATCGGCCACCCGGCGCACCAGGAAGTCGGCGAGTTCGGTGCAGACGGTCCGTTCGTCGAGCCGGGTGCCTATCTCGGCGGCGGCGTGCTCCAGGGCGTCGAGGCGGACGAGGACGGCCTCGTACTCCCCCTCCGGCAGGGACCGCTCCCCACTTCGTCCGGACACCACGCCTCCACACCCGTTCGCCTCCCCCCATTCCATCAGCGCCCCGCCCACCCCGCGCGAGCAGGTGACCGGCGGCACACCGGCCGCTAGGGTGGATCTACTGGCGGGTAACCCATGGGCACTCCGGGGGGAAACAGCAATGACGACGACCGGGTACTTCGATTCCGTCGACGACGTCGCCGAACGGCTCGCCGCGACGGGCTATCTGGCCTCGCCCGCCGTCGCGACCGCGGTCTTCCTCGCCGACCGCCTCGGCAAGCCGCTCCTGGTCGAGGGGCCCGCCGGGGTGGGCAAGACGGAGCTGGCGAAGGCGGTGGCGGCCGTCGCCGGGGCGCGGCTCGTCCGGCTGCAGTGCTACGAGGGCGTGGACGAGGCCCGCGCGCTGTACGAGTGGAACCACGCCAAGCAGCTGCTGCGCATCACCGCGGGCCGCGACGAGAGCTGGGACGACGCCCGTACGGACATCTTCGGCGAGGAGTTCCTGCTCGCCCGGCCGCTGCTCACCGCCATCCGCTCCGACGAGCCGACCGTCCTGCTCGTCGACGAGACCGACAAGGCCGATGTCGAGATCGAGGGGCTGCTCCTGGAGGTCCTCAGCGACTTCCAGGTGACCGTGCCCGAGCTCGGCACCATCACCGCCACCCGCCGGCCCTTCGTCGTGCTGACCTCCAACGCCAGTCGCGAGCTCTCCGAGGCGCTGCGCCGCCGCTGTCTCTTCCTGCACATCGACTTCCCGGAGGAGGAGCTGGAGCGCCGGATCGTACGCGCCAAGGTGCCCGGCATCGACGCGGCCCTGACCGCCTCGCTGGTGCGGGTGGTCGGCGCGCTGCGCGCCATGGACCTGCGGAAGGCGCCGTCCGTGGCGGAGACCGTCGACTGGGCCCGCACCCTGCTCGCGCTCGGCGCGGACACCCTCGGCGAGGACGTCGTACGCGACAGCCTGGGCGTGATCCTCAAGCACCAGGAGGACATCCGGAAGGCGGCGGCGAAGCTCGACCTGGACGCGATGTGAGCGCGCGCCCGGAAGCCCGCCCCGAGCCCGCCGCCCCCGGGGACCGGGTCACCGGCCTCGTACGGGCGCTGCGGGCGCACGGCTTCGGCATCGGCACGGGCGAGACCGTCGACGCCGGGCTCGCGCTCGCCGCGGTCGGCTTCGAGGACCGCGAGCGGATGCGGGAGGCCCTCGCCGCGACGCTGCTGCACGGGGCCGGACAGCGGCGGGTGTTCGACCGGGTCTTCGACCTGTACTTCCCGCTCGTCGACGGACGGGAGGAGGACACCCGGGACGCCCAGAACGCCCGGGACGCCCACGACGCCCGGGAGCCGGGCGCTCCGCCGTCCGCTCCCGACGTGGCCGCGCTGCGCGACCGGCTCGCCGCCGCGCTCGCCGCGGGCGACGACGCGGCGCTGAACCTGCTGGCCGGGGACGCGGTCGGGGCGCTCGGCGGCTTCGGCGCCACACCCGGCTCGGACGGCTGGTCCTCGTACCGGACGCTGTCCCGGCTGCGCCCCGAGACACTGCTCGCCCGGGTGCGGGCGATGCTCCGGGACGCCGGGGCCGCCGAGCCGGAGTTCGCCGACCGGCTGACCGACGACGAGATCCGGCGGCGTATCGAGGAGTTCCGCGAGCGGGTACGGACCGAGGCGCGCCGCCGGGTGGCCCTGCGGCAGGGCCGCGACCGGGTGGCCCGGCGGGCGGTCGAGGCGACCCCGGACCGGGTCGACTTCCTGCTGGCGGGCCGGGACCAGCTGGACGAGCTGCGGCGTACGGTACGGCCGCTGGCCCGCAGGCTGGCCACCCGGCTCGCGGCCCGCCGGCGGCGGGCGGCGCGCGGCGAGATCGATCTGCGGCGCACCCTGCGGCGCTCGCTGTCCACGGGCGGCGTGCCGGTGCGGCCCGTGCTGCGCCGTCGGCGCCCGGGGCGTCCCGAGCTGGTGCTGCTGTGCGACGTGTCCGGCTCGGTGGCCGGATTCGCCCACTTCACGATGCTGCTCGTCCAGGCGCTGCACGACCAGTTCAGCCGCGTGCGGGTGTTCGCGTTCGTCAACCGGCTCGACGAGGTGACCGACCTGGTGGCCCGCGGCCGGGCCGATCCGGCGGGCCTCGGCGAGCGGATCCTGGCCGAGGCGACGCTCACCGGCTGGCACGGACAGAGCGACTACGGGACGGCCCTCGGCGAGTTCGCCGAGCGGTACGTGGACGTCCTCGGCCCCCGCAGCGTGGTGTTCGTGCTCGGCGACGCCCGCACCAACCGGAGCGACCCGAACCTCCCCGCCCTGAAGCTCATCGCGGACCGGGCCCGCCGGGTGTACTGGCTCAACCCCGAGCAGCCCGCGCTGTGGTTCACCGGCGACTCCGTGGCGCACGCCTACGCGGAGCTCGTCGAGATGCGCCCCTGCCGCAACGCCGCCCAGCTCGCCGAGCTCATCGGGCGACTGCTCCCGGTCTGACCGCCCGCACCGCGCCGACCGCCCCCGACCCGGCCCTGACCCGGCCCCGGCCTCGGCCTCGCACCGGCCCTGACCTGCTCCGATCAGGGCCGGTGGCGCGGCACCGGGTAGCGTGGCCCGCATGGAACTCATGGGTGAGATCACCGCCGGCCGTCCCCTGCTCGTCCTCGCGGTCAAGGAGGAGGCACAGCACCTGGACACCGACCTGCCGGTGCTGCTGACCGGCATGGGCAAGGTCAACGCGGCGACGGCGCTCGCCTCCGTCCTCGGGCGCGGCACCCGCCCCTCCGAAATCGTCAACCTCGGCACGGCGGGCGCGCTGCGTCCCGGCTGGACCGGCACCCATGTCGTCGGCACCGTCGTCCAGCACGACTTCGACGGGGCGCTGCTCGCGACCCTCACCGGCGAGACGTACGGCGCGCCGATCACCCTGCCCGCCGGCGGTGAGGTGGTGCTCGCGACCGGCGACGCGTTCATCGCGGACGAGGCGACGCGCGAGCGGCTCGCGGCGCGGGCCGCCCTGGTGGACATGGAGGGCTACGCCCTCGCGTCGGCCGCCGCGCTCGCCGGGGTGCCGCTGCGGATGGTCAAGCACGTGAGCGACGAGGCGGGCGAGGGCGCGGGCCGCAGCTGGCGCGAATCGGTCGCCGAGTGCGCCCGGGCCCTCGCGGACTGGGCCGAGGCGAACACGCCGTACCGGGTCTGACGGCGGGGGTACGCGCCTCCCGCGCGGGGCCCGGCGGTACCGGGCAGGCACCGCTCGCGCCACGGCGGCGGCCGTGCCCGGCACGGCGCCTCCCGCGCAGGGGGCCGGGCGATCCCAGCTCGCCTCCATCCTGGCGGGTGCCCTCGCCCCGATCATCGCCCGGACGGTGCGCACGCCCGGCCGCCTCTGCACGGCGGACGGCCTGGTCCTGGCGTCTCCGGCGTGGACCACCGCGGGTGAGGTCGGTGGCGAGGCCGCGGGCGAGGGTCCCGGGCCGTTCGCCCGGGCCGCCCCCTCCGTACGGCCGCGCCGCTCGGCCCAGCGGCAGCACGAGCACCGCGGGGGGCCCTCGGGCGCGCCGATCATGCGCCGACGCCCGTCGGGCGAGAAGTTCGATCCCGGTGGTGAGCCGGGCGGCGCCGGGATCGAGCGGCCCGTCGGTGGCCCGCAGGCCGCATGCGGCGACGCCGGTGGCATCAGCCTCCGTGACGGCTTCGCCGAGGAACGGGCCGAAGGCGTTCCGGTCGGGCACGTGCACCCGTTCCTCCCGTCCCGTCCGGCGGTACGTGCACCACGGCCCGTGGCGGACGGCGAAGGAAGCGTCGGCGTGACGGCCGTCGGCCGGTGCACGATCGGTGGTCCCGCCCGCCCGTCAGCGCGCCGCTTCAGGGGTGGCCGGTTCGGGGAGGGCAGCCGGTGCCGGCGGGCGTACGAGGAGCAGCGCGGCCACGTCGTCGTCGAGGCCGGCCGCGCCGTAGTCGGCGAGGTCGTGGTGGAGCAGCGGCAGCACGCGGTCGGCGGGTTCGGCGGCCCAGGCACCGAGCCGCTCGCGCAGGGGGTAGAAGTCGCCGGCCCGGTCGCGGGTCTCGCTGACGCCGTCGGTGAACAGCAGCAGCCGGTCGCCGGGCCCGAAGGGGGCCTCCTCGACGACATGCCGTGAGGCGTACAGGCCCGCGAGGTTGACCGGCAGGGACGGGGCGGTGAAGGCGACCGGCCGGACCCGGCCGTCGTGCTGGAGCAGCGGGGCGGGGTGTCCGCAGCTGAGCAGGCGGACGACGTCCTCGTCGTCGGGCAGTTCGAGGAGCAGGACGGTCGCGAAGCGTTCGGCCGCGTCGGAGTCGGGGTCCCAGGCCCCGTACTGCCGCAGGCCCTCTTCGAGGCGGTCGGCGAGCGCCGCCAGGTCGGGCGCGTCGGCCACGGCGGCCCGGTAGGAGCCGAGCAGCACGGAGGCGGTCTCGACGGCGCCGAGGCCCTTGCCCTGGACGTCGCCGAGCATGACCCGGACGCCACCGGGGACCTGTACGGCCTCGTAGAAGTCGCCGCCGATCCGGGCTTTGGCGGCGGCGGAGACGTACAGCAGATGCATCTCGACCCGGCCGAGGCGAGGGGCCAGCGGGCGCAGCAGCACCCGCTGGACGACCTCGGCGACGGCCGTCACCTCGCTCAGGTCGCGCTCGTAGCGGGTGCGGACCTCGCTCACCCAGACGGACGCGGCGATGACGGCGGCCAAGACGAGTTCGGCGGAGATGATGTCGCTTGCCGGGTCGCCCTGGGCAACGGCCAGGACCAGCCGGAGCACCATGGCGAGGACGCCCACGGCGAGGGTGCCGCGCACGTTCCAGGTGATGGCGGCGAGTGCCGGCCCGATCACGAGCAGACGGTCGAAGTGCTGGGTCTCGGCGCCGACGAGGTCGGCGATGACCACCAGGGCGAGGGCCAGGAAGGGCAGCCCGAGGCCGAGGTTGAACTGGGTGCGCGTCCCCGTCGTGCCGGGAACGCGGTGACCACCGAGGGGCATCTCATGATCGTACGTTCGGGGCGGCGGCGGGGCCTGGTGCGGCGGTCCCGCTGGCGTGTCCGGTGGCATGTCCGGTGGCCTCTTCGGCGGCCGGGCCGGGTCCCGGCAGGGCGAGGGCGGCCGGGACCGCGAGCGCGGCGGCCGCGGCGAGGGCGGGCAGGGCGGCGCCGGCCGGCAGGAGCACGGTGGCGAGGGCGACGCCGAGGACGGGCCCGGTGTTCATCGCGGTCTGCTGGAGCCCGCCGGCCACTCCGGCGTGCTCCTCGGCGGCCCGGTGCACGACCACGGAGGTGGCCGTCACCATCACCGCCCCGAAGCCGGCGCCGATCAGCGCCGCGCAGCCGCCGGTGGCGAGCGCGGAGCCGGTGACCTCGGGCCGGGCGAGCAGCAGCACCCCGGCGGCGAGCAGCCCGGCCCCTCCGGCGGCCGTGCGCCGGGCGCCGTACCGCTTGGCGAGGACGGCGCTGACCGGCGCGCCGACGATCATGAGGAGGGCGACCGGCACCATGCGCAGCGCGGTCGGCAGCGGACCGAGTCCGAGGGTGTCCTGGAAGAGGTACGTGGCGGTGAACAGCGTGCCGGACAGCGCGGCCGACGCCGCGAGCAGCGCCCCGAGCCCGGCGGCGACCGGCCCGGGCCGCAGCATCCCCGGCGGCACGAGGGGCCGCGGGGAGCGCCGCTCGTGCCGGACGAAGGCGGTCCCGGCCACCACGGCGACGGCGAGCGCGGGCAGGGCGCCGGCGGCGGGCCCGTGGACGAGCCCCTGGACGAGGGCGGCGAGGGCGAGGCCGAGCAGCGTGGCGCCGGGGAGGTCGAGGGCCTGGAGGCCGGTGGGGGCGTGACGGGGGCGGCCCTGGTCGGTGCGGTCGGCCGGACGGGCCGCCGCGGCTGCTCCAGAGCCTCTCCCGGGCCGGGGTACCACCGGCGAAGCCAGGGAGTGTCCCGCGGGCTCGGTCCGCCGCGCGGCGCCGGTGCGCTTGGCGCGCGAGGCTGCCGGAGCGACGCGGCATGCGGTCTCGCCGGCCGCTCCGGGCCTGTGGGGATCAGCTGGGGCGCCGTGCGAGGGGACGCGGCCCGGGCCACGATCCGGAGGACACGGCCCGGCCGCCTCGTACGGGACGGCGAGGCCCAGGAGCGCGACGCCGAGGGTCGGTGCGACGCCGATGAGGAACACCGCGCGCCAGCCGTACGAGTCGACGAGCGCGCCGCCGACCAGCGGCCCGGCCGCGGCGGCGAGGCCGATGGCGCTGGTGCGCACGGCGACGGGCATGCCGAGCCGGTCCGGCGGATAGGCGGCGCGCAGCATGCCGAGGGTCGCGGGCTGGAGCAGCGCGCCGGCCACGCCCTGGAGCACGCGCAGGCCGATCACCCATCCGATCCCGGGCGCGGCGGCGATACCGGCGGAGGTGGCGGCGAAGCCGAGGCAGCCGAGGACGAAGAGGCGGCGGTGCCCGTAGCGGTCGCCGAGCCGGCCGGCGAAGACCAGCAGGCTCGCGACGGCGACCAGATAGCCGGTGCTGGTCCACTGCACCTGTCCGGTGCCGGTGCCGAGGTCGCGCTGGAGCACGGGCTGGGCGATCGTCAGCACCGTGCCGTCGAGGGCGACGACGGCGGCGCCGACGACGCTGCAGGCGAGGGCGACGGGGCGGCGGTGTCGGCTCATCGCGGGCCCCCGGCCGGTCCGGCGGACGGTCCGGCCGACGGACCTGCCGCCGGACCTGCCGCCGGACCGAGGTGGGCGTCGAGCGTGGCGGCGAGCAGCGGCGCCATGTCGTCCGCGCCGGTGGCGAGGCGCAGGCTGCCCCAGCGCCAGAGCTGGGCGAGGCCGTGGAGGTTGGCCCACAGGGCACCGGTGGCGGTGACGGGGTCAAAACCGGAGTCGGCGTCGGAGTCTGCGGTGTCCGGGCGGGCGGCGGCGACCAGGCCGGCGAAGTGGGTGAAGAGCGGGAGGCTGGTGTCGCGCAGGCCGAGCCGGCCGCTCTCCAGGAGGTCGTGCCGGAACATCAGCTCGTACATCCCGCCGCGCGTCTGCGCGAAGTCGAGGTAGCAGCGGGCGAGGGCCGCGACGCGGGCGCGCGGAGCGCCCGCCGGGTCGTCCGCGGCCGCCACCCGCTCCCCCAGTTCACGGAAGCCCTCGCGGGCGATGGCGGACAGCAGGTCGAGGTGGGTCGGGAAGTGGCGGCGGGGCGCGCCGTGGGAGACCCCGGCGCGCCGGGCGATCTCCCGGAGGGTAAGGGCCTGGGCGCCCTCGGCGTCGACGAGCGCGACGCCGGTGCGGACGAGCCGGTCGCGCAGCGACTCCTCGGCGGTTTCGGCGTCGATGTCGACATCGACATCGACATCGGCTTCGGCTTCGGCTTCGGCTTCGGCTTCGGGGCGGTGTGGTGCGTCTGCGGGCATGAAGGATTGTCTATCCGACACCCGTAGACACTGTCTACTACCTTCACCGATCTTCGTAGACAGCGTCTACGGAGACCGGAGATCGCGTCCGTTACACTGGACCGCAGCGAAGGGGAGTAGCCCTGCGAACCGGTCGTCGACACACTGGAACCCCCGGGTTCCCGGTGACCGGGTCCGCGCGGACAGCGCGGACGGGCGAGACCTTCGGCCAGGCAGTACGCCGCGTCCGCGTCCCGTGGACGTGGTTCGTCATGCCGGGCCGAGTGGTCCTCCCGTCGCCCGTCGAGGCAGCGTGTCGGTCCCGGGCCCGGTCCGAGCAGAGAGCCTCCCCGGTTATGCATCTCGACCCCTTGGCGATCGTCACCGCCTTCGGGCTGATCTTCCTCGCCGAGCTCCCCGACAAGACGATGTTCGCGTCGCTCGCGATGGGCACGCGCATGCGTCCGCTGTACGTGTGGTTCGGCACCTCGACGGCGTTCGTCGTGCACGTCGCCATCGCCGTCGGCGCCGGCAGCCTCATCGGCCTCCTGCCCCACTGGACCGTCAAGCTGGTCTCGGCCCTCATGTTCGGCTTCGGCGCCTTCATGCTGCTGCGCGGCGGCGGGGACGACGACAACGAGGACGAGGCCGGCGGCAGGACGGTCACCGGCTTCTGGCCGGTCTACTCGACCGCCTTCATGGCCGTGTTCATCAGCGAGTGGGGCGACCTGACCCAGATCACCACCGCCAACCTCGCCGCCACCAACGGCACCTGGTCGACCGCCATCGGCTCCGCCGCCGCCCTGATGTCGGTCTCGGCGCTCGCCCTGGTCGCGGGCCGGTTCATCGCCAAGAAGGTCCCGCTCAAGACGGTGCAGCGGATCGGCGGCGTCTGCATGGCCGGTCTGGCCCTGTGGTCGCTCACGGAGATCTTCACCGGCTGACCGTGATACAGGCCGGGCCGGGCCTGTCTCCTCCCCGGTCCACGCCCCCCGCGAGGGTGCGCGCGAAGCCTTGCTGAAGGTGTGAATCACTGCTTCACTTCTTCCATGGTCTACCGACGCACGCCCGCGGTCCAGGCCCGTCTCGACGCACAGCGCACCGCCGTCGTCGAGGCGGGCCTCGGTCTGCTCGCCGAGCACGGCTACGCCGGCTGCACCGTCGCCGCCGTCGCCGCGCGGGCGGGCATCGCCACCGGAAGCGTGTACCGCCACTTCCCCAGCAAGGCCGAGCTCTCCGTCGAGCTGTTCCGGACGGTCGTGGAGCGCGAGGTGGCCGCGGTGACCGAGGCCGCGGCCCTCGCCTCGCACCGTACGGCCGCCGACCGGGTCGTGGCGGTCATCGAGACCTTCGCGCGCCGCGCCCTGAAGGCGCCGCGCCTCGCCTACGCGCTGCTCGCCGAGCCGGTCGACCCGGCCGTCGACACCGAACGGCTGGTCTTCCGGCGCGCCTTCCGCGATGTCTTCGCCGAACGGATCACGGCCGGCGTCCGAAGCGGCGAACTGCCGCCCCAGGACGCGGCCCTGACCGCCTCCGCGCTCGTCGGCGCGGGCGCGGAGGCGCTGATCGGCCCCCTGACGGGCGGGGCCCCCGAGCCCGGCACCGTCCCCGCACTGGTCACCTTCACCCTGCGAGCCCTGGGAGTTCCCGATGCCGACCACGCATGAGGTCACCAACCAAGTTCCGCCGCTCACCGGTTACGACGTCGCCGGCGACCCGGCGCTCCTGGAGTCGCTGCGCCGCGAGGGCGCGGGCTGGGCCGAGGACGAGCTGCGCGAACTCGGCAGGCTCGCCGGTGACGCGCGGGCCCAGGAGTGGGGGCGGCTCGCCGAGCGCCACTCCCCCGTCCTGCGCACCCATGACCGCTACGGACACCGGATCGACGAGGTCGAGTTCCACCCGTACTGGCACGAGCTGATGACGACGGCCGTACGCCACGGGCTGCACGCGGCGCCGTGGGCCGACGAGCGGCCGGGCGCGCATGTGGCGCGCGCCGCGAAGGTGTTCGTCTGGGGCCAGGCCGACGCCGGGCACCTGTGTCCGATCTCGATGACGTACGCCGCCGTGCCCGCGCTGCGCGCCGAGCCGGAACTGGCCGCCGTCTACGAGCCGCTGCTGACCTCCGGGACGTACGACTTCGGGCTGCGGGTGCCGACGGAGAAGCGCGGCATCATCGCCGGGATGTCGATGACCGAGAAGCAGGGCGGCTCGGACGTGCGCGCCAACACGACCCGCGCGGTGCCCACGGGTGAGCCGGGGATGTACGCGCTGACCGGGCACAAGTGGTTCACCTCCGCGCCGATGTCGGACGTCTTCCTCACCCTCGCCCAGGCGCCCGGCGGGCTGTCCTGCTTCCTGGTGCCGCGGGTGCTTCCGGACGGCTCGCGCAACGCGATCCGGCTGCAGCGGCTGAAGGAGAAGCTGGGCAACCGGTCCAACGCCTCCAGCGAGATCGAGTACGAGGGCGCCCTCGGGCGGCTCGTCGGCGAGGAGGGCCGCGGGGTCGCCACCATCATCCAGATGGTGAACATGACCCGGCTCGACTGCGCGATCAGTTCGGCGTCCGGGATGCGGCTCGGTCTGGTGCAGGCGGTGCACCACGCCACCCACCGCAGCGCGTTCGGCGCCCGGCTCGTCGAGCAGCCGCT
Source organism: Streptomyces sp. NPDC048623 (assembly GCF_040650755.1). Taxonomy (NCBI): domain Bacteria; kingdom Bacillati; phylum Actinomycetota; class Actinomycetes; order Kitasatosporales; family Streptomycetaceae; genus Streptomyces; species Streptomyces sp. NPDC048623. The sequence goes on from NZ_JBEZHV010000008.1 coordinate 48,826, forward strand.
GATGACCAATGTGCTCGCCGACCTGGCGGTCGAGGCCGAGGCCGCGACGGTCGCCGCGCTGCGGCTCGCGGGCGCGGTGGACCGGGCCGCCGCCGGTGACGCCGAGGAGGACCAGCTGCGCCGGCTCGGCCTCGCCGTCACCAAGTACTGGGTGTGCAAGCGGGCCCCCTCGCACGCGGCCGAGGCGCTGGAATGCCTGGGCGGCAACGGGTACGCGGAGGAATCGGACCTGCCCCGGCTCTACCGCGAGGCGCCGCTGCCCTCCATCTGGGAGGGCTCCGGCAACGTGGCCGCGCTCGACGTTCTGCGCGCGATGGCGAAGCAGCCGGCCGCCGTGGAGGCCTTCTTCGCCGAGGTGGACCGCGCGGCCGGCGCCAACCGGCGCCTGGACGCGGCGATCGCCCGGCTCCGCAAGGACCTGGCCGGCCTCGGCGATCCGACGGCCCTGCAGTTCCGGGCCCGCCGGCTGGTCGAGCACCTCGCCCTGGTCCTCCAGGGCTCGCTGCTCGTCCGCCACGGGCACCCGGCGATCGCCGACGCCTTCTGCGCCTCCCGCCTCGACGGCGACTGGGGCATCGCCTTCGGCACCCTGCCGCAGGGGGTGGACACCGCGGCGATCATCGAGCGCGCGGCACCGGTGTTCCCGGGCGCCTGACCTGGTGCACCGGACGGCCGTCCTCACCCCGAGGGCGGCCGTGGCGTGCCAGGCTGGGCACGAGCGGGACGTCCATCCCCCGAACCGCGCCCGACGGAGGCCCTGGTGAGCACGGAACCGACGACGGAACCGACGCACGACGAGAACCGCGCCGCGCTCGACCGGGCGGCCCGGGAGGAGGCCGGGCAGGTCGTCGCCTGGCGGCGGCATCTGCACCGTAACCCCGAACTACCCAACCGCGAGGAGAAGACGGCGGCGCTGGTCGCCGACCATCTGCGCGCGCTCGGGCTCGACGAGGTGCGCACCGGGATCGCGGGCCACGGGGTCGTGGGGGTGCTGCGCGGCGGGCTTCCGGGTGCGCGCACCGTCGCCCTGCGCGCGGACATCGACGCCCTTCCGGTGCGTGACCTGTGCGGGGCCGACTTCGCGTCGGAGACGGTCGACCCGGACTATCCGGGCGGCCCGTTCCCGGTGTCGCACGCCTGCGGGCACGACTGTCACACCGCGATGCTGATGGGCGCGGCGACGGTGCTCGCCGGGGCGCGCGAGCGGCTGCCCGGGACCGTCCTGTTCGTCTTCCAGCCGGCCGAAGAGGGTCCGCCGGTCACCGAGGACGGAGGGGCGCGGGCCATGCTGGCGGCGGGCGCGTTCGCCGATCCGGTGCCGAGCATGGTCTTCGGCATGCACGTCATCCCGTATCCGAAGGGGTACGTGGGCTACCGGGTCGGCAACCAGTACGCGGCGTCGACGCTGGTACGGATCGTCGTCACCGGCCACCAGGTGCACGGCTCCACGCCCTGGCAGGGCATCGACCCGATGCCGGCGGCGGGCGGCATCCTCACCGGAATCGGCCAGATCTACCGTCAGGTCTCGGCCTTCGACCCGGTGACCGTGACGATCGGGCATGTGGAGGACGTGGGCCGGTTCAACATCATCGGCCAGACGGTCACCCTGTGGGGCACGGTGCGCTGCGCGGTGGAGTCGGACATGGCCGAGGTGCAGCGGCGCCTCGCCACGCTCGCCGAGCACACGGCGGCGGCGTACGGGGCGACGGCCGCCGTGGACTTCCTGCAGCCGGTGCCGCCGGTGCACAACACCGCCGCGTGGGTGGCGGCGGCGCTGCCGACGCTCCGTCAGGTGGTCGGCGAGGAGCGGGTGGTGGAGACCGGGGCCACCCTCGGGTACGACGACGTGTCGGAGTTCGTGAACCGCTTCGGCGGCCTCTACGTCACGCTCGGCGTCCAGGACGCCACGCTCGACGAGGCGGGCCGGCCGGTGCCGGTCCCCGGCGGCCGGGGGCTGGTCACCAACCACAACCCGCACTTCTACGCGGACGACGACACCCTGGTGACGGGGGTGCGGCTGCACGCGCGGGTGGCGTACGCGCATCTGACGGGCGCGCTGGTCCCCGGCTCCCCTGACGTGGCCTGACCCGTCCGTCAGTCCGTCCGCCTCGACGTGGCCTGATCCGTTTCACCCGTTGGTGAGTTCCCCGCACCCGCGGCCCCGCACGCCCGCACCCTGGTGCCCGACCACGGCGGAGCGCGGAGAGCGGGGAACGGTGTGACACGGGAGAGCAGGGACGAGCAGGCGGTGCTGCTGGTGGCGGGGCTCGCGGACCTGGCGGTGAGCACCCTGGGCTCGGCCCTCGGGACGGTACGGGGGCTGCTGCGGCGCTCCGACACGACGCAGCTCGTCGAGGACGCCGAGCAGGACCTGCGGGCCCGCGGGCGCCTTGCCCTGGACCGGTACGCGACGGTGCCGCCGGCGCATCTGGAGGTGCTCGCCCAGCACGTCCTGAGCCGGCGGCGGACGGAGGCCGCGACGGCGGCCGGCGGCGGTCCGGAGCGGGCGGGCGATGACGGCTGAGCCCTGGGAGCCGGGCGTCTTCCGGGCCCGGATCGACGAGATCCTGCACCGTTTCGTGGCCGACGAGGCCGACCTCCTGGTGGAGGTCGACCCGTCGCTCGGGCCGGTGGCCGCGCAGCTGGAGGCGGCGGTCGCGCACGGCAAGCGGCTGCGGGCGGCGTTCTGTTACTGGGGCTGGCGGGGCGGCGGACAGCCGGACAGCGACGCGCTGCTGCGGGCGGCGGCGTCCATGGAGCTGGTGCACGCCGCGGCCGTGGTGCACGACGACCTGATCGACGCCAGTGCGCTGCGCCACGGCCGGCCCACCACGCACAGGGCGCTGCGGGACGCCGTACCGCACCATCCGCGGGCGGGGGCCGCCGCCCGGTCCCTGGCGATGCTCGTCGGGGACCTGCTGATGTCACTGGCCGGGCAGCTGTTCGTGACCAGCGGGCTGCCCGCCGCGTATCTCTCCCGGGCCCGCCCGCTGTGGGCGGCGCTCGCGCGGGAGCTGGTCGCGGGCGAGTGCCTGGAGATCCTGCGCACGGGCGCGGTGCCGGACACTGCGGAATCGCTCAAGGTGGTGCGCTACAAGACCGCCAAGTACACGGTGGAGCACCCGCTGCTGATCGGCGGCACCCTCGCGGGGGCCGCGCCGCGTCTGAGCGAGGGCTACTCGGCGTACGGGCTGCCGCTCGGGGAGGCGTTCCAGCTGCGGGACGACCTGCTCGGGCTGTTCGGCGACCCGGCGCGTACGGGCAAGGCCAACGCCGACGACCTGCGGGGCCGGCGCCCCACCGCGCTGCTCGCCGAGACCTGGCGGCTCGCGGACCGCGTCCAGCGCGGGCGGCTGGCCGCGCTGCTCGACGAGGAGAACGACGACGAGGGCGGCGGCGAGGACCGTGGCGAGGACGCCGGCGAGGGCCGGGGCGGTCTGGACGAGGTGCGCGCCCTGATGCGCGGGCTGCGGGCGCCGGAGCGCGTGGAGGCCATGATCGCGGCGCGGGTCGAGGAGGCCCTCGGTGCGCTCGACGGACTCGACGCGCCGCCCGCCACCGTCGCCGCGCTCACCTCACTGGCCCATTCGGCCTCGGCCCGCCTTTCCTGACCGCTCTGCTCCGAAGGAGTCCCGCATGATCCCCACCGAGGCCTCGATGGACGCCCTGCGTCTGGCCGGCGACGAGCTCGCCGACGCCACGGTCGCCACCCTCTTCGAGCGCGGGGAGGTCGGAAAGTTCAACACCCTGATGCGGTACGTCTCCACGGCCGGCGCCCCGCTGCCGGACGGGCTGCCGGAGGTGGCCCGCGAGTATCTGCAGGCCACGAGTGCCGCGCCGGACTGGGTCGACTGGGGCGAGATGGAGAAGGCCCGGCTCTTCTTCGCCGACAACGACGTGCACATCACCACGGCGCTGTCGTTCGCCGCGATGCCCGCGTGCTATCTCGTCCCGCATGTGGCGAAACTGCTCGCGACCACGCACGGCCTGAAGTACCCGGCGAAGCGGATGGCGGAAACCGGCCAGTTCACGCTGTATCTGATGCGGCCGGACGCCTTCGAGGCGGGCAGCCGCTTCGTCCCCGCCGCGCAGAAGGTACGGCTCCTTCACGCGTCCATCCGCCACCACCTGAAGCGGGAGGGCCGCTGGGACGGCGAGGCACTGGGCGTGCCGATCTGTCAGGAGGACATGATCGGCGGGCAGATGTTCTTCTCCATGCTGGTCCTGGACAGCCTGCACCGCCTCGGCATCCATATGTCCACCGAGGGCGCGGAGGCGTACTGCTACGCCTGGCGGGTGGTCGGCGCCATGCTCGGCGTCGACCAGGAGGCGGTGCCCGAGAACCTCGACGAGGCCCGCCGTTTCCTCGACCTCTACATGATCCGGCACATGGCGCCCTCGGCCGACGGCGCGCTGCTCACCCGCCAGCTGATCGACCTGTACGAGGAGGTCGTCCCCGGCACCTTCTTCGACCCGATCGTGTCCGCGCTCATCCGCCATCTCGTCGGTGACACCTGCGCCGACTGGCTGGAGGTCCCCCGCAGCTCGTGGGACACGGTGGTGAAGGCGGTGCCGCACCTGCTCGGCGTCCTGGAGACGGTCGAGGACCGCTCGCCGCTCGGTGCGTGGTTGCTCGACCGGCTCGGGCATCTCACCACGGTGTTCGAACTGTCCTCGCTCACCCGGGGCCGGGTGATGCACTACGCCGTCCCGGAGCATCTGAGGAAGGACTACGGCGTGTCGTCGGCGGTCTCGCGCTCGCAGCGCTGGAGCCCGCCGCCGGCGGTCCTCGGCTAGCGCCTGTCCGACCCTGATCGTCCGGACAGGCCCGAGGGGTGTCCGGCCGCCGACTTGCGCCGCGCGCGGTTGGCGCAAGGCTGGGAGGTACCGTCCGCGCACCCCGCAGGGAGAGACGATGCAGGATCCCGTGCCCTTCGACCTCGCCGCGCTCGCCGACGAGCACCTGACCAAGGCGCGAGCGGCGGCGCACGGCCGCAGCGCGCATCTGGTGATGCACGACGGAGTGCTCCGGCAGAGCGTGATCGCGCTGGTCGCGGGCACGGTCCTGGACGAGCACAACGCGCCGCCGGCCGCGAGTATCCAGGTGCTGCGGGGCCGGGTGCGGCTGACGGAGGCGGGCCGTTCGGAGGAGCTGAAGGCGGGCCAGCTCCAGATGCTCCCCAAGGAGCGGAACGGGCTCGCCGCCCTGGACGACGCGGTGGTGCTGCTCACCGCCGTCAACGACTGACCGGCGCCCCGTCAGGCGGCACCCTGCGGGGTGGCGCGCTGTTACCTTTCCGGGATGCGGCAATTGTCCTCGTTCGATGTGCGGGCGCTCGTCCGCCGGGCGGCCTCGCTCGGCAGCCGGCTGCGCCCCTGGCGGCGGCGCACCGCGGACACGGTGACCCTGCCCGAGGCGGAGGACGCCGGGCGGGAACGGCTGCGGGATCTCGCGGCGCTGCTGTGCGAGCTGGGCTCGGAGCTGCTGCGCGCCGGGGAGCGGACCGTCGAGGTCGAGCGGATCCTGCACGACGTCGCCGCCCGCTACGGCATGCGGGCCCGCTGTTTCGTCGTACCCACCGGTCTCTTCGTACGGGTCGGCGGCGGCCCCGACGGACGCGGCGGCGAGCTCGACTTCTCGCCCGTCGAGGGGCCGGACCTGCGTCTGGACCAGGTGGAGGCACTGCAGTCGCTCGTCGAGCGGCTGCGGGCGGAGGAGCTGCCGTTCGAGGAGGTACGGGCGGCCCTCGCCGCCGGGCGGTCGCGGCCGGAGCGGTTCAGCCCGGCGGCGACGGTCTTCGGCTATGTCCTGCTCACGGTGGGCCTCGGCGTCATGCGGCACGCGACCGTGGCTGCCGTCCTGGGATACACGGTCCTCGGCGCGGCCGTCGGTCTGCTGCGCCTGTTCGGGGACCGGCTGCCGGCCGCGCGCTCCGCGCTTCCGGTGGTCGCGGCCGTCCTGGTCACGGCGGTGTCGCTGCGCTGGGCGGGGCCGGTCCTGCACGAACAGCCGACCGTTCTCTACATCCCGCCGCTCATCGCCTTCCTGCCCGGCGCCGCGCTCACCCTCGGCGCGATCGAACTCGCCACCGGCGCCGCCCTGTCGGGCATCGCGCGGCTTGCCGGGGCGGTGAACGTGCTGCTGCTTCTGGCCCTCGGGATCCTGGTCGGCACCCAGTTGCTGCGCCCGCGGCCGGTGGGTGCGCCACCGTCGGAGGCGCTGGGCGCCTGGGCGCCGTGGGTCGGGGTGCTGCTGCTCGGTTTCGGCTTCCTGCTGTACCACTCGGCCCCGCCGCGGGTCACCGGCTGGCTGCTGGCCGCGCTGCTCACGGAACGTCTGGTGCAGTCCGCCGCCTCGGAGTTCGCCGGGACGACCTTCGGCGCGTTCGCGGCCGGGGTACTGCTTCCGCCGATGGCGACCTGGATCGAGCGCCGGGCGCACACCCCGGACCAAGTGGTCTTCCTGCCCTGCTTCTGGCTGCTCGTGCCGGGCGCGGTCGGGCTGACCAGCGTCTCCGAGATCATCGTCGAGGGCGCCACCGGCAGCGGTCTCGCCAGTCTGGTCGACACCATCGTGACGGTCGCGGCGATCGCTCTCGGCATCCTGGTCGGCGCGGGTCTCCAGCGCCGGCCCCGGCTGCGGCTCGGCGAACCGGCCCCGGCGACGCCGGTGGACCTCATGGACGCCCCCGAGGGGGAGGAGCAGGCGAAGACTCCCGCGCCCCGGGCGTAGCGCACCCCGTGCAGCGCATACACGTGGAGCGCACCAGTGCATGCGCACCCCGCCGTCAGAGTGCGGGTGTCAGCGGACCCTCGGCGGGCCCGGTCCCGGTACCCGGCCCCGCATCCTCGGTGCCGAAGGCGCTGCCGCGCCGCCATTCCGCCCAGCTCAGGTTCCAGTCGCCGTAACCGTTGTCGAACGGGGTCATCTCCTCGCCGTGACCGTGCACGACCCGCACCAGGTCCCCCTCGCGGAGGGTGGCGTAGAGCCAGGCGGCGTCCTCGGTGCTCATGCCGGTGCAGCCGTGGCTGACGTCCTCGCTGCCCTGCGCGTCGAGCGACCAGGGCGCGGCGTGCAGATACTCGCCGCTCCAGGTCACCCGGGTGGCCCACTGCACCTTCAGGTCGAAGAAGTCGCCGCTGCCGCGGGCGATGCCGATGGAGTCGCCGCGCATGCGGACCGTCGCCTCCTTGCCGAGGACGACCTTGACGCCGCCGCGGGTGCGGTAGCCGGCCTTGCCGGTGGTGACCGGGACGGTGCGGACGGCCTCGCCGTCGCGCAGCACGGTGAGGGTGTGCGCGGCGACGTCGGTGACGGCCTCGATCCGGTCTCCGGTGGTGAGGGTCAGCGGAGCCGAGGGCCCGCCGTAGAGCCCGCCGGTGACATGCACCTTGTCGAGGGCGCTGCGGACGCGGACGGTGGCGTGGGCGGGCCAGTAGACGGGCGGCCGGTAGTGGAGGGTGGTGGGTCCGACCCAGTGCCAGGCGCCCCCGACGCGGGGGACGGAGCTGACGAGGAGGGCGCGTTCGACGGCGCGGCGGCCCTCCGGGTCGGTGGCGGGGACGGGGTGGCTGAGCTCGGCGGTGAGCGGCTGGCCGACCCCGTACGTGCGGCTGCCCGGCCCGAACGTGGCGGTGAGCCGCTCGCCCCGGGGCGCCGCCGCGGTGCGCAGCGCGAGCCGGGCGCGCTGGGTGACCGGCGGTCCGCCGTCGCCGCGTTCGACGACCAGGCGTGCGGTGTAGCGGCCGTCGGCGGCGAGCGGCGCGACGCTGGTCCAGCGAGCGCCGTCGGGGGTCACCGCGCCGGCGACCCGGCGGCCCTTGTGGTCGGTGACGGTGACGTCCGCGAACCGTCCGGCGGTGCGCAGGGCGAGGTCGAGGGGGCCGGTCACACCGGCGTCGAGGGTGGGGCTCCGGCCGTCGAGGGCGAGGGTGCGGCGGCGCGCGGTGCACAGCGCGCCGGTGGCCGGGCAGCTGCCGACCGAGAGCATGGCGGTGCCGACGGGGGCGGTGGTCCGGCCGGCGGCCGCCGGCTGGGCCGCGTTGAGCGCGAGCACCGCGCCGAGACCGACGCCCACGGACAGCGCGCTCCATCCTCTGACGCCTCGGCGTGACACCACGTCGGACACCCGTCCCTTCGCACCGCTGCCGGCCCGCTCTGACGGCTGCCATCAAAACGAACGAAGGGCGGAAAAGATGATCAACCGACCGGGCGTGGCGCGGGAGAGGCGTACGAGACGACTCGAAAGGACCAACGAGGGGCGGCGGGGCGCCGGGCGGGCGGAGGCCGTATCCCGACGCGGGGGTCTTCGGCGAGGGAGCCTTCGGCGCGGGCGTCTTCGGCCCGGAGATCACCGGCACGGAGATCACCGGCACGGAGGGCTCAGCGCGGGACCTCGGGAAGCTCCTCGCCCGTCTCCAGGAGCGACTTCAGGCTGGAGATCAGCGCGGGCCAGCCCTCCCCGACCAGGCCGCGGATCGTGCCGCCGGGCACCAGGTCGTCGTGGACGACGGTCAGTTTCACCATGTCCCCGGCCGGATCGATGGTGTACGTGACCCGGGAACGCCCTTCGTCGAGGAGCCGGGCGTACACCTCCTCGCCGATCCCGACGGCCTGCGCCCATTCGGGGGTGAAGGTGTGCCAGGTGTACGAGAGCATCCGGCCCGGCTCGGCGATGAGGACCACCTGGTCGGGGTCGGAGGTGGTGCGCCCGCCCTCGTCCCAGACCATGGGTGAGCCGACGGCCCAGTCGGTCTCGAAGGCCACGCCCCAGTAGCGGCGGGTCAGACCGGGCTCGGTGAGCGCCTTCCACAGCTCGTCGGGCGTGGTGCGGATGTACGTCGTGTAGACGAACGCCGCGTTGTCTCCGCGGTCGCCGCTGTGTCTGCTGTCCATCGGGGCTGCTCCATTGCTGACATCGGATCGGCGAGCGGGCGGGCCGCCCGCGCGGTCACGGCCTGAGGGCCGCGGCCACGAGTCCCTCGATCGCCCCGGTCCCGCCGCTCGCCGCGTCCGCTCCGGCGACCACCCGGTCGAGGACGAGGCCGTCGACGCAGGCGAGCAGGGTCAGGGTGCGCGCCTCGGGGTCCGCCACGCCCCGGGCGGTGAGGAAGGCCCGTACCGCGTCGCGCCCCGGGTTCTCCCTCGGCACCAGGATGTCCCGCAGTTCGGGGTCGCGCACGCTCTCCAGGACACAGGCGTAGCGGGCGAGGGACCGGCGCCGCCCTTCGCCGCTCGTCCGGGCGGCGACGAGCGCGGCGAGACCGTGGACGAGGTCGTCGGCCGTCCGGAGTACGGGGGCGTGCTCGGCGGCCGTGACGAGTTCGGCCTGGTCGAGCTCGACGAGCCGCCGCACGAGCGCGGTGAGCAGCGCGGAGCGGGTGCGGAAGTACGCGGAGGTGGTGCCCGCGGGCAGGCCTGCGGCGGCGTCGACCGCCCGGTGGGTGAGGCCGCGCATCCCGGCGTCGGCGAGGACACCGAGCGCGGCGTCGGCGAGCAGGGTGCGGCGGGCGGGGGAAGCGGGGCTGCGGCGGGTGGGAGCGGGGGCCTGGTTCTCCGATGTCACCCCCTCTTTCTACACCTGTAGAGAGCAGGGGCTACTCTTCTACAGATGTAGAAGCCCGAGCGGCGGGGCCGGCCGGCGGCACCGCGCGGGCGCGGAGGGGACAGGGGCAGGACCATGGGAAACGCCGAACACGCCGGACACGCAGAACGCGCCGGACACGCCGGACACGCCGGACACGCAGAATGCACCGGACGCGCGGGACGCACCGGACGCACTGCCGTCGTCGTCGGCGCCGGGATCGGCGGTCTGGCCGCCGCCGTGGGACTCCGCCGGATCGGCTGGGAGGTGACGGTGCTCGACCGCTCACCGGTCCTCGCCGACGCGGGTGCGGGCATCTCGCTCCACGCCAACGGCATCCGCGCCCTCGACGCGCTCGGCGCCGGCGCGGCCGTACGGGCTGCCGGGCGCGGCCACTACACCGGTGGCACCCGCACCCCGGACGGCTCGTGGCTCGCCCGGATGGACGGCGCCGCCCTCGAACGCGCCCTGGGCTCCCCCATCGTGGGCATCCCGCGCGCCGCCCTGCACCGGCTGCTGCGCGAGGCCCTGGAGCCCGTGACACCGCGCACCGGCGTGACGGTGACGGGCGTGGCCACGGTCCCGGGCGGCCGGGCCCGGGTGGAGCTGCGCGCGGACGGCGCGTCCGAGGGAGCCGGGGACGGGTACAGGGACAGGGACGGGGACGGGGACGGGCCCCCGGCCGAGGTTCTGGAGGCGGATCTGGTGGTCGCCGCCGACGGTGTCGGCAGCCGCATCCGTGCCGGTCTGTTCCCCGCTCATCCCGGCCCGGTCTACAGCGGCTCCACCGTGCTGCGGGCCATCACGGACCGGCCGGTGGAGCTCCGTACCGACTTCGAGATCACCTGGGGACGGGGGGCCGAGTTCGGGCACATCGCGCTCGCCGACGGGCGGGCCGAGTGGCACGCGGTGCTCAACGCGCCCGCCGGGGTGCGCCCCGCCGATCCGCTCGCGGCGCTGCGCCGGCGCTTCGCCGGCTGGCACGCGCCGGTGCCGGAGCTGCTCGCCGCGACCCGTCCCGAGGCGGTCCTCCACCACGACATCGTCGAACTGGCCACTCCGCTGCCGTCCTTCACGGCCGGCCGGGTGGTGCTGCTTGGCGACGCCGCGCACGCGATGACCCCGAACCTGGGGCAGGGCGCCTGTCAGGCCCTGGAGGACGCGGTGGTCCTCGCGGCCGAGCTCGACGGGGCCACCGGGGCCGGCGGGGTGGTGGACGTGGCGGCCGCGCTCGCCCGTTACGACGCCGCGCGCCGGCCGCGTACGACGGCCGTGGCCGCGGCGGCGCGGCGGGCCGGGCGGATGGGGCAGCAGCTCAGCCACCCGCTGGCGGTGCCGTTGCGCAACGCGCTCCTGCGGCTCGCGCCCTCGGGCGCGGCGGTCCGCGCGATCCTCCGTCACGCCGCCTGGACCCCGCCCCTCACCAGGGCTTTCTCGGGCGAGCAGGCATGAGGGGAAGCACGCGGCGGACTGCTAGTTTGTCCGGATGTCTCTCAAGCACGCGGTCCTGGCGGCTCTCCTGGAGGGCGAGGCGTCGGGGTACGACCTGGCCAAGCTCTTCGACGTGTCCGTGGCCAACTTCTGGGCGGCCACGCCGCAACAGCTGTACCGGGAGCTCGACCGGCTGTCCGAGGCGGGGCTGATCGCGGCGCGGGTCGTACAGCAGGAACGGCGCCCCAACAAGCGCATGTTCACCCTCACGGACACGGGTCTGGCCGACCTCCTCGCGTACACGGCCCACCAGCCGAAGCCGACGGCGGTCCGCGACGAGCTCTTGGTCCAGGTGCAGGCGTGCGACGCGGGGGACATGGCGGCGGTGCGCGACCACGTACGGGAGCGGATGGAGGGCGCGCGGGGGAAGCTCGCGCGGTACGAGCGGATGCGCGAGCGGATGCTGGACGGGCGGGACGAGGAGACCTACCTCCGCGAGGCCGACCGGGTCGGCCCGTATCTGACCCTGCTGCGCGGCATGGCCTTCGAGGAGGAGAACATGCGCTGGGGCGAGCGGACCCTCGCGGTCCTGGGCGAGCGCGGAGCTCGGCCGACGGTGACGGGTGCCCCTACCGTGAGGTAACGTCCGCTGCCATGAACGTCGGTGACATCGTCGAGGACTTCACCCTTCCGGATGAAACGGGGCAGCCCCGTTCCCTCTCCGGGCTGCTGGCGGACGGCCCCGTCGTCCTCTTCTTCTACCCGGCGGCGCTCACGCCCGGCTGCACGGCCGAGGCCTGCCACTTCCGCGACCTCGCGGGCGAGTTCCACGCGGTCGGGGCGCGGCCGGTCGGCATCAGCTCGGACGAGGTGGCGCGCCAGCAGGAGTTCGCCGACCGGCACTCGCTCGGCTACCCGCTGCTCTCCGACGCGTCGGGCGAGATCCGGGACCGGTTCGGGGTGACGCGCGGCTTCACGCTCGCACCGACGAAGCGGGTCACCTTCGTCATCGACCAGGACCGCAGGGTGCTCGAAGTGGTGCGCAGCGAGCTGCGGATGTCCGTACACGCGGACAAGGCGCTCGCCGCGCTGCGCGCCCGCACGGCCTGAGGCGGCGGTTCGGGAGCGTCCGGCTCGGGAGCGTCCGGCTCAGCTCCTCCCGGCCTCGGCGGCGGCACCGTCGCCGGTCACGACATGCGGGGCCGCGGTGGTTCGACGAGACTCGCAGCTGACGCGAGGCCTTCCCGGCCCCGACGGGAAACGGAGTATCGGCATGGACGACTACCCTCTGCTCGACCTCTTCTTGACCATGCTCTGGTTCTTCCTCTGGATCATGTGGCTGTTCCTGCTGTTCAAGATCTTCGCGGACATCTTCCGCGACGACGAGATGGGCGGCTGGGGCAAGGCGGGCTGGATCATCTTCTGCATCCTGCTGCCGTTCCTCGGCGTCCTCGTGTACGTCATCGCGCGCGGCAAGAGCATGACCCAGCGGGACGTCAAGCAGGCCAGGGAGTCCGAGGCGGCCTTCCAGGACTACATCCGCAAGACCGCGGGCACGGCGCCGGCCGCCGGACGGGGCAGCAGCGTGGACGAACTGGCCCGGCTCGCCGAGCTGCGGGACAAGGGGGCCATCACGCCCGAGGAGTTCGAGAAGGCCAAGGCCAAGGTCCTGTCCTGAGCCGCCCGGAGGGCGAGGAGGAGGACACACCGGCCCGGCTGTCCCGGTCGCTGCTGCGAGAGGCGGTGGCCGAGCCGGGGAGGCTGCCCGAGCTGCTCGCCGCGTTCGCGCCGCGCCACCTCGGTCCGGGAGCGGACCGGGCGGTGCGGCGGCTGCGTGCCCGGCGGCCGGACGACGGGCCGGACGAACTGCCCGCCCTGCTCGTGACGCGCGGCACCCGGACCGCGGCGGCCGAGGGCATGTTCGTGGGAGGACCGTTCCTGGTCTTCGTGCCGTTCGCGTTCTGCGCGGCCCTGCTCTCCCAGGCGCGCACGGTGCTCGAACTCGCGGCGCTCGCGGGCCGGGACCCGGCGGATCCCGAGCGGGCCGCGGAACTCCTCGTACTCCAGGGGGTGTACGCGGACACGGACACGGCCCGGGCGGCGCTGGCCGCCGACCGTGCCCCCGCTCCCGCCCCCGACGACGGGACCGGGAAGCGGGCGCGGCCGGGGCGGATCGCCGCGCTGTGGGATCTGACCCTGCGGATGGCGCGGGTCCTCGGCGTCCTGGCGCCGACCGAGAACGGCGCCGGGCTGTTCACCCGGCTGGCGCAGTGGACGCTGACGGGGACGGTGTTCCTGGTGGGTATGGTCGCGCCGCTGGTGTGGCTGCCGTATCTGGCGTTCACCTACCGGCGCTCCACCCTCCGACTGCTCGACCGGGCGTCGGTCTTCTACGCGGGGGCGCCGATCCCGCGCCGCAGCGCACGGCTCGATCCGGCGATGCTCCTCGCGCTCGGGCGGGCCGCCCTGTCGCTGCTCGTACCGGTCGTGGGCGTGCTGGTGGTGGCCTCCTCGGACGCCCGGATCGGGGGCGGCCAGTGGCCGCTGTTCGCCATCGTGCTGTTCACCGGCTCGGTGGGCGTCGGCGGATGGTGGGTGTGGCGCCGGACGCACCGGCGCCCCTCGCGCGAACGATGACGAGACCAAGGCGAAGTGCGACGCGCATCACCCCACCCTAAATACGACTCTCAAATACGCCTTTGATACCGTCGAGTCGTGCGGTTGACGAAATTCACCGACCTGGCGCTTCGTGCCGTGATGCGTCTGGCGGTCCTCGGTCAGGACGAGTCTCCCACCACCCGGGAGGTGGCGGACTCCATGGCCGTGCCGTACGCGCACATGGCGAAGGTGGTCACCCGGCTCCAGCATCTCGGCGTGGTCGAGGCGCGCCGGGGCCGCGGTGGCGGGCTCGCACTCACCGAGCTCGGGCGCCGGTCCTCGATGGGCTGGCTGACCCGCGCCCTGGAGGGGGACGACGAGGTCGTCGCCTGCGAGGGCGATCCGCCGTGCCCGCTGCGGGCGGCCTGCCGGCTGCGCGGGGTGCTGCGTGAGGCGCAGGAGGCGTTCTACCGCACGCTCGATCCGCTGACCGTCGCCGATCTGGTCGAGTCTCCGACCGGACCGGTACTCCTCGGTCTGTCGACCCGTCCCCCGGGCGACTGACCCTCCTTCTGACCCTCCTTCTGAGCCACCCGCCCCCGCCCCTCGGGGCGGGTTTCTCAGCCAATTAAATACGCAGATCATCTACCACTTTGGAGCCGTCATGCTGTCCGAGCAGTCCGTACCGGTCGTCCGTGCCACCCTTCCCGCCGTCGGCGGGGCCCTCGACCAGATCACCGAGCGCTTCTACGCGGGCATGTTCACCGCCCACCCCGAGCTGCTCCGTGACCTGTTCAACCGCGGGAACCAGGCCACCGGCGACCAGCGCAAGGCCCTGGCGGGCTCCATAGCCGCCTTCGCCGGCGCCCTGCTCGAGCACCCCGACACCCGCCCCGACGTGATGCTGTCGCGGATCGCCCACAAGCACGCCGCCCTCGGCGTCACCTCCGAGCAGTACAAGATCGTCCACGAGAACCTCTTCGCCGCGATCGTCGCCGTCCTCGGCGACGCGATCACGCCGGAGGTCGCCCAGGCCTGGGACGAGGTCTACTGGCTGATGGCCAACGCCCTCATCACCCTGGAGGCCGGCCTCTACCGCGAGCGCGGCGTCGCGGAGGGCGACGTCTGGCACACGATGGAGATCGCCGGCCGGCACGAGGAGACCGCCGACACCGTCTCCTTCACGCTGCGCCACCCCGACGGCCGGCCGGCCCCCGCCTTCCGGCCCGGCCAGTACGTGAGCGTCCAGGTCCCGCTGCCCGACGGCGCCCGGCAGATCCGCCAGTACAGCCTGTCCACCGCCCCGGGCCGCCCCGAGTGGCGCATCACCGTCAAGCGCGTCGACGGCGACCCGGCCGGCGAGGTGTCCTCCTGGCTGCACGCCAACGGCAACGTCGGCGACCAGGTCACCGTCTCCGAGCCGTTCGGCGACCTGGTGCTCCCCGAGGGCGACGCGCCGCTGCTGCTCGCCTCCGCGGGCATCGGCTCCACCCCCATGCTGGCCATGCTCGACCACCTCGTCACGACCGGTTCGACCCGTCCGGTCACCGTGGTCCACGCCGACCGCTCCCCCGCCGACCACGCGCACCGCGAGGAGCTGCGCCGCCTGGTCGACGCGCTGCCGCAGGGCACGCTGCACCTCTGGTACGAGGAGCAGGGCGACGCGGACGCCAAGGCCGGCCGCGCCGACGTCACCTCGCTCGACCTGCCGGAGGGCGTGACCGCGTACCTGTGCGGGCCGCTCCCCTTCATGCGCGCGGTGCGCGGCGACCTGCTGACCGCCGGTGTCGCCCCGGCGGACGTGCACTACGAGGTCTTCGGCCCCGACCTGTGGCTCGGCGCCGACGCCTGACCGACGGCCTGACGACCGGCCCGTCCATCGGCCTGGCCATCGGCCGAAGCCCGGTGCCCGCAGGGGCGCCGGGCTTCGGCGTTCGGCGTTCGGCGTTCGGCGCCGACCGCGGCGGTCGACGGCGGGTGCGGGCGGGGCGCCGGGGGCGCGTGGGAACGACGAAGCCCCGGTCGGACGGGGGGTTCCAACCGGGGCCGTGTGCCGGTGACGGGGCGAAGGGCGGTCGCCGCTGAGGGGGGACCAGGGGACCGGGCCCCTTCGGTGTCACATAAGGGTGAACGGTCAACGTTCACCCTTTGTTCCGCCTTGTGCCGGGTGCCGGGTGTGAGCCCGCTCACCCCGTTTGGCCGGTTCGGTCAGTCGTCCTTCTCGGGGCGGTAGACCGTCCCGGGTTCGGGCTTTCCGGGGGCGATGAGCTGCGGCACGGTGACGAAGGTGTAGCCGCGGCGCTTGAGCTCGTCGATGATGCCGGGCACGGCCGGGACGGTGCCGCCGTATATGTCGTGCAGCAGGATGATGCCGTCGCCGTGGGCCTGGTCGAGGACACGCCGACGTATGAGGGCGGTGTCCTCGGTGGCGTAGTCCTTGGCGGTGACGCTCCACAGGACCTGGGAGAGGCCGAGTTCGCGGGTCACCTCGGAGACGGTGTCGTCGGTGCGGCCCTGCGGCGGGCGCATCAGGGTGGGCTTGCGGCCCGTGATCTTCGCGATCGCGTCCTGGGTGCGGGACAGCTCGTCGCGGACCTCCGCGGCGTCGAGGTCGGTGAGGATGCGGTGGGTCCAGGTGTGGTTGCCGACCTCGTGGCCCTCGTCGGCTATCCGCTTGACGACCTGGGGATAGCGCGCCACATGGTTCTTGCCGAGGAGGAAGAAGGTGGCTGGGACCTTCTTCTCCTTGAGGATGTCGAGCAGGTGCGGGGTGTCCTCACCCGGGCCCGCGTCGAAGGTGAGCGCGATGCACTTGGCCTTGGCGCAGTCGACGGCGCCGGCCGCCGCCGCTCCGCCCTTGCCATCCGTGCCGTCCGTACCGCCCGCACCCGGCTTGCCGCGTGCCTCGCCGGGTGTGACCGTGCCGGCCGAGCATCCGGTGAGGGAGACGACGAGTGTCGCCACGGCGAGCAGGGCGAGGGCCGTTCCCCGACGGCGGCCCGGCTTGATCCTGAACATGTGCAACCCGCTTTCCCCGAGAGAGTTCGTTCCACAACGAGGGCCCTCGCCTGGTCACGGCGGGGGCCCTACAGCTCGCCCTGAACTCTACACACAGTGTATAGCCGGGAAGGAAGGCGGGGTCAGACAGGGGGGATGCATGACGCGCACATGACGGCCCCGGGCGGCGCCCGTCCGCGACGCCCGGGGTCGGCCGGGGATGAGAGTGGTGGGTGGGGAGGTGTGGTGGTGCGTGGCGGGGTCGTCTCCTCGCCCGTCAGCGGGACGCGAGGAGGAGGCGGGCCTCGGTCTCCTGGTCACCGGAGACGGACTGGAGGGACTGGACGTCGAACGAGCGGGCCAGCACCTTCTCGACCTCGTCGACGGCGTGGTACCCGCCGGTGAGCAGCACGCCGACCATGCCGGCAAGCGGGGCGGGCGCGGACTCCTCGTGGCGGCCGCCGGCCGTGTCGAAGGTGGCCATCCAGACGGTGGTGGCGGGTGAGGTCGCCGCCTGCGGGCCCGGTGCCGCCATGTCCTCGAGCTGGTAGGTGTGATCGAGGACGTCGAAGACGGCCTGGGCGTCCTGCCGGCGGCAGTCGCTCAGCTGAACGGTGACATCGGTGTCGATGTGCAAGTCGTACACGGCGCTCATCTCCTCGTATGCCCGATTCCAGCATCCCTCGCGGCGGGGCCGCCCGCGAGGGCCGCGCAGTGGGATGGTGGGAGGAGAACATCTTCGGGAGGCGGTGTGTCCGGTACGAGCCAGGGGCCCGAGCGGCCCGAGCGGCCCGAGGGGGCGAACGGGAACGGCCTGTTCCTGGGCCGCCACGAGACGCCCGAGGAGCGCGCCGACCGGCGCTGGACCGAACTGATGCAGGAGATCAGGGTCGCCCAGACGGGCGTACAGATCCTCTTCGGTTTCCTCCTCACGGTCGTCTTCACCCCGCGCTTTCCCGAACTGTCGGACGGCGACCGCACGATCTACATCGTCACGGTCTCCCTGAGCGCCGCCGCCACCGGCGCCCTCATCGGCCCGGTCTCCTTCCACCGCATGGTCGCCGGCCGCCGCCTCAAACCGCGCGCGGTCACCTGGGCCTCCCGCCTCACCTTCGTCGGCCTGGTCCTCCTCCTCGCCACCCTGGGCGCCGCCCTCCTCCTCGTCCTCCACGTCGCCACCGGCGCCGACTTCGTCCCCTGGCTCGTCGCCGGCCTTCTCACCTGGTACCTCCTCTGCTGGTTCGCCCTCCCCCTCTGGGTCCGCCACCGCCACACCGCCGACCCGCCCACCTGAGGGGCCCCTCCCCTCCCCTCCCCTCCCCTCCCCTCCCCCTCCCCTCCCCCTCTTGTCGGTCTCCGCTGCCGGTGGTCAGGCGGTTGCCAGGAGCGTTTCGATCGTGTCCGCCTCCGTGGGTGGTTTGTCCGGGCGGTGGCGGATGACGCGGGCGAAGCGGAGGGTGATGCCGGCCGGGTAGCGGGGGGAGCGCTGGAGGCCGTCGTAGGCGATCTCCACGACGAGTTCGGGACGGACGTGGACGGTGTAGCCGTCGTCGGAGACGGCGAGTTCGGTGAGGCGGGCGGTCTGCCAGCGGAGCATGTCGTCGGTGAGGCCCTTGAAGGTCTTGCCCAGCATGACGAAGGTGCCGTCCGCCGTGCGGGCGCCGAGGTGGAGGTTGGACAGGAGGCCGGTGCGGCGGCCGTGGCCCCGTTCGGCGGCGAGGATCACCAGGTCGAGGGTGTGGACGGGTTTCACCTTCAGCCAGGTGCGGCCCCGGCGGCCGGCGGTGTACGGCGCGTCGAGGGCCTTCACCAGGACGCCCTCGTGGCCGCGGGCGAGGGCGTCCCGGAAGAAGTGCTCGGCCGCGTCGACAGCGGACGCGTCCGCCGGGTCGTCGACCACCGTCCGGCGCACCCGCAGGTCTTCCGGGAGCAGCCGGGCCAGGACGGCGTGCCGTTCCTGTCCGGGGCGGTCGATCAGGACTTCGCCGTCCGCCGCGAGGACGTCGAAGAACACGGGTGTGAGGGGCAGTGCGGTCCGGGCGGTGGCCACGTCGGTCCGGGAGCCGACGCGGGAGGCGATGTCCTGGAAGGGCAGCGGCCGCCCGGTCGCGGGGTCGAGTGCGATCACCTCCCCGTCCAGGACCAGCCGGTCGCCCGCCACCTCCCGCATGGTGGCCACGACCTCGGGAAGCCGGTCGGTGATGTCGTCCAGGGACCGGGTGCAGACCCGGACCTCGTCGCCGAGGCGGTGCACCTGAATGCGGATGCCGTCGAGCTTCTCCTCCACCGCGCAGGGCCCCAGGGCGGCCACGGCCTCCGTGACGCTGCCCGCGGTGTGGGCGAGCATCGGCTGCACGGGGCTGCCGACCCGCAGGGTAAAGGAGTCGAGTGCGGCCGGCCCCTCGGCGAGCACCGCCCGGGCGACCCGGGGCAGCGAGCCTTCGAGCATGACCGCGCGCCGGAGTTCCGCCGGCGGCACCTCGGCGGCCCGGGCGACGCCTTCGAGGGCGACCGCGTCGAGCGCGCCCTGCCGGACCTCGCCGGAGAGCAGCCGGAGCAGGAACTCCTGTTCCGGCAGCGTCGCGGCCGCCAGCAGGTCCCGGACCAGACCGAGGCGCCGTGCCCGCGCCCCGGCTCCGGCGACGGCGGCCAGTGCGCTCATCGTGGCGTCGGTGCCGGCCAGGGTGAGTGCCGGCTCTTCGGCGGGTGGCACGGCCGGTGGCAGGACGTCCTTGAGCACGCTCCAGCCGACTCCGATCCGCCCCTGGGGGAGGCGCCCGGAGAGATAGGCGATGACGAGCGGGCTCTCCTCCGGCTCGGCCTCCGCGAACAGTTCGGCGAGCAGCCCGGTCTTCCGCGACCGCGCCGACGTGGCGGCGACCTGCCCCGACACCTCGGCGACTCGGGCAAGGAGCATGCACCCCATCGTGCCCGCGCCCCCACCGCCCCGCACCCCGGCCAGCGCTTCGAGCACCCTCGTCACGTTCCCGGGCCGGGCGCCGTCTCCTTCCGTCGGCGCAGCCGGTCGAGCAGGCTCCGCCGGCCGCGTCTGCCGGGCGGGCGGGTGACCGCCGCCGGGCGTGGGGGCCACCGGTCGACATGCCGGGCCTGCGGCGCCGCGACCGGCGCAGGCACCGGCGGTCGCTCGGGTTCGCGCTCGGACCCGAGCCCGGATGTGGCTGCCGGCGCCGGGTCCGGCGGATGCGGCGCGGCCGGCATCCGGACGGTCGGCCAGGCGCCCGGGCGCGGGGCCTCGCGGTCGGCGCGGGCCTCGTCCAGGGCGAGCGCGAGGCTCATCCGATGCCAGAGGATCTCGTCGGGGTCGTCGGCGGCCATCAGCCGGTCGGCGATGTCCCGGGCCGTCGGCGTGCTCGGCCGCCAGACCGGTGGCGGCGGCCTCAGCCGGTCCAGGTGGGCCCGTTCATAGGGGTCGTCGACGACCTCGGTCACATGGGACGGATCGAGGAGGGAGGCGATGGCGGCCGCCCGTGCCCATGGGTCGTCGCTCGCCTGGAGCAGCATGCCGAGGCGCCGGGCCCGCCAGTTCCGGGGGCGCCAGTCGAGACCGCCGTCGTCGGCCTGGGTCCGCACGTCCGGGGGCAGCCGGCCGGCGAGCAGCCGCGGGTGGTTGAGGGCGAACTCGGTGAGTTCGGCGGCCGGATAGAGCCAGACGACGGCCCGGTAGCGGTTGATGTAGAAGCGCACCGGGCTGAAGTGCCCGGTCCTGGCGAGGCGGGCGAATCGGTCCCGGGTGACCGAGAGGAGTTCGGCGCCCTCTCTCGTACCGACGGCGCGGACTCGTTCGCGCAGTCCGTCCGGGAAGTCGGGTGCGGCCCGGAGCCGTTCGATCTCGCCCCGTGGCACGCGCCGCCGGGCGGTGCCCATGGGTGCGTCCGGGGTGCCGGGCGCCGGGCCCGGCACCGTACGGACGAGTCCGAGGTCGACGGCGAGCCGGAACTCGTCGCGCCGCAGCTCCAGTTCCGCCGCGGCGCGCCCCACGGCGACGGCACCCGCAGGCACCTCGCCGCCTGCTCCGCCCGACGGCATCGCGCCGGTCCGGTCCGGCTCCGCCGTCCCTTCCGTCCCCGTCGCCCCCGCCAGGCCTGTCGTCTCATACGTGGTCATGCGATCGGTCCTCCCCCGTGTGTGGTGACACTCGAACACTTTCGGTGATGACCGTAACGCACAGTGACGACAGTCCGCCTGCCCTGTGGATAACCCCGGGCGGCGGCTGCCGCCGCCTGACAGACCCTAGAACTCGCCCACGCCGCCCGGCTGCCGCGCGGCCACGCCCAGGTGCTCACCGACCCGGTTGACGAGCAGCGTCATCTCGTAGGCGACCTGACCGACGTCGGCCTCGGCCGCGCTCAGCACGCACAGGCAGCTGCCCTCGCCCGCCGCCGTCACGAACAGCAGGGCCTCGTCGAACTCGACCATCGTCTGCCGGGCCCGGCCCGCGTCGAAGTGGCGGCCGGAGCCGCGCGCCAGGCTGTGCAGGCCCGAGGAGACCGCGGCCAGGTGCTCGGCGTCCTCGCGCTCCAGTCCGCTGCTCGCCCCCGTCACCAGGCCGTCGTTCGACAGCACGAGGGCGTGCCGTATCGAAGCGACCCGTCGGGTCAGGTCGTCCAGCAGCCAGTCGAGTCCTCTGTCCAACGCCATGCGTGGTCCTCCCCCTGAGTGGTGCGTCCCCGTCGCCCCGCGGTCCCGTGGTCCCCGCGGCCCGGGTGGTCGCGTGTCCGCGGCCGGCCGGGTAGCGGCCGACCGTCTTCCGGTCAGCCTTACGCACTGTCGTGGACAGGGCAAGCATCCGTCACGATCCGCGCGCCGCCGGATCCTCTCGCCCGGCCGCCGCTCAGCCCTCCGAACCCGTCGAGCCCTGTGATCCCGAGCCGGACACCGCACCCGGAGCCGTCCCCGAACCCACCGATTCGAGCAGCCGGGCGGTGTGCATGCGGCCCGCGTGTTCGACGACCCGGATCAGCACCTCCTTGCCCGAGTCGCGGTCCCGGGCGTCGCAGAGCACGACCGGGGTGCCTCGGTCCAGGTCGAGGGCGCGGGAGACATCGTGCGCACCGTAGGTGCGGGCGCCCGCGAAGCAGTTGACGGCGACGACGAAGGGGATGCGGCGGTGCTCGAAGTAGTCGACGGCGGGGAAGCAGTCCTCCAGGCGGCGTGTGTCGGCGAGGACGACGGCCCCCAGCGCGCCCTGGGACAGGTCGTCCCAGAGGAACCAGAAGCGGTCCTGGCCCGGCGTGCCGAAGAGGTAGAGGGAGAGGCCGGCGCGGATGGTGATGCGGCCGAAGTCCATGGCCACGGTGGTGGTGGTCTTCCGGGCGACGCCGCCGGTGTCGTCCACCGACTCCCCCGCGCGGCTGAGGCGTTCCTCGGTGCGCAGCGGGCGGATCTCGCTCACGGCACCGACGAGGGTGGTCTTGCCGACCCCGAAGCCGCCGGCGACCAGGATCTTGAGGGCGAGGGCCGTGGTGTCCGTGTCGGTGCGGGTGCCGGTGCCGGTGTGGGTGCCGGTGTGGGTGCCGCCCGTCGAAGGGGTGCTCTCAGAGCGCTCGTAGGCCATCGATGACTTCCCTCAGGATCCGTTCGTCGGGCAGTTGTGCGGGCGGGACGGGTCTGCTGACCTTCACGAAGCCCGCTTCGAGGAGGTCGCCGAGGAGGACCCGGACCACCCCGACGGGGAGGTCGGCGTCGGCGGCGAGTTCGGCGACCGACTGGGTCTCGGCCCGGCACTGGGCGAGCAGGGCGCGGTGTTCGGGGCCGAGGAGGGCTTCCTCGGCCCCGCCGGGCGGGTCGTCGTCGACGACGACCAGGGCGATGAGGTCGAACCGTACGTTGCTCGGTCCGGGCCTGGTCCGCCCGCCGGTCATGGCGTACGGCCGCACGAGCGGTCCGGCGTCGGCGTCGTACCACCGGCTTCCCGGTGCGGGCCGGCCGCCGCCGGTGCTGTCCTCGTTCATGAGGTCTCTGTGTTCATGGGTTCTCCGCGGCTCCGGTCAGCCCGCGGCCGGCGGGGTGACCGTGAGCCGGGGCGGGGTGTGCAGGTGCTCGCCGACGCGTTTGACCAGCCGGGCCATCTCGTACGCGATGAGGCCGATGTCGGCGTGTATCCCGCTGAGGACGGCGAGACAGGAGCCGTCGCCCGCGGCCGCGACGAAGAGGAAGCCGCCGTCCATCTCGACCATGGTCTGGCGCACCCCGCCGGTGTGGAACTGCCGTCCGGCGCCCTTGGCGAGGCTGTGGAAGCCGGACGCGATGGCGGCCAGGTGTTCGGCGTCCTCGCGGCTGAGCCCGCTGGAGGCGCCGACGGCGAGGCCGTCGCTGGACAGCACCACGGTGTGCCGGACCTCGCGGACGCGCGTGACGAGGTCGTCGAGGAGCCAGTCGAGTTCGCCGGAGCGGTGGTGGGAGATCCTCTCGTGGTCGATCATGCGTCGTCTCCTTCGTGGCCTTCATGGCCTTCGCGGCTTTCGCGGCTTTCGCGGCCTTCGGTGCCGGGTTCGCGGGATGCGGGGCGGTCGGCGGGCTGGTCGGCGGGCTGGTCGGCGGCCCGGTCCGCGGGATGCGGTCCGTGGCCCGTGCCGAGCGTGCGCCGGACGGGGGGAAGAGGTGTGCCGGGGTCGGGGCCGCCGCCGCGGCGCCAGCCGTCGCGGTAGGCGGTCATGCGGTCCCGGACCGCGTCCGGTGTCCGCTCACCCGCGCCGTCACCGGCCGGGCCGGGCCCGCCGATCGGGGTGTGCGGGGCGGCGGCGGGTGCCTTGCGGAGTTGCGGTACGAGGCTGGCCTGCCGTACGCGCCGGGGCAGGTCGGCGCCCGGTTCCTCGCCCGGCGTGCCGGGGGCACCTCCTGAGGTGCCCCCGCCGTCGGCGCCGGCCGTGGCGGGCGAAGCGGGCGGGAGCGGTGGTACGGACCGGGCGGGGGTACGGGGCGAGGCCGGGGCGAGGTTCCGGCCTCGCTGGCGCAGGGCGGTGACGGCGGCCGGGGGCCGTTCGGGCGCGGACTGCTCGGCGTGTGCGGCGTGTTCGGCGGGCGTGACCGGCTCGCCGGTGGCGCGGCGGCCCTCGTGCGCCGGGGCGGGTGCCGCGTACGGACGCCCCTCCCCCGGCCCCCGCCCGTACCTCTGTCCCTGTCCCTGCCCCTGCCCCTGCCCCTGCGTCTGCGCCTTCTTGAGCGGCGAACGGGGTCCGGGCACGGCCAGCGACCCGGTGCCGGCACCGGCAGCGGAAGGCGTCTCCTGCGGCGGGGTGCGCTGCAGCAGGTCGGTGGGGAGCAGGACGACGGCCGTGGTGCCGCCGTACGGGGACGTGCGCAGGTGCACCTTGATGTCGTGCCGCGACGAGAGGCGGCTCACCACGAACAGGCCGAGCCGGTCGCTGTCGAAGAGGTCGAGGGCCTCGGACCGGGCGATCCGGGTGTTGGCCTCGGCGAGGGTGTCCTTGCCCATGCCGAGTCCGCGGTCCTCGATCTCCAGGGCGTAGCCGTTGCCCACGGGTTCGCCGCTGATCCGGACCTTGGTGTGGGGCGGGGAGAACTGGGCGGCGTTCTCGATGAGTTCCGCGAGCAGGTGGGTGAGGTCGGCGACGGCGCCGCCGAGGACGTCGGTCTCGGGGAGCCTGCTCATCTCCACGCGCGCGTAGTCCTCGATTTCGGAGACGGCGGCGCGGACGACGTCGGTGAGCGGGACGGGAAGCCGCCAGGCGCGGCCGGGGGCGGCGCCGGAGAGGATGATCAGGCTCTCGGCGTGGCGGCGCATGCGGGTGGTGAGGTGGTCGAGCCGGAAGAGGTCGCCGAGTTCGTTCGGGTCGTCGGCGCGCCGCTCCATGGTGTCGAGCAGGTTGAGCTGGCGGTGCACCAGGATCTGGCTGCGGCGGGCGAGGTTGACGAAGACGCCGGAGATTCCGCTGGCGAGTTCGGCGCGTTCGACGGCCGCGGAGAGGGCCGCGCGGTGGACGGTGGTGAGGGCTTCTCGGACCTGGCCGATCTCGTCCTGAGGTGCGGGGCCCGGCGGGGCTTCGGTCTGTACGTCGATCTCCTCGCCGGCGCGCAGCCGGTGCATGGCGGCGGGAAGTTTGCGGCGGGCGATCTCCAGAGCGCCGTTGCGGAGGCTGGTGAGTTCGACGACGAGGCCGCGGCCGATGCGTACGGAGATGACGAGGGAGACGGCGACGGCGGCCAGGCCGAGGAGCACGGCGGCGCCGCCGGCGCTGAACGCGCCACCGCCGAACGGGTCGTGGCGGGCGGCGGCGGCCGCTTGCGCGTCCTGCTCGATGCCGGCCGTGCCCTGGTGTACGAGGGCGTGGGCGGCGTCCCAGTCCGTGGAGGTGACGGCCTGGGCGGCGCGGCGGCCGGGGGCGGCGGCACGGACCCGGTCCTCGGCCGCGGTGAGCCGGCGGTAGGCCGGCTGGGCGGTCAGGTTGCGCCAGGCGGCGCGCTGGGCGGCGGGCAGGTCGGCGGTGGCGGATTCGGTCAGGGTGCGGCGGGCCTCGACGGCGCCGCCGAAGGCGCGGAAACGGTCGGTGTCGAGCGAGCCGGTGAGGTGGGCGGCGCCGAGCAGGGCGTCCTCGCGGGCGAGCTGTTCGGAGGCGCGGGCCAGTTCGAGGAGGACGCGGGCCTCGGCGCCGGTCCCGGTGTCGTCGCCGGCGGCGAGGGCGCCGCCGACGCCGAGGCCTTCGGTGATGGCGGCGGTGTAGGTGTCGTAGAGGCGGTCGGGGTCGGCGCGGCCCGCGGCGGTCTCGGCGCGGAGGGTGCGGAGGGCCTCGGCCTGGCCGACGAAGGAGGCGACCCGGGCGGCGACGTCGGTGGGGAGGCTGCCGTTGTCGCCGACGGTGTGGCGGGCGTCGAGGCGGAGGCGGGCGACGGCGGCCGTGGTGGCCCGGGCACGGTCCTCGAGTTCGGCGGCTCGGGCGGTGCCGGGGGCGGCGGCCTGGCGCACGGCGGCGCGGCGTTCGTCCTGGAGGGCGGCGATCGCGAGGGTGACGGGCTGCCGGACGTCGGTGTCGACGGACTGCAGGTGGCGGAGGCGGGCGATGTCCTGGGCGGTGGAGACCGTGGCGAATCCCCAGAGGGCGAGCAGGGAGACGACCGGGACCATGAGCAGCGACACGATCTTCGCGCGGACGGTACGGGGGCGCAGGCCGCGGGTGTGCCGGCGCGGTCCGGCGGAGGCGGAGGCGCGGCCGCCGGCGCGTGCGGAGGCCGGGCCGGGCCTTGACCCCGGCCCCGGCCCCGCCGCACCGTACGCGGCCGTCCCGGACTCCGCCACGGACCCCGCCACGGACGACGACACGGGCGGCGGCACGGATGCCGAGAGGGACGGCGTGACCGTCGGGGCGGGTTCCGTGCGGGTGGCCGTGCCGTCCCAACCGGTGGGGTCGGGACCGGTGCCGTCGGGACCGGCGGAGGCGGTGTCCGCGCGCCCGCCCGGCACCGGCGGCGCCACCGGCACCGTCTCGTCGGCGGGCGGCCCGGCGTGGGCGCGGCGGCCGCGGCCCGGCGTGGGCGGCTTGGCGGGGGCCCCGGGGTCCGGGGTCCTGCGGGGAGTTCGCATGGCCTCCTCGTTCCTTCGTTCACGGACCCGGTGGAGCGGGCGGGGTCCGCTGGTGCTCAGGGCTTACGGGGCTGGTACGGCGCCGGTGGGCCTGTCGGGTGGTCGGGGCGGGCCGTGGGGACGGGCGGCCGGCCGGTACGTCGGGGGGGCGGGGCCGGAGTCGGGGGCGACCGGGGAGGGCGGGCGGCGCACCCGGTGCCGTACAGGAGCGTGGCGAGGGAGCCGTACGAGAACCCGGGTCGGCCCGCCCTGGCGTGGCGTCCAGGCAGGGTGGTCCTGGCGTGGCGCCCTGGCGTCGTGTCAGGGCGCGGCGGCGTCGTGAGGCTTGGCCGGGCTGTGCACGGGGCCGGAGGGGTGGGCGGGGGCGCGGGTGGCGGCGTGGGCGCGGAGCCGGGGCTCCGGCTCGGGGCGGAAGCCGGGGGGTGCGACGTCGACGGCGCGTCCGTCGGGTTCGGTCAGGCGCCCGGCGGAGGCGTACGCGGCGCGTTCGCCCGCGGTGGGCGAGAGGGCGACGAACGCCGAGGTGATGAAGAGGTAGGAGCCCAGGCCGACGGCGAGCGGGAAGATGAACTGCATGACGCCTGCACCGGGGAGGGGTGCGGCGGAGGGGGTGACCTCGACGTCGACGGCGAACATGCCGGTGTAGTGCATGCTGCTGACGGCGGCGCCCATGACGAGGGACGCGAGGGCCACGGCCGCCGGGGCGTGGACGTGGAGAGCGGCCCAGAGGGCGGCGGTGGCGGCGACCACGGCGATGCCGACGGAGAGGGCGACGAGCAGCGGGTCGTAGCGCACGGTGCCGTGCAGGTTGAGCGCGGCCATGCCCATGTAGTGCATGCTCGCCACGCCGACGCCCGTGGTCAGTCCGCCGATCAGGAGCGATCGGACCCGGTCGCGCCCGTATCCGACGGCGAAGACGCCCCCGCCCACGACGCCCATCGCGATGAGCAGGCTGAGCAGGGTGAGGGGGACGTCGTAGCGTATGTCGGTGCCGGTGACGCCGAAGCCGAGCATCGCGACGAAGTGCATCGTCCAGATGCCGGTGCCGATCGCGGAGGCGGCGGTGAGCAGCCAGTTGCGGCGCGAGCGGCCGGTCGTGTCGAGCGCGCGTACGGTGCAGCGCAGTCCGAGGGCGGCGCCGATGCAGGCCATCGCGTACGACAGCGCAGGTGTCAGCCAGCCGTAGGTGGCGTGGTCCAGGTGTCCCATGGCCCCGGGACGCTAGTGCGCCCCCAGGGGCGCACAGGGGGCGCATTTCGAAAGCTGACGGAATATGACAGAGAGATGTTTCTGAACGATCGCCACTACCTCGAACATGCGCACAGATCGCTCACTCCCTCGGGGGACATCCAAGGCGTCGCGTCCACGCAAACCACCCCCGGGAGTGACCGGGGGCTGGGGGATCATGGGTCACATGAGCGATGACCCCACACAGGTACGGGAGTTCTTCGGCGCGCGCGCCGCGCGCTGGGACACGAAGTTCCCCGACGACGGGCCGGCCTACGCCGCCGCCGTCGCGGACCTCGGGCTGCGCCCCGGCGACGCGGTGCTCGACGCCGGCTGCGGCACCGGCCGCGCGCTGCCCCCGCTGCGCGCGGCGGTCGGCCCCACCGGCACGGTCGTCGGCGCCGACCTGACACCCGAGATGCTCGCCGAGGCGGTGAAGGCGGGCCGGGACACGGCGGGTGCGCTGACGCTCGCGGACGTCGCCCGGCTGCCGCTGCGCGACGGCGCACTCGACGCCGTGTTCGGCGCGGGGCTGATCTCCCATCTCGCCGACCCGGAGCGGGACCTGCGCGAACTGGCCCGGGTGGTGCGGCCGGGCGGGCGGCTCGCGCTGTTCCACCCGATCGGCCGCGCGGCCCTCGCCGCCCGGCACGGCCGGCAGATCAGCGACGACGATCTGCGGGCCGAGCCCCGCCTCCGCCCGCTGCTCGCCCGCTCGGGCTGGGAGCTGATCGCTTACACGGACGAGGACGACCGCTATCTGGCGCTCGCCGTACGGCGTACGGAGTGACGGCGCCGCCGACGGCCCGCCGGTCGGGGCGAGCCGGTCGGGGCGAGCCGGTCGGGCGTGCCAGTCGGGCGTGCCAGTCGGGCGCGCCTGGTCCCCACCGGTGGCTTCCGGGGCTTCCCGGACCCTCCCGGGCTCTCGACGGGCGGGTTACTCACTGGTTAGGGTGCGCCGACGACCAGATGGGGAGGCTGACGTGGCCGAAACGGAATCCGCCGTGACCGGTGCGCAGGGCGCCGTCGCGGACGCCGTCACGGAGGACGTCGTCGGAACCGGGGCCGGGAGCAGTGCCGGGGCCGGGAGCAGTGCCGGGGCCGTGACCGGCGCGGGGACGGGAGCGGACTCCGCGGCCGGGGACGACGAGGACGCGCTGTACATCCTGACGGCCGCGCTGCTCACACCCGCGCGATTCCCCAGTGTCCTCGGCGACGACTACCCGGCGGCCTGCGCGGCGCTGGGCCTCGAAGCGTATGCGGAGGGGTACGGCCTGGTCTTCGGGCAGGACGGCGCCGGTGCGCGGTGGACCGTGGTCGTGGACGACGTGTCGCTGGTCGCGGTCGCCATCGCGTCCTGGGACTGCGGCATGGCGTACGACCTCTCCCCCGACGACCGCTCGGTGGTGTCGGCGCTGCCTGGCTGGCCGCTCGCCGTGGCCACCGCCGCGCCGGACCTGCCCGCGCCCCACGACCCGGCCCCCGAGGACGGCGCACCGGCGCCGCTCACCCCGCCGGACGGAAGCCGGTGGGGTCCCGCCCAGCGGCGGCTCGGCGCCGACATGGTGGCCCTGCAGTGGGCCGAGTGGCGCGCCAGGATCGGAGACGAGAGCCCCGCCGAAGCGGCCGCCGGCGAGGGGGAGGAGCGGCACGACGACAACCCGGAGGGCGCCGACGGCCTGAAAGGCACCGACGACCCGGAGGGCGCAGACGACCGTCAGGGCGCCGACGCCGGTCCGTACACCGGCGTGCGGCGCGTCCTCGAGGAACTCGGCGAGTACGTCGAGCAGGCGCCCCCGGTCGGGCGGGTGCGGTCCAGCTTCGCCGACGGCGAGGCCCGGATGCTGCGGGCCGACGGCCCCGGCTGGTCACTGGTGGCGCGCACCGACGACATGGCCTTCGTGCTCCTCGACGACGAGCCGCACCGGGTGCTCCCCGTGACGCCCGGCCCCAGACTGCCCGATCTGCTGCGGTCCCTCGACGCGATGGCGATACGCCCGAGCTGACGGCGCCCGGACCGGGAGGCCGTGGGCCGGACAGGCGTCCCGCCCACGGCCCGCGGGGGCCGGCCGGGTCAGACCTGCTCCAGCGGAACGTGCGGCTCCGGCGGCAGTACGACACGGATCGCGTCGCCCGGGCGCACCTCCCCGCCCGTCAGGACGACCGACATGATGCCCGCCCTGCGGACGATCCGGCCCTCCTCGTCACGGCCGAGGACCTGCTTGAGCAGTCCGTGCCGGAAGTTGTCGATCTGGGCGCAGGGGTTGCGCAGGCCGGTGACCTCGACGACCGCCTCGGTACCGAGGTGGAGGCGGGTGCCGGTGGGCAGGCCGAGCAGGTCGATGCCGCGGGTGGTGACGTTCTCGCCGAGGTCGCCGGGGGCGACCTCGAAGCCGGCGCCCGCCACCTCGTCGAAGAGCTCCGCGTGGATCAGGTGGACCTGGCGGAGGTTGGGCACGGTCGGGTCCTTGGCCACCCGCGAGCGGTGCTTGACGGTGACGCCGGCGTGCACGTCACCCTCCACGCCCAGGCCGGCGAGGAGCGTGATGCTCTCCCGGTTGGGCTTGGTGAACGAGTAGACGCCATTGCTGCTGACCGTCGTGACGGTGCCTCGGCTCATCGGACAGAGCTCCCCTTCTCTGTGGTGGTGTCGCGCGCCCCGACCCTACGCGGCGCCCTCCGCGCGCAGCGGGGCGCCCACCTCGTGCAGGTGCCCGAGGGCCTGACGTTAGGAGTCGACGAAGCCCGTCTCGGTGTACGGGATGCCCAGTTCGCGGCAGTGGGCACGCACCGCGGGCTGGGCGAGGCGCAGATGAGGGCGCGGCATGCTGGGGAAGAGGTGGTGCTCGATCTGGTAGTTGAGCCCGCCGAGGAACCAGTCGGTGAGACGGCCGCCGCGGATGTTCCGGGAGGTCAGGACCTGGCGGCGCAGATGGCCCCAGGAGTCGCTGTCCGGGTGGGCGTCGGGCATCTCCATGCCCTTGTGGTTGGGGGCGAAGGCCAGGCCGAGGTGGACGCCGAGCAGCATCTGGTGGAGCAGGGCGAAGGCGAGGGCCTGGAGCGGGCTGAGCAGGGTGAGCAGCAGGGCCGTGTAGCCGGCGAGGTGGGCCAGGAGCAGGGCGCCCTCGACGAGGCGTTCGCGCCGGGTGCGGCAGGGGCCGCTGCGGGAGAGCAGGGCCTGGACGCCGTACACCTTGAGCGCGATGCCCTCCAGGGTCGTCAGCGGGAAGAACAGCCAGGCCTGGTGGCGGGTGAGCCAGCGGCGCAGACCGGTGCGGCCGGTGGTCTGGTGGGCGGCGAAGACGAGGATGTCGGCGGCGACGTCCGGGTCCTTGTCGAGGTGGTTGGGGTGGGCGTGGTGGCGGTTGTGCTTGTCGTTCCACCATTCGCGGCTCATGCCGAGCAGCAGGTTGGCGTGCACGAGCTGGACGGCGCGGCCGAGCCGGCGGTGGCCGGTGACCTGGGCGTGGCCGGCGTCGTGGCCGAGGAACGCGGCGCGGGCGGAGAGCAGGGCGAGCGGCGGGGCGAGGAGCAGCGCCCACCAGGAGGGGCCGAGGAGGACGAGGCCGGTGACGACCGCGGCGAGGCCGAGGAGGTTGACCGCCATGTCGCGGGCGTACCAGCCGGGGCGGCGGTCGAGCAGGCCCTGCTCCTTGACGGTGCGCAGGAGCGGGGCGAACTCGCTGCCGCGGCTGTCCTGGGAGCGGCCTGTTCGGGTACGGGCCGTTCGGGCAGGGGCCGTTCGGGCAGGGGCCGTTCCGGTACGGGCGGGGTGCGGCGGGGTGGGCGCGGCGAGGGTCGCGGTGGCCTGGGGCATGGCGGTCTCCGGGGTCCGTCGAGGTCCGTGGAAGGGCCGTCGCGCGGGCCGCGCCGGCTACCGAGAACGTACGGACCGGTGATCGTCCGGCACCATGGCGTCACCACCCGGACCGGTTCGGGGGCGGCCCCGGGGGCGGGGGTGGGGTCTTCCCCACCAGACGGAACAAGGTGACGGGCGTCACAACGAAAGAGTGCGCGTGGAGTGGATTCGGTGGAGTATTCTCGGGCGCTCGACATCAGTAGTCAAATTTGAGGAATGCGTTGTCGCAGTCTCCGTCGCAGTCGCTGTCGTCCTCGATCCCGCACACCCCCACAGATCAACTCGCCCGCTGCTCCGCCCTGTTCCTGCCCGCCGAGCCACCGCGCGCCGGCCGCATCGCCTTCTGGTCCCCCGACGGACCGCCGGCCGGCCCCGGAACCGGCACTTCCACCGAGCCGACCGTCGTCGATGTGGTCGATGTGGTCGACGGCGAAGTGCAGCCTCTGACCGTGCCCGCGCGCCTCCTCCCCGTACGGGAGGCGCTGCCGGTCCTCGCCCGCGCGCGGTTCGCCGCGGACGCCTCGCCGTCGGCGGCGTTCTGGGGCGCGGCCTCGCTGTTCTCGCTCGACCTGGTGGCCCGGGGCCTGCTCCTGCCCGGACTCACCGCCGGTGACCTGGACGCCTGGCGGGTCGGCCCCCTGGGCGCCGAGGAGGTGGCCGCGCTGCGCGACCTCGCCGCCTCCATGCCGCCCTCGGCCCACGCCGTACCTCTCCCCGCCCACGGCCCTGACGCGGAACTGCTGCTTCCCGAACCCGAGGAGCTGCTGCGCGCGTTCGCCGACGCCGTCGCCGACGTCCTGCCGCGTACTCCGGCCGCTCCGCTGCTCGCCGGCGGCCCCGCCTTCGCCGCCGACGAGCGCCATGCGCCCGTACCGCTGCCGGAGCAGTGCGCCTGGGTGGCGGACGTGGCCGCCGGGCACGACGCCGGCGTACAACTCTCGCTGCGCGTCGAACTGGTGACGTCCGGGGCGCCCGACACAGCCGATGCGGCGCCGTCGTTCCGCGTCGTGCTGCAGATGCACGCGGTGGCCGACCCGGCCCTCGTCGCGGACGCGGCCGACGTCTGGGCGGGCACCGCTCCGACAGGCGTGGGCGGCGCGGGCGGCGCCGCGTTCGGGCCGCGCGCCCGGATGGACGCGCTGCTCGCGCTGCGCCGGGCGGCCCGCGCCTGGCCCGCGCTCTCCCCGCTGCTCACGGCCGCCGTCCCGGACGCCGTCGAGCTCGCCGACGAGGAGATCGCCGAACTCCTCGGCCCGGCCGCCCGCGCCCTGGCCGCCACCGGCGTACGGGTGCACTGGCCGCGCGAACTCGCCCACCGGCTCACCGCGACCGCCGTGATCGGCCCGCCCGACGGGCCCGAGGACGGCGCCGGTCACGGCCACGGTCACGGCCACGGCCACGTCAGGGACAGCGAAGGCCGGGACAGCCATGGCAGGGCCAGCGACGCGCTGACCTCGTTCCTCTCCGCCGACAACCTGTTCGCCTTCAACTGGCGTTACGCGATCGGCGACCGCGCACTCACGCGCGCCGAGTTCGATCTGCTCGCCGAGGCCGGCCGGCCGCTCGTGCGGCTGCGCGACCAGTGGGTCCTGGTCGACCCCGAGGAGCTGCGGAACGCCCGGGCGCACCAGGACCGGAAGCTGACCCCGGTCGACGCGCTCGGCGCCGTACTCACCGGAAGCACCGAGGTCGACGGACGCCGGGTCGAAGTCCGGGCAACCGGTGCACTCGAACGGCTGCGGGCGCGGCTCGCCGACCCCGAGGGTGGCGACGGGGGCGAAGACGGGGGCGGAGACGAGGGCAGCGAACGGGAACTCGCCCAGCCAGCCGCGCTCGCGGCGACGCTGCGCGACTACCAACTGCGCGGACTGCGCTGGCTCGACCGGATGACCTCGCTCGGGCTCGGCGGCTGTCTCGCCGACGACATGGGCCTGGGCAAGACGATCACCCTGATCGCGCTCCATCTGCACCGGCAGACCGACCCGGCCACGGCGGGCCCGACCCTGGTGGTCTGTCCGACCTCGCTCATGGGCAACTGGCAGCGCGAGATCGAGAGGTTCGCGCCCGGCACACCGGTCCGGCGCTTCCACGGCACGACCCGCGCCCTGGACGGACTCGCCGACGACGGCTTCGTCCTCACCACGTACGGCACGATGCGCCTCGACACCGCCCGGCTCGCCGGACAGCCCTGGGGCCTGGTCGTCGCGGACGAGGCGCAGCACGTCAAGAACCCCTACTCGGCGACCGCGCGGGCACTGCGCACCATCGGTTCGAAGGCGCGGGTGGCACTCTCCGGCACGCCGGTCGAGAACAATCTCTCCGAGCTGTGGGCCATCCTCGACTGGACGACGCCGGGACTGCTCGGCGGGCTCGGCGCGTTCCGTACGCGGTACGCCTCCGCCGTCGAGGGCGGCGGCGATCCCGCCGCGGCGGCCCGACTCGCCGCGCTCGTACGCCCGTTCCTGCTGCGACGGCGCAAGTCCGACCCGGGCATCGCGCCCGAACTGCCACCGAAGACGGAGACCGACCACGCCGTGGCACTCACCACGGAGCAGGCCGGTCTGTACGAGGCGGTGGTGCGCGAGACGCTGGAGGCGATCGCCGAGGCGGACGGGATGGAGCGGCGCGGGCTCGTGGTGAAACTGCTCACCGGGCTGAAGCAGATCTGCAACCACCCGGCGCAGTACCTGAAGGAGGACCGGCCGCGGATCGAGGGGCGTTCGGGCAAGCTGGAGCTGCTCGACGAACTGCTCGACACGATCCTGGCGGAGCGGGCGGGCGTGCTCGTGTTCACGCAGTACGTGTCGATGGCGCGGCTTCTGGAGGAGCATCTGGCGGCGCGCGGCGTGCCGGCCCAGTTCCTGCACGGCGGCACACCGGTCGCCGAGCGCGAGGCGATGGTCGCCCGCTTCCAGGCCGGCGAGGTGCCGGTCTTCCTGCTGTCCCTGAAGGCGGCGGGCACCGGTCTCAACCTGACCCGGGCGGAACATGTCGTGCACTACGACCGCTGGTGGAACCCGGCGGTGGAGGCGCAGGCGACCGACCGCGCCTACCGGATCGGGCAGACCCGGCCGGTGCAGGTGCACCGGCTCGTCGCCGAGGGCACGGTGGAGGACCGGATCGCGGCGATGCTGGAACGCAAGCGGGCGCTTGCCGACGCCGTCCTCGGCGGGGCGGGCGAGGCGGCGCTCACCGAGCTGACCGACGCCGAGCTGGCCGAACTGGTGCGGCTGCGCGGCGAGGAGGAGGACGCCCGATGAACACCCACGGGGACGGGACACGGAACACCAGGACGGACGGCAGGACGGCCGGCAGGACGGACGGCTGGGCAGGCGGCCGGGCAGGCGGCAGGACGGACGGCAGGGCGGACGCTCACGGGAAGGGGCACATGCGCGGGAACGCGGGGCGGGACGGCGAGGAGCGGACGTTCGCGGCGCTGCCGCCGGTACAGGGCGGGGCGTT
Source organism: Streptomyces sp. NPDC048623 (assembly GCF_040650755.1). Lineage (NCBI taxonomy): Bacteria > Bacillati > Actinomycetota > Actinomycetes > Kitasatosporales > Streptomycetaceae > Streptomyces > Streptomyces sp. NPDC048623. The sequence goes on from NZ_JBEZHV010000008.1 coordinate 83,543, forward strand.
CGCCCGTACCTGGTGGGGCCGGGCGTGGCTGAAGGCGCTCGAGGACACGACGCTGGACAACAAGCAGCTGAAGCAGGGCCGGCGGCACGCGCGGGCCGGGGCGGTCGGAGCGGTGTCGGTGCGTCCCGGCCGGATCACGGCGATGGTGCGGGACCCGGACGGCACGGCGTACCGCAGCGACGTGCTGTTCCAGGAGCTGTCCGAGGCGGAGTGGGACACGCTGGTCGACCTGGCCGTGGACAGCGCCGGGCACATCGCGGCGCTGCTCGACCGCGAGATGCCGCCGCATCTGGTCGAGGACGCTGCGGCGGCCGGGATCGATCTGCTGCCGGGCATCGGCGACCTGGAGCCGGAGTGCGGCTGCGAGGCCTGGGACCACTGCCCGCACACGGTGGCCCTCTGCCACCAGGTGGCGCGGCTGCTCGACGAGGACCCGTTCGTGCTGCTGCTCATGCGGGGGCGCGGGGAGCGGGCCGTGATCGAGGCGCTGCAGGAGCGGAGTGCGGCGCGGCTCGCGGGCCCGGAGGGGGCGGCGGGCGCGGCAGGCGGTCCCGGCGGGGGCCCGGCGGGCCGGCCGGGCGGGTCGAGTGCGTCGGGCGCGGCCGGTGCATCGGATGCGCCCGGCGTGTCGGGTGTCTCCGGTGCGCCGGGTGTGTCGGCGGAGGAGGCGTTCGCGGCGGGTGGCATTCTGCCGCCGCTGCCCGCCCCGCCGGTGCCTTCGGCGGCACCGGGCGAGCCGCCGTCGCTGGACACGGAGACCGATCCCGAGCCGGGGGTCGACCCGACGGCCCTGGAGTTCCTCGCGGCGGACGCGGCCGCCCGCGCCCACCGCCTCCTCACGGGCGCCGCCGCGTTCGACGAACCCCCGCTGACGCCCGCTCAGGACGCGGTCCGCCTCGCGGCCGGCTCCCCCGTGTCCTGGCACCTGACCCGCCTCGCGGCCGGCTCGGGCCGCAACCGTGCCGAGCTCGACCTGGCGGTACGGGCCTGGCGGACCGGCGGACGGGCCGCCCTCGCGGTCCTGGCGCAGGAATGGGCCCCGGGCCCGGAGGCCCTGCGGCGCGCCGAGACCCGCCTCGCCGAGGCCTGGGACGCCGACGAACGCCCCGCGCTGCGTTCCTCCGCCCCGGCCTGCTGGACCGTGGACGGCACCGGGCTGCAGCTGCGCCTGGGCGAGGACGCCCGCTGGTGGCCGTACCGCGAACGGAACGGCACCTGGTCCCCGGCGGGCCCGCCGGACACGGACCCGGCGGCGGCGCTCGCGGGTGCGGAGGGCGGCGCGGAAGGTGGCACGGAGGGCGGCACGGAGGGCGGGGCGCAGGTCGGCTAGTGCCGGTCGGGCGGGTCGGGGGCGGGCCGACCGCCTCGTCCCGTACGGGGGTCTCCCCTCCCCCGCCCCGTCCTCACCGCAGCGGCACCGTCAGCTTCCCGCCCGTGTCCGAGGGGGCGGCGAGGCTGCACGCGACGGTGGTGTCGCCGAGGAGGTAGCTGGTGCGGTACGGGTACTGGACGAAGGTGGTCCAGCGGGTGCCGAGGGGCTGGGCGGCGGCCTTGAGGCGGAGCGGGGCGCGGCACAGGGCGGCGGCCGCGTCCCGTACGGCGTCGTCGTCGGCGTACTTCCCGGTGAGCTGGAGCCGGGCGACGAGTTCGGCGTCGTGCGGCGTGTCGCAGGCGAGGCGGACGACGGTGCCGGGCGCGTCGCGGTCGATGTCGAAGCAGTCGCCGACGCGCAGGGCGTCGTACGGGCGGGGCGCGGGGACGGCCGGGGTGCGGCGGGCCGCGGTCTGGCGCGGCCGGGGCTCGGCGGTGGCGCGGGCGGTCGCGGCGGCGGTGGGCGAGCCGTTCGCGGACGGACGGGCCGGGCGGGCACGGTTCGCGCCGGGCGTGGTGGTGGGCCGGGTGGTGCGGGCGGGCAGCGGCGCGGGGGCCTCACCCTGTGCGGCGGGCCCCTCGCCCGACGCGCCGGAGGCCGTACCGGACGGAGTGGCGGACGCGCCGTCCGGATCGCGGCCCGCGGAGGAGTCCGCCGCGGGGGTGGCCGCGGTGGCGTGCGGGTCGTCGTCGGCCGTGCCGCCGCGCGCGGTGACGGCGATGGACAGCGCCAGGACCGCCGCGAGCGCGGCGACCGGCAGGACGACGACGCCCGGCCGTCGCGGTGGCCGGGCGTCGCGGGACGGGGGTTCCGTCGGCGGGTGGAGCATGGGATCCAGGGTCACCCGTGTCCGCCCATGTGGCGAGCGATACCGGTGAGTTGGGCGGCGCTCGTACAGAACCGTGACAATCCCGCGGCTCGTGCGAGATCCGCTCGTGCGAGATGCGGGCGTACGGGATGCGCGCGTGCGAGATCCGGGCGTACGGGATGCGGGCGTACGGGATGCGCGCCTGCGCGATCTGCTCGTACGTGCTCGGCTCGTACCGGGTCCGTCCCGCGCTCCGCCGCTCGCCGCACCCGCCGCCGTCCCATGGGTGTGTCCCGGCCTAGCGGGCGAGGCCGAGCTGGCGCTCGGCCGCGTCGACGGTCTGGGCGAGGAGGACGGCGATGGTCATCGGGCCGACGCCGCCGGGGACGGGGGTGATGAGGGAGGCGCGCTCGGCGGCGCCGGCGAAGTCCACGTCGCCGACGTTGCCCTCGTTGTAACCGGCGTCGATGACGACGGCGCCGGGCTTGATGTCCTCGCCCTTGATGAACTCCGGCTTGCCGACGGCGGCGACCAGGATGTCGGCCTCGCGGACGGCGGCGGAGAGGTCCGCGGTGCGGGAGTGGCAGTACGTGACGGTGGCGTCCCGCCCGAGGAGCAGCAGGCCGGCCGGCTTGCCGAGGATCGCGCTGCGGCCGACGACCACGGCCCGCTTGCCGCTGAGCTCGACGTCGTACGCGTCGAGCAGCCGCATGATGCCGCCGGGGGTGCAGGAGACGAAGCCGGGCAGGCCGAAGCCCATGGCGGCGAAGGAGGCCATGGTGACGCCGTCGACGTCCTTCTCCGGGGCGATGGCCTCGAAGGCGGCGCGCTCGTCGATGTGCGGACCGACCGGGTGCTGGAGCAGGATGCCGTGCACCGCGGGGTCCTCGGAGAGCGCGGTGATCGCGGCGACGAGCTCCTCGGTGGTGGTCTCGGCGGGCAGTTCGACGTGCTGGGAGCGGATTCCGGCCTTCGCGCAGCGGTTCTGCTTCATCTTCACGTACGTGACGGAGGCGGGGTCCGCGCCGACGAGGACGGTGGCGAGGCAGGGGGTGGTGCCGGTGCGGCGGGTGATCTCGGCGCTGCGGGCCGCGGTCTCCTCGACCGTGCGGCGGGCGAGCGCGGTGCCGTCCATGAGGCGGGCGGTGCTGGTGGACATGGCCACTCCTGAGCGTCGTCGTTGACCGGTTGATCGCCCAGGCGCACGGCTGCGACGCGGAGGCGCGGGGTGCGCGCGTCCGCCGGACCGCTCCCCGGTGGTGATCCACCTCAAGCGCCAGTCACGGCCCGGGCCCCACTTTACGTGACGGTCGCGCCGGGCCGTTCCGGGGGCGGAACCGGCCGGGGCGGCCGGGGGTCGCCGTCGGGATGCCGCCGGGACGGTGTCCGGCGCCTTGTGGGCGGGCCGTGGGCGCAGCACGATGACGGGCACAGGACTGTCAGGGACCGGCACGGGACTGGTACGGGACTGGTACGGGACGGACGACCTCGATGGGGAGGCCGAGTTGAACGATGCGCGGGCGGGTGCGGTACGGCGGGCGCACGAGGCGTTCACGGACGGGGCCTTCGCGGACGGGGGCCGGCCCTGGGACCCTCGGCCGGCCGCGCCGGTGGCCGCGGCACCGCCGGCCGCGCCACCGGCCACGTCGCCGCCCCCGCCGCCCGTACGGCCGCTCGTCGCCGATTCCTGGCGGCGGTCCGCGCGGGCGCGGGTGAGCCCGGACGGGGCGGCCCGGATCGAGCTGGACGAGGAGGAGCTGGCGGGGCTGCGTGACGGGCATCCGCTGGCGGCCGCGATGCCGGTGGTGCGGGAGCTGATGGGGGCGTACGCGCGGGACGGGGAGCATCTGCTCGCGGTGTGCGACGCGGCCGGGCGGCTGCTGTGGGTGGAGGGGCACCCGGGGACGCTGCGGAAGGCGCGTGCGATGAACTTCGTGGCCGGGGCCCGCTGGTCGGAGACGGCGGCGGGGACGAACGCCCCGGGCACCGCGATCGCCGTGGACCGGCCGGTGCAGGTGTGCGCGGCGGAGCACTTCCAGCGCCCGGTGCAGGGCTGGACGTGCGCGGCGGCGCCGGTGCACGACCCGTACAGCGGGCGGCTGCTCGGGGCGGTGGACATCACGGGCGGCGACGGGCTCGCGCATCCGCACAGTCTGGCGTTCGTGCAGGCGGTGGCGCGGGCCGCCGAGTCGCAGCTCGCCCTTGTCTCCCCCGCCCCGGCCGCGGCCGGCCGGCCGCGTCTGGCGGCGCTCGGCAGGGACGAGGCGCTGCTGCAGCTGCCGGGCCGGCGGCTGCGGCTGAGCCGCCGGCACAGCGAGATCCTGGTGATCCTCGCGCACCGGCCGGAGGGCGTGGGCGGCGACGAGCTGCTGACGCTGCTGTACGAGGACGAGTCGGTCACCCCGGTCACGCTGCGCGCGGAGCTGTCGCGGCTGCGCGGGCTGCTCGGTCCGGAGCTGCTCGCCTCCCGCCCGTACCGGCTGACCCGGGCGGTGGACGCGGACTTCGCGGCGGTGGACCGGCGGCTCGCCTCGGGCGCGGTGGCGACGGCGCTCGGCGACTACGCGGGCCCGCTGCTTCCCGCCTCGCGCGCGCCCGGAGTCGTACGGCTGCGGGAACGGCTCGCGGGGCGGCTGCGGGCGGCTCTCGTGGACCGGGGCGATCCGGGGCTGCTCGCGGACTGGGCGTACAGCACGTGGGGCGAGGACGACGTGACGGTGTGGCGGGCGCTCGCCTCGGCCGTACCGGCGGCCCAGGAACCGGCGGTACGGGCCCGGCTTGCCGCCCTGGACGAGGAACTGTCGGCGGGTGCAACGGGGTTGCAACGTCGGGGCGCGCACCATCGGCCGTGAACGCCGGCCGAGGGCGGCCGGCGCGGTCCGAGGGAGGTCCTGCCCATGACCCGTTACGCCGCACCCGGCACCGAGGGTTCGCTGATGTCGTACGCGAGCCGTTACGACCACTGGATCGGCGGGGCGTACGTGGCCCCGGCGGGCGGCCGTTACTTCGAGAACCCGAGCCCGGTCGACGGCAAGCCGTTCACGGAGGTGGCGCGCGGCACCGCCGAGGACGTGGAGCGCGCCCTCGACGCGGCGCACGCGGCGGCCCCGGCCTGGGGCCGTACGGCGCCGGCCGAGCGGGCGCAGGTGCTGCTGCGGATCGCCGACCGGATGGAGCAGAACCTGGAGGCGCTCGCGGTCGCGGAGAGCTGGGAGAACGGCAAGCCGGTCCGCGAGACCCTGGCCGCCGACATCCCTCTCGCCATCGACCACTTCCGCTACTTCGCGGGGGCGCTGCGCGCCCAGGAGGGCGCGCTGAGCCAGCTCGACGAGGACACCGTGGCGTACCACTTCCACGAGCCGCTGGGTGTGGTCGCGCAGATCATCCCGTGGAACTTCCCCATCCTGATGGCGGTGTGGAAGCTGGCGCCGGCGCTCGCGGCGGGCAACGCGATCGTCCTCAAGCCGGCCGAACAGACCCCGGCCTCCATCCACTTCTGGATGAGCCTGGTGGCCGATCTGCTGCCGCCGGGCGTGATCAACATCGTCAACGGCTTCGGCGAGGAGGCCGGCAAGCCGCTCGCGTCCTCCCCGCGGGTCGCGAAGATCGCCTTCACGGGCGAGACGACCACGGGCCGGCTGATCATGGGGTACGCGGCGCAGAACCTGAAGCCGGTCACCCTGGAGCTGGGCGGCAAGTCGCCGAACATCTTCTTCGACGACGTGTCGGCGGCGGACGACGACTTCCTGGACAAGGCCCTCGAAGGTTTCACCATGTTCGCCCTCAACCAGGGCGAGGTCTGCACCTGTCCGTCCCGCGCGCTCGTCCAGCGCGGCCACTACCACGACTTCCTGCAGGCGGCGATCGCCCGCACGGAGGCCATCGTCCCCGGCCACCCCCTGGACACCGACACCATGATCGGCGCCCAGGCCTCCGCCGACCAGCTCGCCAAAATCCTCTCCTACCTGGAGATCGGCCAGCAGGAGGGCGCCAAGATCCTGACGGGCGGTCAGCGCGTCGAGCACGGCGGCGACCTGGAGGGCGGCTTCTACGTCCAGCCCACCATCTTCGAGGGCGACAACCGCATGCGCGTCTTCCAGGAGGAGATCTTCGGCCCCGTCGTCGCCGTCACCTCCTTCACCGACCTCGACGACGCCGTCCACACCGCCAACGACACCCTCTACGGCCTCGGCGCCGGCGTCTGGACCCGCGACGCCACCACCGCCTACCGCGCCGGCCGCGCCATCCAGGCGGGCCGCGTCTGGACGAACTGCTACCACGCGTACCCGGCACACGCGGCGTTCGGCGGCTACAAGCAGTCGGGGGTGGGCCGCGAGACCCACAAGATGATGCTGGAGCACTACCAGCAGACGAAGAATCTGCTGGTGAGCTACTCGCCGAAGAAGCTCGGCTTCTTCTAGCGGCACGAAAAGGGGCGCCTGACCTGGGCTTTTGACCGTCAGGCGCCTCACCCCGACTGACGCGGTCGCCCCACGCGACATGCCGCTGGAAAAGCAGTGGACCTGCTCAGCCCCACACTGGAGTTCCGTACCGCGTCGATCGTCGACACCACCTTGCCCGCCCAAGGGTGGCAGGCCACCGACGGCGTCGGGGGCACCGGAGTCGTCGGTGTCCTCACCAACGCGACGGGCCGGTGGTGCTCCTGCGCGCGGACGGCGACCGGCTGTCGGGATGCGGCCAACTCTTCGACCTCCACGACGAGGTCCGTCAGTCGGGTGAGCATGCGTCGCGCGGCGTCGCCCCTGTATGAGAGCTGCTCGGCGGCCGTGGCAAGCCGCTCGCCGATGGCGGGCATGGGAATGCCCCCGGCTTGCCGGGGCTCTGTCTCTCGGTGGTCTGACAGAGCACCCCGAGCCTCACCTGGGAGTCAGCAGCGGGGCCCACCGGGCATGCTGATGCACCCGGGCGAACATTCCGCGTTCTGATCCAACATTTCACCGAGGCCCGCGAGTTGGTCCTCGTCGAGCACGATCCGCAACCCCTTGCTGGACAGGTGGATGTTCGCCTCCGGGACGCGAAGCGTGTCCTCGCACTCCGTTTCCAGAGACTCAGGCACCTTGGATTCGTCGGGCATCGTTTTCCCTTTCTCGGCCGCTACCGCACGGGTTGAGCGAAATAGCCAGCCATCTTCACGTAGATACGACGCTTGTCCTCGGGCGTGCACGTGGTGATCAGGCGAGATCCGGTGTTCTTGCTGTCACGCACGCGGCACGTCCCACCGCAAAGATACCGAATCTCGCACGTCTTGCAGCCCTCGACATGGTCGACGTCGATCTGTGTTGCCAGTCCCGCCACCAGGTCAACAATATTGCGCACGGGCATGTCGTCGATATGGCAGACCTTCCCGTCCAGCAGGTGGCATGGGTAGACCGACCCATCGGGTCCGATCACCATCTGGTCAGCGTATCCGCACGTGGCCATATAGCGCGTGATCTCGGGAGCGGCACCGTTGACCGCTGCGAGGAGTTTGCTCACTTCCTCTCGCGACGCCGGCCCGGCGGGGTCAATCTGGCTGCCGCGGCCATGCGGCATGATGCCGTAGGTGAACTTGAAGACGACGTTCGGCGCCCCCGTGAAGCGATCTCGTAGCTGAGGGAATTTCTGCACCCAGTTGGGCCACATGGCGGGCACGATCGTCATTCCGATGCGCGTCGGAGTGCCCAGTTCGACCAACCTGTCAACCGCAGCGATTGCGTGCTTGAAGGAGTTGCGGCCACGGATGGCATCGTGTGACTCGGCGTCGGGTCCATCGATGCTGATCTGCACCAAGTCGGCCAGCGGATGAATTTGCTCGGCCAGCTTGGGAATCAGCAGGCCGTTGCTGAACAGGGTCACCTTCATGCCGTGCTCCTTGGCGGCCGCCATGAGCTCGAGGCAGCCGCGGTGCATCAGTGCCTCACCGCCGGTGAACAGCACCTGCTGGCCCCCGAGCGCGGCGAAGTCGTCGATGAACCTGCGCCACCGCGCCGTCGGGAGCTCGTTCGCGCGATCGATGTGCGGGCTCGAATCCGCATAGCAGTGTGCGCATTCGAGCTGACAGGCCTGCGTGAGGTGGAGGCGGGCGAACACCCTGACACCTACGGGTGTGCGGTCACGGTAGCCCGTCAACCCGCGAATGAGCCCGGAGGTCGCCAGGAGAGACACGACGTTCGAAGCGTCGCTCCATCCGACGTCGTTCGCGATGCTGAGCGGCGACTCGCCGGCCACGAGTCTGACGATGAGCCGGTGCTGTGCGTCGTCCGCCACGGCCAGCGCCGCCTCCTGGACGCCGACCCAGACGTGGGAGCCGTTCACCGGCTCGTGGTGCAGTTCGTTGACCAATGGCACGGGTTCGTCGAGCGCGAGCGTGAGCTCCGTGAGTCCCGAGTCGGTCGGCGCTGCGCGCAGCGTGACATGTTCAGCCTGCTGGTCGGCTGCTCGCTGTACGAGGGTGCGCATTTCTTCTTGCAACGCGAGTGCGGAGCTGTCTGGTGGGCGGGCTTTGGACGTGCATGACCCGCACCCGGATGCGTTCGTGACGTTCAGGAGCGGCAGCTGTTTCTGCATTCCTCCTCCATTCGTGGGGACCGGAAGCCGCAATCCCCGTGCTGAACTGCTCGAGGTGCCGCCGTTTGGCGTGCGGGCTTCATTCGGATGGGTTAACGCGGCGGCCTTCTACCGGCCAATTTGACGAAGACGCCACCCGTCGTGCCTAGGCTTGGCACGTGCGCCGGGTCGCCTCCGATTTTCGATGATAGGGCGGGAGAACACTTGAGAAACACTGAAACGCCGTGGATTCTCGGACTCAGCGCCGCGCACAATGGCGGTGCGTGCCTGTTGCACGGAACCGAGATTGTCGCCGCCGTCCAAGAGGAACGGCTCTCAGGCATCAAGCGCGACCGCACCTACGGCGCCCGCATCAGCCTGGCCACCGAGTACTGCCTTCGCCATGCCGGGATCGGGCCAGGGCAATTGGACACCATCGTGCTGTGTGTGCAGGGGGAGGCAGGTCACGCAGAGCAGGACGTGAGCCTGAATCAGCAACTGCGCCAAAGCTTTCACGGGATTCCCACCCTGAGGATTTCGCACCACCTCGGCCACGCCATCAGCGCCTACGCCGTGTCGGGCTTCTCGGATGCCGCCATCCTCGTCGTGGATGGAATGGGGTCACCCGAGCAAGATCTCAGCGAAGAGGAGCGCCGCGCCGTCATCGGCGCACCCTTCGGCTGGGAGATCATCTCGGCGTATGAGGCGTCGGGAACGACCGTCCGCCCCATCGCCAAACAGCTCGTCCCGGAAGGCAAGTGGCTGGACCGCACCGGCGAGGGAATGCCCGGCTTCGGCAGTATCGGCGGCATGTACTCCGCCGTCGCTCAGCAGATCTTCGGCAACCCAATGGACGCAGGCAAGGTCATGGGGCTGGCTCCGTTCGGTACGCCGTCGTTCCAGCCGCACGAATTCGTGTCCGTGACCGACGGCCTGGCGACGTTCGCCACTGCGGTGCCGGAGCGGTTTCGACACTCCGATCGATGGCCTCTGCGCCAGCGCGAGTACGCAGACCTCGCCGCCTCGGTTCAGTCTGCCCTTGAGGAGGCGATCCTGGCGTTGGTGAGCCGGTTGCGCGCGGCGTCCACCTCGGCGTACCTGTGCTACTCCGGCGGCGTGGCGCTGAACTGTCTGGTGAACGAACGCCTGATGCACGAGTCCGGCTTCTCCGACGTCTTCGTCGCGCCCTTCGCCGAGGACAGCGGACCTGCCGTCGGCGCCGCGTTCTACGGACTCTGGCGTCACCGCCGGCACCGCCCGGCCAGGCTGGTGAGGGAGGGATTCGGGCACCGCTACGGCCCGAGCGAGGTGCACGAAGCCATCCGATCGGTCCCGCTTGTCGCCGTGCGCCCTGCCCGGGATGTGACCGACATTGCCGACGTCGCTGCCGACCGGTTGGAGCGCGGACAGCTCGGAGCGTGGTTCGACGGCAGGAGTGAACTCGGCCCACGCGCGCTGGGGCAGCGCAGCATCGTGGCGGACCCTCGCCGTGCGGAGCACAAGGTGAGGCTGAACCGCGACGTCAAGCAGCGAGAGGCGTTCCGCCCGTTCGCTCCATCGGTGCTGGCCGAACACGTCCACACCTGGTTCGACGTCGACGAGGCACGGTGCGACAGCCCGTTCATGCTGCGCACGTTCACTTTCCGGCCGGGCTGCGGATCCCGGGTGCCCGCTGTCGCGCACATCGACGACAGCGCGCGCGTGCAATCCGTTCACGAAGAGTTCCAGCCACGCTTCCACGCGCTGATCCGGCGCTTCCACGAGCACACCGGCGTGCCGATGATCTTGAATACGTCACTGAACGGTTCCGGGCAGCCCATCGTCGAGACGCCGTCCGACGCGTTGTGGACGATGCTCGAACTGGGGCTGGACTTCGCGGTGATCGAAGGCGTGCTCGTCGAGCCGGCGGCCGACTTCGACTCCATTCTGGGACTGGTGCCCGTCATCGCCGCCGATGGTTACACCGTTGACTATTCGTTCCCGCCAGGGCCGACGGCCTCTGTCAAGAGCCGGGCGTCGGCCGTCGACTTCAAGGTGGTCACACCGTGGGGCAGCAGGCTCCAGCAGGTCCCTGCGAGGGCCCTGTCCGTGCTGGCGGTGATCGACGGCGTGGCGACGGGTCACGAAATCCACGAGCGGCTTCGGCGCGACCGGAACGACGAATTCACCGCCGCCCAGCTGACCCGGACGATGCGGTTTCTTCGCCGAACCCGGATTGTGGATTTCCGGGCGAGGTTGCCTTCACATCCATTGGTTGATCGCGAGGAGGTTGCAGCATCGTGACGGGCAGCGAGACGGTGACACGCGGTCGGGTCGACAGCTTCGTGGCCTACACGGCTGCCGAGCTCCGGCAGCGTTGGCGACGGGCCGACAACACCCACGAATCGTTTCCGTCCATTGCCGCCCGAGCCCTCTCGGATGGCCTCACCCGCGAGCCCGTCACGGGCGACGACGTCCTGCACTGGGTACTCGACGGCGCCGAGCTCCCCTTTCAGCCGCGGCTCGACGAGACCTTCGGGCAACCGCCCGTCACGCTCTACCACGACGGCGAGTTTCAGCTCGATGCACTGTACTGGGTCCAGAGCAGCACCGACGTGCACGCGCACGGCTTCTCCGGTGCGTTCGCCGTCCTGGACGGTCAGAGCGTCCACACCTGCTTCGAATTCGCCGAAACACACCGGGTCGACGACCAGTTCATGATCGGCCGAGTCGTCGCCACCGATGCGCAGTTGCTCGACGTCGGAGCCGTGCACGAAATTCACGAAGGCACCGCATTGATCCACTCCGTCGTGCATCTTGGTTGCCCAAGCGTGACCCTGGTGGCTCGCACCTGCGGACATTCCGCCCCCCTCCCGGAGTACGCCTACTTTCCGCCCGCCATCGCTCTGGACCCCAGCAAGAACGATCCCCTTCGCACGCGCACGGTGCAGTTGGTCAGAATGCTGATCCGTTCCGGGGCCACCGGGCTCGGCCAGACGGTGGAGACTCTGATCGCCCGTTGCGACGTGCACACGGCGTTCCTGGTGGTACGCGAACTCAGTCGTAACGCGGCGGCCTCGGCACTGGTGCCTGCCGCGCTCGGGTGGTCGGACGCTCGGTGGCCGGGGGTGGCGGGGCCGTTTGGCGACGCCGTGGTTGCCGAGCTGCGCCATGTGGGCGCCGTGACGATGTTGCACCGCATCACCGAGCCCGACCACCGGGTAGTACTCGGGGCCCTGGCCGCGCTCGACGAGCCCTCACAGGTGCGTAGGTTCCTGCAGAAGTACGCGGCCACCGAAACCGATTCGCTCATCGCGGGTTTCGTGCGCGCCGTGAAGGAGACCGGCGCACTGAACATCCCCGCCGACAGACCCTTCGACCACATGATGCTCCGACCGTTGGCAGGCGAGGCAGCAAGATGATGGATACCAACGCCCGCGTCATCGGCCAGCCCGGGCAGTGGGCCACGATCGTGCCCGGGCTCGCCCCCGCGGTGTGTGCGGAGCTCGCCGAGCGGTGCAGGTCTCTCGATACCGTCGCCCCTGAAGTCGTCGGCCAGAAGTCTCTGCCCGATCACCGCGTTGGCCATTCGCGTCTGCTTCCGCGTTCGGCGCTGTTCGAGGACATCTATCAACTCATCTGGGACGCGGGCGAGGCACTGAACCGCCGCTACTTCGAGCTGGACGTCTCCGATATCGTCAAACCCCCGCAGTTCCTCGAGTACGTCGGGGGCCACGGGCACTTCCACTGGCACAACGACTATGGCCTCGAACGGCCGCTGTCCAAACGGAAGTTGACCGTCAGCATCCAACTCAGCGATGGTCGCGACTACGAGGGCGGTGACTTCGAGGTGTTCGGCACGCCGCAGCCCATGCCGAGGGCGCAGGGCAGCATCGTCGTGCTCCCTGCCTTCGTACACCACCAGGTCACGCCCGTCACATCGGGGACCAGGTGCGCATTGGTTGGGTGGCTGGCCGGACCGCCATTGCGATAGGGGCGGCAGCACCTCGAAGGTCACGCCATCACGTAACGCCCATCCGGCACCGGGGGGGTGTCCGGATTCGGCGGCGGCGTCGATCCGAACGACCTCGCCGACAGCACGGTGATCTGGCGATCCGTGCGGCTGACGTTCGCGCAAGCCGGATGGGAACGGGAGTGGTCCGGAGTGCTCCGGCCGCCGTCGTGCGACCGGCCGCGCGCGAACGCCCGGCTCGGCCGGTTCACCAACTGCACGAACCTGTTCGGCCTCGCGGCGGTCGCCGTCCCGGCCGGCCGGACGGCCGTTCGGCGTCATACTGATCGGTCCGGCCTTCACCGACGACCCGCTCGCCCGTGTCGCCGCCCTGCTCACCTCCCCGCCCCCGCACGTCGCGGTGGTCGGCGCGCACCTGTCCGGGCAGCCGCTCGACGGACAGGTGCTTGCCCTCGGCGGCCGCTTCGTCCGCACGACCACGACGGCGCCCGTCTACCGGCTGTACCCGCTGGACACGACACCCCTGAAACCCGGTCTGGTCCGGGCCCGCGAGCACGCCCGCCTCCGCACCTCGGCCTCCGCTGCCGTACCTCGACCGCGGGCGGCCCGCCGGTGACGGGCAGGCAGACCGCGGCCCCCGTGTGTGTGACGCAAGGCGCGTCAGGTCCGTTCGGCACCTGGTCGGCGAACGCCGGGCAGGTGCATCACGAGGAGTGTGAAGGCGGCCAGCGCGACGTTGTGGTCCGCAGCGCCCAGACCGCTCCAGTCGGACGACTGCCACATGGCGAACCACTCTCCGCCGATCGCGAGGAAGCCATCCCGAAGAGCAGCAGCATCACCAGCCCACCGTGCTTGCCGCGCGGGCGCGGTCGTACGCGTCGCGGCGCAGTCCCGTGATCCAGAACGAGGTGGCGGCGAGGAGGACCACCGCGGCCGGTGTCTCCCAGACTCCCGGGAGCGTGAAGCGGTGGCAGTCCCTGCACCTGGCGTGCCGAAGCATCGCCTCCATCGCGCCCCCCACCCCGTCTCCATTGTCCTCCCTCATACCTCGCTCTGCATGGCTGGCGGTTCCGGCCCCGGGCCGACGGCCTCTCTCCGCCTTAGGATGGGGAGAGGCGGCGGAGAACCGCGACTCCGGTCTCGGGAATCCGGTCTCGGTGCATCCTCACAAGGGACGACAGATGAATCCCTCCACCGCTTCTCCTTCCCGGCAGTTCAGCCTCCGGCTCCTCGGTCAATTCCGGCTGACGGTGGACGGCGAGCCCGTCCCGCTCTGTGGGAACGCCCAGCGTGTTCTGGCATTCGTCGGCCTCCGACGGTGCGTCGGCCGTAGGGTCGTCGCTGCGACGCTGTGGCCGGAAGCGACTGACGCGCACGCGCGAGGCAGCCTGCGCACGGCGATGTGGAAGCTCTCCCGTGACGGTCACGCGCTCATCCGCTGTACGCGGGAGTCACTCGTGATCACCGACGACGTCCATGTCGACGCCCACGTCCTGGCCACGGACGCGCTCGATGTCGTCCACGCCCCCGCAGCGCTCCACGACGATGCGGTCCTGATGGCGCTTCTGGACCGCGGTGATCTGCTGCCCGACTGGGACGATGCCTGGGTGCCACTTGAACGGGAGTGGCTGCGCCGACTGCGCTTGCGGGCGCTCGACACATTGTCGGTGAGGCTGGCCCGGCAGGGCATGACCGCCCTCGCGCTGGAGGCCGCGCTGGCCAGCATCCGTATCGAGCCGCTCCGCGAGAATCCGCACCGGACGGTGGTCTCGGCGCACCTCGCCGAGGGCAATCTGTTCGAGGCACTCCGGCACTTCCAGGCCTACCGAAGTCTGTTGCGCACGGAACTCGGTGTCGAACCGTCCCCCGGGCTCGAACGCATGGTCTCCGCGCCACGGCGATGAGGACCGGTGGACGCACGACGAGCAGACCAGGCTTCGGCTTCCTACCATGGGAGTCGGACGGTCCGGACTCGACGTGGTCGCCCACACCCTCGGAGAGGGAAGATGTACCGTTCCGAATCGCTCTCTCCCATCTGTCTCGGCCTGCTCGGCCGGTTCCGGCTGGCCTACGGCACCGAGACGGTGCCCCTGTGCGGGAACGCTCAACGCCTACTGGCACTCGTCGGACTGCGCGCGTGCGTCAGTCGGACGGCCCTGGCCGGGATGCTGTGGCCGGAGGCGACCGAGGCTCATGCCCGGGGCAGCCTGCGCAGCGCACTGTGCAAGCTCCCCCGCGACGGCCGGCCCTTGGTCGCCTGCAGCAGGAACTCGATCTCCATCGTCGACTCCGTCACCGTGGACGCCCGCGTCCTGGCCGACGCGGCACTGCACGTGGTGCGGTCCTTTGAAGCACCGGGCGTCGCTCCGATGCCGATGGTCCTGTTGGGCGAGGGCGACCTGCTGCCCGACTGGGACGACGACTGGGTGCTGTTCGAACGAGAACGGCTGCGGCAGCTACGCCTGCACGCCCTTGACGCACTGGCCCAGCGCCTGACCCAGGAGGGAAGGCACGCGCTCGCCCTGGAGACCGCCCTCACGAGCGTACGGAGCGAACCCCTGCGAGAGAGCGGGCACCGCGCCGTCGTCGCCGCGCAGCTCGCGGCAGGCGATGTCGACGAAGCGGTGCGGCACTACGACGCGTTCCGGCGCCTGCTGCGCGAGGAACTCGGTGTGCCACCCTCGCCCTTGTTCACGCGGATGCTTCCCGCGGCCTCCTCCGTCGAAGACGGGCCGGTTCCTCATCGCCAGCGGTGGGCCGGCGCGCCGGCACGACGATGACGGTGGGATGACACATGCCGCCTACCTTCGTGAATCGGGGCGAACGTGTCTCCCCGCCGTGGCCGGAAGACCGGCCCCTCGATCCATCGTCCGCCACTTCATGCCCCGCAGAGCAGGTGACCCTATGACCGGCACCGTACTTGACCCTTCCGCCCCGGCTCGCATCGTCGGACCGGAGATGCCCGGCGCAACGGTGGACACGCGCGAGGCGTTCGCCCGCCTCACCGAGGAGTACCCCGACGAGAACGTGGAGGCCGCTCGACACGCGTTCCTGATGAGCAAGCTCCACCTGGTGAGAACCCACCCGGACGTGGAACTCGCCGACCGCGAGCGCGTGGTGACCGCCATGGCCGAGCGGCTCGAGCTCGGCTACGAGGCCATGCGGACGCCGGTACCGGGAGGAGTGGGCTACGGCGTCTACTACAACGAGGTTTTCAAGCGGGCTTTCGCTACGGGCACCGCACTGGGCTGGGACATCATCTGCCCCAGTGCACCCGGGGGCAACGTCGACGACTACCTGTACGTCACGGCCATGAACCGTGCGGTCCTCGGAGTCGAGGCGTTCGTCTCGTACTACGCGCAGACACCCCCGCGCTTCAAGGTGTACGACTGGGCCAGGCCCGCCACGCCTTGGCAGCTCGACATACCGCTGTCGTCCCTGGGCCCCTACCTCAGGACCGTCGCCTCACACGGCGAGATCTTCCAAGTCATGGGGGTCACGAACACCACGGTCGAGGTGGCCTCCGGAACGTGGCGCAACGAGGTGCAGCTGTGGAACGCCAGCACGGGAAATCAGGATCTGGTCTACCAGTTCGACTACGCGGCGACGCTGGCCCAGCAGACAGCGGCCGACTACAACGGGTCGTGGGGGCCGATTGTCGAGACTTTCCAGACCGCGTACGCGGGCACCATCCCGCTGGGCGGACTTGCCATATCCCTCGTCACGCGGGACGTCAACGGCAACTGGGGTCCCTGGGGCCTGCTGCCTTGGTACAACAGCTACATCCGCACGGACAACGTCGGTTTCTACGTCCAGTTCCTCGACCCGAACTACAACTTCTCCGTCAAGAGCTGACTCTCCAGGGAACCGACGTGTCCGGACCTCCGCCCCGTGTTCCGTCGGACGACGAGCGCCCTCCGGGGCCGTCCGCCGACCGACGCGAGGAGTTCGCCCGCGAGTCCCGCGAGGCTCCCCGGGATCCCGCAGCCGAGCGGGCTTTCATCAAGGGACGGATCGGCATGATCCGGTCAGATCCTCGGCTGTCGGACGCGGAGAAGGAAAGGGCGGTCGCGGACCTGCTGCGTACTCTCCGGTCAGCCGGTGAGAAATCCGGCAGGACATCCGAGAGCGGAGAGCCCGACAGCCGGAAGTCCGATGCCCGGGAGCCTGGTGACCAGGGGGCCGATCCCCGCAGGACGAAGGACTGACCATCATGCGCACCGCGGTGCGCGACGAGTTCTTCGCCTTCTCCGCGCCCTCGGCAACAAGATCGACCCAGTGGAGGATGCCCTGGCACTCGCTTCCCGCGGTGCGCCGTTGCGCCGTTGCGCCGCAACAGTGGCAAGGAGCCCACGGCCGGCGCCGTCACGGCGCCGTCGCCCACTTCACCTGTCCATGCCTGGACGAGCATGTTCCACAAGCCTGAGATGCCGCACAAGCCGGAAGGAGACCGGTGGTGAACGCGCTTCTGTATGCCCGGAACAACCGCATCGTCGAACTGATGGAGCAGCCCACCGAGCGGCGTGACGCCGACTGGATGCGGGACGCTGCGCAGCAGGCGGTCCTGCTGGAACTTGCCACGCTCCCGCCGTATCTGTGCGGCCTGTGGTCGATCGACACCTCAACGGGGGACGGCTCCGTCTTCGACACTCTGCGCGAGATCGTCTTCGACGAGATGTCGCACTTCGGTCTGGCGTGCAACCTGCTCACCACACTCGGCGGGACTCCCGTGCTCGACGAGTCGGTGGTGCCGACGTACCCGGGGCCTTTGCCGGGAGGCGTCCGGCCCGAACTCACGGTCTTCCTCAGCGGGCTGACGACGGACGCGGCGGAGATGTACTCCCTCATCGAGCAGCCGGAACAGCCGCTCGCGAAGGACGCGGTACCGCACGTGTCGATCGGGGCCTTCTACAGCGCGCTGCTGGAAGCGTTCCGTGCGCACCCGGAGCGGATCACCGGCGCCCGGCAGCTGTCCCTGAACTTCGGTCACGGCGCGGGGAACCCCGTCGTGCCCCTCGCCACGCTCGCCGCCGTGGAGAAGGCCATCGGTGTGATCAAGGAACAGGGCGAGGGCACCTCCGCTTCGCCCGAGAACCCGCACCCCGGGGCGGCGGGCGAGCTGGCCCACTATTACGCCTTCCGTGAGATCTTCCACAAGCGCAGGCTCAGGAAGAATCCCGACACCGGGAAGTTCGAGTTCACGGGAGCGGAGATCCCGATGCCGGACGCCCTGCCGATGGGGATCGTTCCCTCTGGGGGCTGGCCCCGGACGGGGCCCACCGCACCGGACGCCGGGACGACACAGCTCCTCGACGAGTTCAACCAGGCGTACAGCAAACTGCTGCGTCTGCTGCGGGATGCGTGGCAGCGGGACGACGCGAGCGAGGCCGAGGGGCTGCTGTTCGAGGCAATCGCGCAGATGTCCGTCCTGCAGGACCCCGCACAACAGCTGATGGCGCGCCCGCTCCCCGGCAGCGGCAAGAACTACGGTCCGGAGTTCCGCTACGTGACTCCCTGACGCGTGGCTCCCCGACCGCTTCGCGCCTCCCGTACGCGCCCCTGCCAACCCGGTGAAATCGGCACCGCTTCGGCTCTGCCAGGTGGTTCGCGACCGCGCCCCGCGCCGTGACCGGGGTTAGCGTCGGACACGTTCCGATCCCCCATCCGCCCGGCAGGAGCCTCTCCGCGTCCCCGGGCGGAGAACGGCGACGATCCGATGAACGTCTCCCACCCCCCTCGGGCCCGCTGATGGCGGCCGCCCCCCTGCCTCAGCTGGCGACCGACGTCCGCGACGGGCTCATCCCCCTGCTCCCGGCCCTCCCGGGGCTTCCCGAAACCGAGCGCCCCAAGCGCCTGGCGCAGGCGCTCGGACTGCCCTCCGACGCGCTCACCCCGGAGGCGCTGATCGCGCGGCTGGCAGTGCCGAGTTCGGCGGCGCCGGGGGACCTGTGGCCAGTCCTCGTCGACCTGCTGCGTACCGCGGTACGAGGCGCGACGCGGGCGGCGTCGAACTGGTCGCTCGTGATCGAGAACGTGCTGCGCGCCGGCCCCACCGCGGTGGAGTCGCTCGGCACCACCCTGCCCCCGGTGCTGAGCCTCACGTTCAGGCTGAGCGACGCGCTCACGCTCGTGCCGGGGCTCGCCGTACGGGACGGGATCAGCCTCGTCCTCGCCCTGCCCACCGCCGTACCCGACGACTCCACCCTCGCGTTCCGGGCCGACGGCATGGAGCTCGCGCTCGCGGACCACGAGCTGCTGAGGCTCCTCGCCCCCGACGGTCTCTCCTTCAAGGGAAGTCTGGGCGTCCGCCTCGACAAGAACGGGCTGCGGCTCGAGGGCGGCGGAAACGGCAAGGGCATCGCCCTGCCCCTGGACCGGGCCCCCGCCGGGCTGCGCGCACCCTCCCTGTACGTGGCCTCACGCGACGGCGGTCTCCAGCTCACCACCTCCTTCCGCGCCTCGCTGCTCGGCGTCGCGGACGCGGCGGTCGACGGGGCGGGCCTCGACATCCGTCCGACGTCCGGCGGGTACACGCCGTCGGTGGTGCCGCCGAAGGGTCTCGGACTCACCCTGGCCCTCGGCCCGGCGAAGGGCGGCGGGTTCCTCGGCGAACAGGACGGGCAGTACCGCGGCGCGCTCTCGCTCAGCCTGGGCCTCGTCGAGGTCAAGGCGTTCGGCATCCTGCAGCCCCGCCCGCCGTCCATGCTCGTGGCGCTGAGCGCGGAGTTCACCCCGGCCATCGAACTGGGCCTCGCCTTCACGCTCAACGCCGTCGGCGGGCTGGTCGGCGTCGGCCGCGCGCTCGACCGGGCGGGCCTGGCCGCGGCCGTGCAGTCCGGTCACCTGGACGACCTGCTCTTCCCCGCGGACGCCGCCGCGGCGGCGCCGCGCATTCTGACCACGATGGGGGCGGTCTTCCCCGCGCGGGCCGGGAGCACGGTCGTCGGGCCGATGTTCCGGGTCGGCTGGGGCCGTCCGGTCTCGTTCATCACGGCCGACGTCGGCGTGGTGCTCGAACTGCCCAGCGGAGTGGTCGGCATCCTCGGCCGGCTGCGGATCGCGCTGCCCGCGCCGCAGGCGCCGGTGATCGACCTACGGGCCTCGGTCGCGGGTGTCATCGACGCCGCCAACGGCCTGGTCGAGATCAACGCGAACCTCGCCGGATCCCGGCTGCTCACCTCCTCGGTGGAGGGCGGTCTCGCCCTGCGGGCCAAGTCGGGCCAGGATGCGACGTTCATCCTCAGCGCCGGTGGATTCCACCCCCGCTACACCCCTCCCGCGGGCTTCCCGACACCGAAGCGCCTGACCATCCCGATCGCGGACAGCCCGTTCCTGAAGATCGTCTTCTCCGGCTACTTCGCCCTCACCCCCGGCACCGTCCAGGCGGGCGCGGAACTGTCCGCCGTCATCGGGACGAGCGGCACGGGCGTGTCCGGGCGGCTCTCGTTCGACGCGCTGGTGCGCTGGGAGCCGAGCTTCGGCGTGATGCTCGACCTCGGCGGCTCGTTCGCGCTGCGCTTCGCCGGGGAGACCCTATGCTCCGTCGGGCTGCGCGTCCACGTGGACGGTCCGACTCCGTGCTGGCACGTCGCCGGACGCGCCAGCGTGTCCTTCCTCTTCTTCGACGTCAGCTTCCCCTTCGACGAACACTGGAACTGCACCGGCCAGGCGGCCGCCCCGCCGCCGCCGGATGTCTGCCGGGCCCTGGAACAGGCCCTGGACAATCCCCGCAGCTGGGAGCCGGTCCTGCCGGACGGCGTGCGCACGATGGTCTCGCTGCGCGCGGACGGCGTGGCCGCCGGCCGTCTGCTGCATCCGCTGGGGCGGGTACGGTTCAGCCAGCGCACGGTGCCGCTGGGGATCGAGGTGGTCCGGTTCGGTCCCGGCAGGCTGCCCAGGCCCACCACGTTCGACGTGGCCGTCACGTTCCCCTCCGGGGCCGGGACCGCGCAGCCGGTCACGGAGGACTTCGCGCGGGCCGACTTCTTCGATCTCACGGACGATCAGAAACTCACCCAGCCGGCGTTCGAGCGGTTCCGCTCCGGCGCCGAGCTGACCCCGCCGCCCACCTCGGGCGGCGCCACCCGGACGACGGTGCCGGTCGAGTACGAGACCAAGTGGCTGGGCGGCACCGCCCCCGCCCCTCCCTGGCTGATCAGTGACGCGGCCCTCCAGGCCGCCCTCGACCACGGCGCCGTGGGCCGCAGCCTCGTCCGCGAGCTGAGCGCCCGCTACACCACGCCGCTGCGCAAGCCGGTGCTGAAGGAGCGCGTGTACGCGATCGCGAGCCTCGACACGCTGAAGGCGCAGACCGGGTTCTCGTCCAAGAACACGTTCACCGAAGCCGCAGCCCAGCTGAGGACCGTCACGGGCCGGTCCGGGCTTCTCCAGGTCGTGCCCGCGTACGAGGTGAGGCCATGACCGTGTACACCTTCGCGTCCTGGGACCGGGCCGGCGCCGCCGCCTGTCTCGCCGACGACGACGACCTGTCCCGTACCACCCCCGTACGGGGAGCGCTCTCGGCCACCGCGTCCGTGAACGGCCGTCCCGGCCGGCCGGTCCCGGTGCCCGCGCTCCAGCTGTACGGCCCCGGGGACGTCCGGGCGATCGATCCCAAGGAGATCGTGCGGGTCTTCCCGCTTCCCGGCACGCCGGACGCGGAGCCGACCAAGTTCCCGCTGGTGGAGTTCGAACGCACCGAGCTTCCCTGGCTGTTCACCCCGCTGCGAGCCGGCGCGACGGGCGAACTGCGCCCCTGGCTCTCCCTCGTCTGCGTGCCCATCGGGGAGGAAAAGAAGGGGCCGCAGCGCGAACCCGGTGTGCCGCTGCCCGTCCTCCGGGTCAGGGGCAGCGAGCTGCCCGATCCGGCCACCCTGCATCTGTGGGCGCACGCCCAGACACTCCCCGGCCACGAGACCGACCCGCGGCGGTCGGTCTCCCGGCTCCTGGCGCCCCGCCGGCTCGAACCGCACACCACCTACACCGCCTGCGTGGTCCCCTCCTTCCTGGCCGGCAAGCTCGCCGGACTCGGCAAGCCCACCGACGGCGCGAGCCTGGCCCCCGCGTGGGACCCGAGCGCGGACGCCCTCTGCGAACTGCCCGTCTACTTCTCCTGGGTGTTCTCCACCGGCGAGGCCGGGGACTTCGAGACCCTCGCGGCGCGGCTCCAGGCCCGCCCGCTTCCCCCGCACGCCGGCCGCCGGCCGCTCGACGTCAGCCACCCCGGCCTGTTCGCGACCGGCCCCGGGCCGGTCGTCCAGGAGGTGGAGAGCGCCCTGCGCGCCCCCGGCAACCTGCCCCGGGACCCGTGGCCCACCGGCCCGCAGAGCGCGCAGTGGCAGCAGCGGCTCGCGAAGGCGCTGGTCCCGATCGCCGACGGCACCGGCGACGAGGACCCGGACGTCCTGCCCCCGTTGTACGGAGGATTCCACGCCCTGCGCAAGAGCGCCGACCCGGCCTCGGCGGGCTGGCTCGACACCCTCAACCTGGACCCGCGGTGGCGGGTCGCGGCGGGTCTGGGCGCCCGGGCCGTGCAGGCCGACCAGGAGGCCCTCATGGCCTCCGCGTGGCGCCAGCTCGTGGACGTACAGGCGGCCAACCGGTTCCTCGACCTGGCCCGGTTCGCCCGGCTGGTCGCCGGCCGCCTGCACCTGCGGCACGTGAGGCCGCTCTCCGCCGACGAGGTGCTGCGCCTCGCGACACCCCTGCAGAGCCGGATCACCCTGACGGCGGACACCACCCTGTGGTCGTCGGTCCGGGCGAGCCTGCTGCCGAACGCCATGGCCACCACGGTGTTCCACCGCACGGTGCGCCCCATGGGTGTCCTCAGCCGGCGGGTGGGCCTGATCGCGGGGCGGGCGGCGGACGCGCCGGAGCCGCCGCCGTTCGCGACGGTGCTGACCTCGGTCGCCGCCTCCCCCACCGGACTCGCCGTGGCCCGCCGCGATCCGGACGGCACGGTGGCCTTCGCCGTCGCGCCCGAGGCGGTCGTCGGCGCGGAGCGACTCGCCGCCGTACGGAAGGTGTTCGCGCCCGAGGACGGGGCGGCGGGCGCCTGGCGGCAGGTGGCGGCGGAGGCGACCGCGCGCTCCCTGCTGCGCGATGTCACCACCGAACAGCTGGCCGCCACGACACCGCTCTCCGGCAGCGGACTCAACCGGTCCTTCCGGCTCGGCGCGCTGCCCGAGGTGGAGGCTCCGGAGGACTTCCTGGCCAGGACGAGGATCGACCGGCACGGCGATCTGGTCTTCCCCACCGAACGGACCGGCCCGGCCGGACTCGACCTGTTCACCGGGGCGGCGGACACCGGGACGGCGCCGGGACGGTTCACCGGCTCCTGGACCGGGCCGTGGAACACCATCGACGGCGGCAAGGGCGAGCCGGCCGGTGGCTGGCGGGGCACCAGTTCGGGGACCCTGCAGGTGGGCCCCGACCGGTCGGGCACGTGGAAGGGGGCCTTCCACGGCAGCTGGAGCAACTACGCGGGCGCCGGCGGCACGGACCCCACCTGGCTCGCCCTCTGCACCGGCACCTGGGAGTCCGGCGGGGAGCGCGGCGTGTGGCGCGGGGTGTGCACCGGCACCTGGGACCCCTGGAACTCCTCGTCCGACGGTGTCTTCACCGGGACCTGGAGCTCCGAGACCCACCACGGAACGTTCCGGGGCACCTGTCCGGGCGACTGGGACTGGGACGCCGCCAACAGCTTCACCGGCGAGTGGATGGCGGACTGCTACGGCGAGCTCCGTGTCGTGGGCGAGGGCCCCGGCGCGCAGCAGGATCCCTGGGAGCCGGACGCCCTCAAGGGGCTCGTCGACCGCTGGCACGCCACAGGCACCCTGCCCCTGGACGTCTTCACCGGCGGCGGTCTGCTCGGCGGTCAGCAGGACCGGCTGCCCGCCCCCGCCGTGCTCGCCGCCAGTGCCGACAACCTCAAGGACATGGTCGTCTCGGCGCACGACCGGGTCCTCGGCCCGTCGGACGCCCCGCCGATCCCGCACCGGGACCCCTTCCCGGTCGGGAACTCGCAGAACGGCATCGTGGCCCTGACGGACCCGTCGGTGACGGTGCCCGCGGTGGTGGCCTCCCGGGTCGAGCGGCCCGAGGGCACCGACCCGGAGGCGCCGGTGCAGTGGGCGCCCACCTTCCAGGACGCCATGTGGCCGCCGCTGAACCGGCAGTCGAGCGAGTGGCTCTTCGGCGGCCTCGAACACGTCCCCGCCGACTCGGCGGTCCTCGCGCTCACCAACGCCCCCTTCGTGGCCTCCTACATGGCCGGCCTCAACCACGAGTTCGCGCGCGAACTGCGCTGGCGCGAGTACCCCACCGACCAGCGCGGCACGTACTTCGCCTCGTTCTGGGGGTACGGGAAGGACCTGCCGGAGCTGCACACCTGGAAGCGCGAACTCCCGCTGGGCGCGCATCTGACGGCCCCTCCCGACCGGGTGGTCCTGCTGCTGCGCAGCGCCCTACTGCGCCGGTACCCTGGCGCGATCATCTACGCGGCTCCGCTGCTCGGCACGGAACCCGACGAGGCGCACGCCCGGCACCCGATCTTCCGCGGCGGTCTGGACCCCGACACCGCCATGGTGGGCTTCGACGTCACCGAGGCCGAACTCAAGGCCTCGCCCTGGTGCTTCGTGATCGCGGAGCAGCCGACCGAGCCCCGGTTCGGGCTCGACGATCCCGAACCCGACGCGCTCACCGACCCGCCGCCCGCCGGCGCCTGGGGCGGCCCGTACACCCCGCCGAACACTCCCAGCGAGGCGGACGACTGGAACGAGCTGAAATGGAGTCACCTCTTCGACTCCAAGGACGCCTACCTGGCCGCGACCCACGCGCCGGGAACCCTACGGCCCAACGTCTCGTACGGCGGCCTGGTCTGGGGCAGGAGCGCGGCCGGAACGGCCCGCCAGTGCTTCCAACAGCCCGTCAGGGTCATCCTGCCCGCCGAACGGCTCTTGGCCCCGTGAGGAGAGAACATCCGATGAGAGATCTCGGCGCACTGCGCCAGGAGGTGGCCGAGGCCGAGGAGCACCGCGCCCTGCTCGGCGCCGGGGCCACCGAAGCCGAACGCAGGGCCGCCTTCGACCGCCTCGACACCGCGCGCCGCGCCGTCGACGAGGAGCTGCGCGCCCGGACCGACGAGGGTTTCGCCCCGCTGCTGCGCCAGGTGGACCCCGAGGTGCCGCTGGTGCTCCTGCCGGTACGGCTCGAGACACGACTGCGCCTGGACGGCCCCGGGCCCGACCGCCTGCTCGTGCGCATCTTCCCCGACGACATCCACGTCGAGTCCCACGAGCCGCACCCCACCGACGGCGAGGTCCAGCAGGCCCGGCGGTACTGGCGGACCGTGTGGCGGGCGGGCCGTGCCGACAACGGGGACCAGGACCGCGAGCGGCTGTTGCTCGCCGCCTGGGGCCAGTTGGCGGGGGCGGTCGGCGCGCAGCGGGCCCGGTGGCTGGTCCGGCTCTTGAAGCCGCTCTCGGACACCCGCCCGCCGCTGCCCGTGCCCGGCACCGAGACGGTGCCGGAACCGCAGTGGCCCGAGGTGCCTGTCCGGGGCCGCGGCTGGAACCGGGCGGCGACCGTCTCGACGCTGCCGGACATGTTCGTCGTACGGGCCTACCAGGGCGACCGCCTGGTCGCCGAGCGGTCCGGCCGCGCGGTCCCCGACGTGGTGCGCGTCGGACCCGACCCGGACGCCGAGCCCGCACCGGGCGGACCGCACCTCGATCCGGCACTGCGCTGGCTGACGGAGTACAGCACGGCGGAGGAGAACGGGCTCGCCGTCACCCTGGAGCTGCTCCCCGAGAACGGGTACGCGCCGGAACGGGAGCCGCTGCTGACCCGCGTGGTCGTGTTCGGCGTGTCGGCCTCGCTCGCCCCCGAGGCGTCCGCGGCCCGCGTCGCCGGCCTGCTGTCCGGCCGGGACGGGGACGGCGAGACGGCGTTCGTCCCGCAGGACACGCCCACCAACAACCTTCCCAACGCCGGGATCCCGCCAACGGAGCCGCCGGACGTCGACCGGCTGCTCGGCGCCGTCCCGACCGCCCCGGCCGACGCGTGGGACAACGGCGTCCGCACCGCTGCCGCCCTCGGCCTGCCGCCCGGCACCCTCGCCGCGCTCCCCGGCGCCGACGAGCCGGAACAGGCGGACGCACGCAACCTGCAACTCGCTCTGTGGAGCGCCACCGGGGATTTCTTCCTCGACGAGCTGATGGAGCAGGACAAGGGAGGCGGGGAGCTCGACGTCGACCGGGAGTGGCTGCGCCGCCACCACTACGAGAACGTACGGGCCCGGGGCCCGCTGCCGGTCCTGCGCGTCGGCAGGCAGCCGTACGGACTGCTGCCCGTCACCGCGACCGCGCGCTGGCGGGCCGACACCCCGGAGCACGAGCCGTCCGGGCTCGCGGGGCTCCACCGCGTCCTGGGCGTCCTGCGTCCGTTCTGGGAGGTGGGCGTCGGCACGCTGCCCCGTGTCGGCGGACCCGACCAGCCCGGGGAGACGCTCTCCCTGCCCAAGCCCGAACGGGACGTACTGCGGGCCCTCGGCATGGCGCCGGTGTCCGGCACCGTGTCGGTGCGGTCGGTCCAGGGCGGAATGCTCGCCTGCTTCAAGGACCTCGGCCTCGGCATCCTCGGCATCAGCTTCGGCGGCGGGGAGCAGTGCATGGACAGCACGCCCGAGGACCTGCAGTCCCGGGCCCTCAACGAGGCACTGGGCATCCGCTACCGGCCGCGTATCACCCATCAGATCAACGGCCGGGCCACCCGGCTCTGGCTGCCGTACGCGCGACCGCACCTGCCCGAGGGCCAGGATCCGGTGGCCGCGCTCACGGACTTCCTCGACCGCGTCGTCGAACGCTTCGAGGTGCGCAGGCTGATGGTCGGCAAGGAGGAGGCGCGCACCCTCCTGGAGGCGCTGCTGCGGCACAGCGCCAACCTGGAGTACGGACGCGCCGCCGCCGGGGCGAAGGACCCGTTGGTGTTCCGGCCCCGGCTGCGCTTCGCCGAGGTGCTGCTCAACCCCGACACGGCTCTGCAGACGATCAGCTCCGCGGGGCTGAAGGCGAAGCCCTTCACCCTGGGCAGGATCATGCAGTTGCCGGCCGGAGGGGTCGGCGCAGCTCCCGGGAGCGACACTCCGGCCGACGGCGGCTCCGGGACCGACCGGGGTCCGACGGTGTTCCAGGCCATCGTGGACGCCCGCCTGTCCCTGGCCGGGCAGATCTCGGACGCGGCGGTGAACCGCCGGGGCGTCCTCGCCCTCCTCGGCACCGAACGCCCGTGGAGCGTGCGGCTCGCGGAGATGGACGCGGCCCTCCAGTACCTCGGCGGCCGGGTGAGGGCGTGGGAGAAGCGCGGGGACGCGTTCGGGCCGGTCGAACGGCTCCTCGGCGAGTCCCTCGACCTCGTGTCGCACCGGCTCGACGCGTGGATCACGTCCCTCGCCACCGCCCGGCTCCACGCCCTGCGGCAGCGGCGTCCGGCCGGTATGCAGCTGGGCGCGTACGGATGGGTGGAGAACCTGTCGCGGCATCCCGGCCGGCGCAGCCGGGGGTGGGTACTCGCGCCCTCGATCCCGCAGGCGGCGACCGCTGCCATCCTGCGCAGCGGTGCCCTGTCGCACCCGAGCGACCCCGGGGCCTTCGCCGTCGACCTGTCCTCGCGCCGGATGCGCGTGGCGATGACCGTCGTCGACGGGATGGCCCAGGGCCAGCCGCTGGGCGCGCTGCTCGGCTACCGGCTCGAACGGCGGCTGCACGACGAGCGCGAGAACGCCGACGCACCCCAGGAGCTGGACCGGTTCATCGCGCCGCTGCGTGCCAGGTGGTCGGTGCAGAGCCCGCAGCACCCGGGCGCGGGGGCGCAGGAGTTCATCGGCCCCCACGACGTGACGGACGGCGCGCGGCTCGCCGAGGTGCCGGAACAGCAGGTCGTCGACTATCTCAAGACGCAGGCGGGGACCACGCCGATGTCCCCCGCGGAGCAGACCGTCGTACGGCGGCACCTCGCGGCCCTGCGCGACGACCTCGACGCGGTGGCGGACCTCCTCCTCGCCGAGAGCGTCCACCAACTGGCCAACGGCAACCACGACCGGGCGGCCGCCACTATGGAGTCCCTCGCGGCGGGCGGGCAGCCGCCGCCCCGGCCGCAGGTGCTCGACACCCCGCGGCGGGGCGTCCCGGTGGGCCACCGGGTCCTCGTCGTCGTACCGGAGGGGACCGCCCGGGCGGCGGGCTGGGACGGCGCACAACAGATCACCCGGCCCCGCGCGAAGGGCGAACCGCGACTCGACGCGTGGGCCGGGCACCAGTTGGGGCCCACGGGCCGGATCCGGCTACGGGCCGCCTGGGTGCGGCCTGGCCAGGACCCCGGGGCCGGAACGGCCACCGTCACCGAACACGCCTGGCCACTTGCCCGGTACTGCGCCCTGGACGTGGTGGCGCTCGCCGCTGCGGGCAGACTGCGAGCGGTCCTCGAACACGAACTGACCGACGAGCGGCCCCCGAACGTGCCCGACGACGCCGTGCCGGTCCTGCGCACCGCCAGGGCCTCGGCCTGGGCTCGTACCACCGTGGGCATCGCCCAGGTCGAGGCGCTGGGCGCGGCGGTCGCCGCGGTGCTCACCTCCAGCAGGGCGGGCACGGCAGCCGATCTGACCGCGGCCCACAACCCCCCGCAACCGGCCGCCGACAAGGAGCTGAAGGACCGGGCGGACACCGCGCGCAGCGACCTGCGGACGGCGCTCGCGGCCAAGGACCTGGAGACGCTCGCCGCCTACGGGGTGACCGGTCCGCCGTCGGGCTCCGCCGCGGAGCTGGAGGACCAGCTGGCCGGAGCCCTGCGCAAGGGGCAGGAGCGGCTCGACCAGGCCGATGAGGAGGCGAAGCGGAAGGACCCGGGTGCCGCGGCCGCGGTCCTGGAGGCGGTGTTCGGCCCCGGGTTCCGCGCCGTGGGCCTCGCCCAGGCCCCGGACGCCGCCACGCTGGACGCCTCGTTCGGATCCGGCCTCGACCGGGGCGGCGACGCCCGGCTCGTCCCGGGCGACTGGGTGGAGCAGATGGGCGCGGTCCGGCCTGGCACCAGCGCCCTGGCGGACCTGCTGCTGCACACCCAGACCGCCGGGACCGGTGCCGGCCAGGCTCTGCGGATCGGACAGGTTCCCTTCGCGCAGGGCGATCGCTGGGTCGGCGCGCGGAGGACCCCCGAGGACGAGAGGAAGCCGGCGACGGGCCTGGTGGTGCACGGGCCCGCCCAGCCGCTCGCGACGCACCCGGCGGCCGTGCTCGTGGTCGACGAGTGGTCGGAGCTGATCCCCGCTCAGCGGCACACGGCGGGCGCCACCTTCCATTACGACGCGCCCGGGGCACGCGCCCCGCAGGCCGTCCTGCTCGCCGTACCGCCCGTGGTGGGGGCGGCCTGGACGCCCGACGTGCTGGCCGCCACCGTCGGCGAGGCGCTCGACCTCGCCAAGCTGCGGCTCGTCGACCTCGAAGCGCTGGGCTGGCTGGGGCGCTACCTGCCCGCGGCCTACCTGCCCGACACGGCGCTGCCCTCGGCACCCTCCGTGAACATGAAGGACCTCATGAAGCGGGCCGAACTGGGATCGCTCGTCAAGCTGCTCACGGACAAGGAGGCCTGACGGTGTTCGATGTCATGCACTTCGGCCAGTTCCACCGCGTCGAGCCGGCGGTCAGGCCGAGCGGTACGGGCGGCCAGCTCGACGACGCGCTCGCGGCGCGGGTCGCCGACCCGCTGTTCCTGCTGGCCCGGCAGTGGCAGGTCGCCGAGTTCGCGGGCGAGGACGGCGGTTCGCCCGTCTGGTGCACCCTCAGCACCGAGAGCACCCCGCTCGGCTCCTTCCGTCCGTCCGCCGACGGCACGGCGGTGCCCCTGCCGAAGGGTGTGCCGCTGGAGTTCCTGGCGGAGGCCGGGGCGGCGCCGGGCGAGGCCTCGCACCAGCTCACCCTGCGCGCCGCCGCCCAGGCCGGCGGGCGGTTCCTCGCCACTCTCCGTACCGTGAACCTGCCCCCCGGCGTCCTGGACGACATCGACGAGGCGGTCCTCGCGAAGGCGCCGCTGCCCGGGCCCGGCAGCGACCCGGAGCGGGATCCGCTGCGCCGCGACCCGGCCGGGCGTGCCCTGCGCGAGGTCCTCACGGGCCGGGCGCCCGACGGGGCCGCGCTCGCCGGCCATCTGGCCGACGGCTGGCGGCCGCCGGGGCTCACCAGCTCCCAGCGGACCGCCTTCGACAAGGCGGCCGGACTCTGGCTGGCCTGGTTCGGGGAGCGATACCGGCCGCCGGTGACGTCGAGCTGGGCACGGGAGCGGCTGGAGCACCGCTTCGGGGTCACCGCCGCGCCCGGCGGCCGGACGGTCACGCTGACCGCACCCGAGTACACCGGCGGCGCCGCCGACGCGTACCACTTCGACCTCGACACGGGCGGTGCCGCGCTGCCCGCGCCCGCCGGCGGTACGCCGGTGGGGGTGCTGCCCACCCGGGTCACGTATCCGGGCATGCCGGCCGAACGCTGGTGGGAGTTCGAGGACACCACCGTCAACCTGCCCGCCATCGGGGCGGGCGTGCCGGACCTGGCCCGGCTCCTCGTCGTCGAGTTCGCGAACGTCTACGGGAACGACCACTGGATCGTCCCGGTGGAGCTGGCCACGAGCGCGCTGCACCGGATCGCCTCGCTGACGGTCGTCGACACCTTCGAGGACACCACCGTGATCGAGCCGGCCGACGACGCCCACTGGTCGGTGTTCCGTCTGACGGACGCCGCGACCGGCACGCCGGCGCCGCCCCTCCTCCCGCTGCTGCCGACCGCCTCGGCCCGCCTCGAAGGCGCCCCCGTCGAGGAAGTCCTGTTCGCCCGCGACGAGATGGCCAACCTCGGCTTCGCGATCGAGCGGATCGTACAGAGCGCCACGGGCAGACCGCGGGTCCGGGCCGACGAACCCCCGGACGACGAACCGCAGGTCCCGCCGGCCGACCCGGCGGCGCTCGCCTACCGCCTCCTGACGCCGGTCCCGCCGCACTGGATCCCCCTGGTGCCGGTGCCGCTGGAGCAGGGCGCGGCGGCCGTCTGCCTGCGGCGCGGGCAGATCCCCCGCTTCGGCGCGGACGGCACCCGGCTCCCGCAGGTCAAGGCGGCCGGCCGGGTCCTCGAACCGGAGGTGAAGCGGGTGTTCTTCCGCGACGAGGAGGTTCCGCGCGCGGGAGTGACCGTCAGCCGCGTGCCGGTGGTGGCCCGCGGTGAGGACGGGCGTGTGTACCAGTGGGTGGGCCGCCGCGTCCGGGCCGGCCGGGGCGAGGCGTCCAGTGCCCTCGCGTTCGACGGGGCCGTACCGCCGAAGGGGTCGTGATGGACACGGAAGCCAGGATGAACGCATACGCCCGAACCGGCATGCCGGACGAGGGGCGCGGACGCGGCCCACGCGGCGACCGCCTGCGGCGAGACGTCACCGCCGTGCGGGACGCGACCCGCGCGACAAGCGAGATCAACACACCCAGGGACTTGATGGTCCTGGACCTCACCTCGGACGACGCCGAGATCGTCGGTGTGGACTGGATCGGGTACCTCTACCGGTGGGACCGGTTGCTCGGACGGCTGCTGTCCGACCCGGTCCAGGTGCACACACGGACCGTCTACGCGATGCTGCTCACCCCCGACGACCACGAGATCGTCATCGGCGGCGGCGAGGGCGTCCTGCGCCGCTGGGACCGGGTGAACGGCACCCCACTGGGCGAGCCCCTCACCGGCCACCAGAGCCGTGTCCGGGACCTCGCCGTCACCCGGGACGGGCGGGAACTCGTCTCCGCCTCCCAGGACGGCACGGTACGCCGCTGGGACCGGGCCGCCGGCTCCCCGATCGGCGAACCCCTGAGGGGGCACGCGGGAACGGTACGGGCGGTCGCGCTCACCGTCGACGAGGACGTCGTCGTCACGGCCGGGCAGGACGGCACCGTACGGCGCTGGAACCGCTCGGCGGGCACCCCGATCGGCGAGCCGCTCCTCGGCCACAGTGGCCCGGTCCAAGCGCTCGCGACCGCTCCCGACGGGCGGAGCGTCGCCTCCGGCGGCCGGGATGGCACGGTACGCCGCTGGGACCTCGGCTCCGGCCGGCCGGTGGGACCCCCGCTCGTCCTCGACTCGTCCGTGTGGTCGCTGCTGCTCACCAGCGACGGCGAGATCGCGGCGGGCAGCGCCCACGGTGTCCTGCACCGCTGGGACCGCACGGGACAGCGCATCGGCGCCCCCGTCGCGGCGCACGCCTGGGGCGTGCCGTCCCTGGCGGTCACGCGGGACGAGTCCGAACTCGTCACCTGCGGCTGGGACGGAAGGATCCGCCGCTGGGCGCGCGTCACCGGGGAGCCCACCCGGTCGGCCCGGAAGGAGACCCGGATCGACCTCGTACCGCGTCTGGAGATCACTGGCACGACGCCGTTCTGACCTCCTCCCCCGCACCACCGACAGATCGGGAGCGCCGATGCCGGCCATCACCATCGACACCTCACAGCTGACGTTTCCCCGTGTCGCGGTCACCGTCGCCGGGTCCGGGTCCGGGTCCGGGTCCGGCGACGGAGCCGGGGACGCGGAGGCTTCCACGTACGACTCCCGGCCCGGGACCCGGTTCCTCGACGGGGCGGCCGATCCGCCTCCGGAGGTCTCGCTGCCGCCCCGCACGGGGTACCGACTGCGGCTCGGCGAGACCGTCACGGCCGACGTCACCTTCGACGTACGCGAGGACGGCACACTCGACTTCGATCCGGAGCTCGACGCATTCCTCGGCGGACGCGGCGGCCGACGGCTGACCGTACGCGGCGTGCCGGTCACCATCGACGCCCGGGACTTGGACCATCCGCTCGTCCCGGACCTACCGGGCGCGGAACCCGTGACGCCGGACCGGGTCCACGAGCTGTACCTGCTGCCCGCCTCCGGGTACCGGCTACGGGTCGCGGCCGGCACCGCCGACGGCGGCCTCGGCTTCTCCGTCACGCGGGACGGCCGGGTCCGGCTCGCCCCGGAAGCGACCGGGTTCGCCCACGCCTCCGCGCACACCCTGACGGTCCACGGGCACACGATCACCATCGACGGCCGCGCGCTCTCCCACGGCCTGCTGCCCGTCGGCGCGCCAGCCGTCGCCACGGGCTTCCTGCCCCGCGCGTCGACGCACCGTCTCACGCTGCTTCCGGCCTCCGGGTACCTCCTCCAGGCGGGTCCCGGGGTGACCGCCGACCTCGCGTACACCGTCCGGTCCGACGGCACCGTCGACTACGAGGAGTCCTGCGACCCGTTCCTGTCGGGACGCGCCACGGACACGCTGGTCGTGGGCGGGTTTCCGGCAGTGCTGTCGACGGTCCGGGCGGACAGCGACCTCCTCGGTGTCACAGCCCTCGACTCCCTGCCCCAGACCCCCCGCGAACTGACGGCCGTCCTCGCCCCTGCGACCGGGTACCTCGCACGGACCGCGCACGGCCTGTGCAGCGCCTTCGGGATCGCCCGCGACGGCACCTTCGCCATCGATCCGTCGACCGCCCGTTCCTTCACCACCCGGCCGGCCCTGGCCACAGGGCAGCTCACAAGGCTGACCGTACGAGTTACGCCGACGGTCCCCGGCGGTCGCCCGCCGCGCGGCCCCGTCACCTTCAGCACGGACGGCCGGGTGCTCGGCACGGTCCTCCTGGACGAGGTGGGCATGGCGACGCTGCGGACGGCGGACCTGCCGGCGGACGGGGCTGGGATCGTCGTCTCGTACGAGGGCGACGACGGCCACAGTCCGTGCAGCGCGATCGTACCCACCGGGTCTCACTCGACCATTCCCACCGGGTCTCAGGGGGACTCCGGCGGCGCTGCCGCCCCGTGAGCCGGCGGCTCCTCGGGGTTGCGGGTCGCCGGGGAGTCGGTGACGACCCGTTTGCCGTCCAGCGTGTAGTCGCGGCGGCGGCGCCGGGGCACGTACCCCTCGGGGCAGAGCCGCACGCCCCGCCCCGGCGGGGGCTGCTCGTCCTGCGCGGGCGGATAGGGCGGCGGCTCCGCCGCCCCGCCCGCCGTGTCGACCCGGACGCACTCGATGTCCGGATCGACCTCGGAGGGGATCACCTCGGGCCGGTCGTCCCCGGCAGGAAGGTCACTCGACTCCACCCGGGCCTCCCCAGTAGCAGTTCGAGCCCCAGGTCGTCGTCCCGGAGAAGTCGGCCGCGATCCTGTAGGCGTTCGGGTTGGTCTCGTGGGTGTAGCCCTGCATGCCGACCATCGTTCCGGAGGTGTCGGACTGGTAGGCCAGGTTGCGCATGTAGGCCGCACGGCTCCAGCCCTCGAACGGGAAGTGGCCGCTGCCCATCCAGGTGCGTGTCGGCCCCGGGTGGCTGTCCTCGTCGACGATCTCACCGCCCCAGTCGATGGACTGCGCCTGGTTGCGCAGCCCCGCGGCGTTGAACAGGCCGGCGGGGTAGTACCCCATCCATTCATTGCCTATCCGGATCCACCAGTTGCCGTTGAAGAGCGTGACCTTGATGGCGAGTTCATACTGGGCCCCGCCGTACACGCTCTCCGCGAGGCGTATGGTCGGGTAGACCGTGGTCGACACCTGCTGCCAGCCGGCCACGTCGGTGTTGTAGCCGCCGATGTTCGCGCCGCCGGCCGTGTAGTTGTTGGTCGTGTAGTAGATGAACAGGTGCGGATACCAGTCCCCGTAGAGGTCCTTGTAGGTCTGGGCGCCCACTTCGACGGTCTGCCCGTCGGTCGTGCCCTGCGCGAAACTTCCCCGCACCACCCACTCCTGTCCGAGGGAGAACTCGTCCGACCACTCGACGTAGGGCCGCCAGGTGTTGATGACGCCCTCCGTCCCGTAGTTCGTGACCTGCTGGATGGCGTGCGCGTACTTGTGCCGGGCGACGGCCGGGGGCGCGAGGCCGGGATCGTCGGGCGGTGTCACGACCTTCGCCCGTGTCCCCTTGGCGAGGTAGTCCTGGAGCGTGCCGGCGGCGGTGATGCTGTCCAGCTGCTTGCGCACCAGGGGGACCGTGCCGGGAGGGCCCGTCCGGTCGCTGCCTGCGGCCGCCTCGAAGGGCTGGGGGGACGCGGGGCGGTCGGTGGTGCCGGCGGGTTCCGGGTACTCCAGGTCGGGTGGCTCGGCATCGGCCTCACCGGGGACCCAGTCGAGGTCCTCTCCGTACGGGGTGGTGGTGCGGGCGACGACGTCGCGTCGCGCGTACAGGTCCTTGAAGTACTGCCGGATCTCGTCGAGCCGCTCAGCGGCCTCGCGTTCGATGTCCCGGCCCGCTCGCGGCAGCGGCGCCGACTGCGGCGCCTCCGGGTTGCGTTCGACCCTTCCCGCTTCCATGGTTGCCTCCTTCAGTCCTCAGGAGCGACGGCCCGTCAGGGGCCGACGCCGAACTCGACGTACTGGGGCTCGATGTGGGCGAACGTCGTGCCGCCCTGGAGCGTGAAGCCCGTGGCGACCCACCGCGTGGCGTCCGGATGGCTGGTCGTACAGCTCAGGTAGTCACCCCAGATGCCGCCGTCCGGGCCATGAGTGCTGTCGCGTGTCCCCTGCAGCACCCAGCTGGGCGCGTCCATGTAGCCCACGGCATGACGGGGGTTGATCACGCCGCCACCGCCGTAGAACAGCGAGATTCCGATCACCCCGTCGGCGTTGGGACAGGTCGCGGGGTAGGCCCAGGCCCAGTCCGGATGCCAGATGTCCGGCTCCGCGAAGACCGCCGCCGTGACCCCGTCCACCACGAGGCCCTTGATCCAGGGGTGTGGGCGGTCGCTCGTGGGAAGGGCGTGCCAGAGGAAGCCGGCCAGGCCCTGCGCGGCCCATCCGGCGGTGGCCCTGCCGTGCAGCTTCCTCAGCCAGTTCGTGCCGCTCGGACAGTTCGACACGTAGGATCCCGTCACCGTGCTTGCCGTCCAGGCGCCAGGGGTACTGACGACGGCCTTGCCCACTCCGCTGCCGTCGGGGTCCGGCCACCGGAAGATCCGCACCGGATTCTGTACGGCCTCCGACATGAAGTACATGTCCGTGGTCGCACCGCGCGTGAGGCACAGGGACACGTCTTGCGGGGTGGTCCGGTAGAAGACATAGGACAGTTGATGCTGCGCCAGATGGGAGAGCGAGATCTTGAAGACGATCGCGGCAACCGCCGAATCGGCCCGAAAGACGTTGTACGTGAGGTAGAGGTGGTTGTCGGTGGTCGCCATGTCGGGGCGGTCGAACTGGGTGTTCGTGGCCCATTCCGGGTCGAAGAGGCCGGGATTGAAATCCCAGAAGAACCACGACCCCGGCGCGGGTGTCCCGTCGGTGGAGACGGCCAGCCGGAAGATGTTCGATCCGTCGAGCGGGTTCACGTGATACTGCAGGAGCCAGATCCACAGGTTCCGCGAACGCTCGTGCAGCGTCATCTGGTCGCAGCACAGGCTGGCGGCCGCGAAGGGGAACGTCGTGTACGGATCGACGTGCGTCCAGGTGGAACCGCCGTCCTGCGAACGGCTGGCGTAGACGTTCCCCGTCACGAGGACATGGTCCAGAAACCGCGCCGCGGTCGGTTCGTCGTCCAGCGCCGTGATGGGGCCCGTCGCGGCATCGTTCAGCCCGATGTTCCGGTGCAGGTTCACGGATGGCATGCGTCGCCACCTCGATTCGCGCTGGCTAGTCGTCTTGGTCGGCTCTCCTGGAGGCGGGTGCGGCCTCCGTGGGCGGAACGTCGGCGTGCCGAGGAAGTGCGGGAACTCGCCTCCCGAGGTGCCGGGCGAGCCTGGCGCGTTCGCGCCTTTCGATGTCCCGCCCGCGAGGCGGCAGCTCCCGAGGGAGCTTCGCCGCGTCTTCCGGACTCACCACCGGGATGGCAGGGCCGGGCTGAGGGTGTTCGGACACGGGTTCATACCCAGATGGTTCGGATTCGGGTCGTTCGGAGGCGGGGGGTTCGTACGCGTCACCGGTCATGAGAAACCTCTTGACGTCAGATGCGGGCGACGATGTCGCGGCCGCACAGCCCCCGTATTTCCCATCCTGCCCCCACACGGGCGTCGGCGCAGCTCGACTCCTACGTCATCGCCATCGTCGTCATCCGAGCAGAGCCCGGGCGATCGCGTCGGAGATCGGCTGGGCCGTGTGATCCTCGTAGAAGCTGTACGCGGGGCTGGGGTTGACCTCGAAGCAGAAGAACTCGCCGTCGTCCGTGAGGACGAGGTCGATGCCGGCGAGGGCGAGGCCCAGCCCGGTGGCGAGGCCCGCGCACCGCAGCGCCAGTTCGCGGGACGGGGTCCACGGCGTGAGGTCGACGCGGCCGCCGTACCGGCCGGCGTAGCGGTAGTCCACTTGGTCGGTCTCGATGCGGGTGGCGAAGACCTCGCCCGCGACGACGTGCACGCGGATGTTCACGCCAGGGACGTAGCGCTGGAACTGGACGGGGCACGAGCGGATCCGCGGGAGCCGGGCGGCGGCCTCGTCGTCGAGCAGCCGGACGATCGAGCGAACCGAGCTGATCGACTTGTAGACGACCCGGCCGTGCCGGTCCCGGAAGGCCAGGGCGAGCTCGGGGTCGTCGGTGACGAGGGTCTCGGGGACGCGGAACCCGGCACGGCGGATCAGTTGGGCCTGGTAGGGCTTGGAGCGGTTGGTCGCCGTCGCGGAGGCGCGGTTCATCACGCGTCCCGGCGCGATCTCGATCCAGGTGCCGAGGGCCTCGTGCCACGCCTGGCAGTGCCGCAGCGTCTCCTCGCCCGCGCCGCGCGTCTCCGGCAGCAGCCGCCAGTCCATGAGCCGGGTGTAGATGCCGGTGACGTCAGAGCAGGGGATGGTCCGGCCATCGCAGCGCAGGTGTCCGCGCACGTCTGTGCCGTCGACACGGATGTCGATCGGCGTGTCAGTGAAGCGGCGCTGGTGCAGCATGGCGTACGGCAGGCCCCGGCGTCGCAGCGCGTCGGTGACGAGGGCGATCGGCCGCTCGCTGGCGATGCCGCAGACGATGATCACCGGGGCCTCGCCGGCAGCCGGGTCAGGTACGCGTGGAGGCCGTCCAGCATCGAGGCGCCCGCGATCCGCAGGTCGGGAAGGAGCGTCGCTCCCGCGAATCGCGCCCCGTGCCGGGCGTGCTCGTCGGGCTCCAGGTGGACCCCCAGAAGGTCGGCTCCCGCGCTGCGGGCGAGGCTGACGCAGGCCGGGGAGAGCCCGTCGAGCGCTTCGCCGCCGTGGAGGCCGTAGACGTCGTCGCCGAGGACGACCAGAGTACGGGTGGGCGGCCGGCCCATGGCGGGTTCGTCTCTGGTGTTGTCGGTCAGCCTCATCGGCGACACCGCCAGTCCCGCCGCGGCGGCGAGCACGGTCCACTCGGCGCCGGAGCGGAGGGTGCCGGACAGGCCGAGGGGGCTGGGGCGGTTGACCA
Source organism: Streptomyces sp. NPDC048623 (assembly GCF_040650755.1). Lineage (NCBI taxonomy): Bacteria > Bacillati > Actinomycetota > Actinomycetes > Kitasatosporales > Streptomycetaceae > Streptomyces > Streptomyces sp. NPDC048623. Next base: position 121,617 of record NZ_JBEZHV010000008.1, read on the forward strand.
TCACGGGGGCGAGGCACTGGAGCCAGCTGAGGACGAGCGCGTCCCGTTCCGCCATCGCGTAGGCGGTGTCGGCCAGGGAGGCGAAGTGGAGATGGTGCACGGGTGCGAAGGTGAGTCGGTTGACCACGCCGCGGACGGCGTCGCTCTCGAGGATGCGCCCGTCGGGCAGGGTGAGTTCGAAGCGCGCCCCATCTCCGGCGGCGTCGACGCCGCCGGTCCGGTCCGGATCGGCGCGGTCCTGCCTCCGGACCCGCTCCTCCTCGATCCGGTGCGTGGACCTCTCCGTACGGGCCAGCGTCCCGGCGTCCACGAGCTCCACCGGGTCGAGCTCTCGTTCGCGCAACCCCGCGGCGGCCCAGTGGGCCGCCTCGTCCCGCGCGTCGCACAACACCAGCCACATGACGACCGCCGTCGCGCTAGGGCGCCGGGTCCTCGTGGACGAGGGCGCTCGTCGACACGTCGGGGCGCAGCTCCGGCGGGATGAAGTGCACGTGGGGGGAGCCGACGCCGGCCCAGGCGACGAGCGGTGAAAGGGGCGTGGGGAAGAGGTCGCCGACCATCATCAGCTCCTGCGGCGTGTCCTTGTGCTCCTTGTCCTTCCCGTCCTTCTCCTTCTCCTTTCCCTCCTTCTCTTTCTCCTTCTCCTTGCTGAACTTCTCGGAGACGCTGAGATGGAGGATCCGCTCCTCTTCGTCACGGGTGTTGGCCGCCAGGGTGAAGTCTGTGGAGTGACTCCCGGCGCCGAAGGGAACGGCCGCGAGGCGAGGGACCTTGATGGTGAGGTGCCCGCAGCCGTTGGGCCGGACGGGGGATGTCACCTCGTCGAGGACGAAGCCGTCGCCCAGGTCGGTGCCCGCCGAGGTGTCGATGTTCAGGTCCCCCGTACCGACGTTGGCCACTTTCACCACGATGTCGTCGACGGGCTTCCCCGGGAGGGCTTGCCGGCCGTGGAACTGGTCCATCGAGATACGTGGCTGACGGGTGTCCTCCTCGAGGTCCGAGACGACCCAGACGAAGCCGAGCGCCACCGGCGCCTTGTTCGTGATCCGGAGGTGCCAGGGCAGATCGGAGGGCTTCATGATCTTCACCTTGACCAGGAAGACGTCCCGGGGCTCGGGGGTCCAGTAGGCCGCGGCGACCGGTGTCAGGAGGTCGTCCTCGATCGTCACGGTGTCCGGTTCGCGCGGCACTGGCGCGAACTTCCCTGTTCCTACGCGTAGTTCGAGGTGCGGGGGCGTCGGTTCCCCGGGGGGCGCGCAGTCCGGCCCCAGGGCGATGACGCGGAGGAAGACTCTCGTCAGCTGGGCACCCACCTCGAAGGCGACCGGGGTGCTGGGTGGCGATCCCACCGGGAGGCGCAGCGGCCCCTCCTTGGGGAACATCTGGAAAACCGGGTCGACCATGGTCACCACACTCCTAGGGGGACGATGTCGGCGTAGACCAGTCGCCCCGGGCCCTCCACCGCGGATCCCGTGTCGTTCGTGGCGGGGGGATGCGTCTCGTACTCCTGGACGACGATGCGCTGGGGGCGGTCGCCGGTGGCGGGGAGGTCGAGGTCGCGGGCCTGGCCCAGGGGTCCGGAGGTCCGGAAGACGGTGCTCCAGCCCGCGCCGCCACCGTCCGCGGCGGGGTCGGACTTGACCTGGAGTTCGGTACGGACGCTGTTCGACCGGGGCCCGGTCGGGCCGAGGCCATCGACGAGCACGGTGGCCCGTCCCGTCGTGCGGGTGACGACGAGACGGCGGTGGGGCGGGAGCTGGAGGGGCTCCGTCCGCACAGAGGGGGACAGGGTGGGCACACCGTCGACGGTGTGGGCCTGGTAGCGGGCCAGGGCCAGCCGGACGAAGGGGAAGTAGGAGGCGGTGACGAGGGGGGACAGGTCGATGTCGGCGTACCAGTGGTCAGCCTCCTCGTCGAAGCGGACGGGGTACGCGATCAGGTCGAGCGCGCGTTCCAGTTCCGGCAGGTCCGCCCGATCGCCGCGCGGGGCGATGACGTCGCTCTGGCTGAGGACGGGGGGTGGGGCGCCGGTGGTCCAGATCGGGTCGCGGCCCGCGACGCTGACGTACCGCAGCACGTCGGCGGGGGCGGACGGGCCGGGCCAGGTGAGGACGGCGAGGCGTTCGTCATCCCCGGTGACGTACCAGGGCCGTTCGAGCAGGACCCGTAGGCCGCCTCCGTACCGCCATCGGGTGACCGACTTCTGGCCGTCGTGGGAACGCGTCCAGCGGAACGTCGGCACGGTGTGGATGACCTTGGGCGCGGGCGGCCGGGCGGAGCTCGGCACGTCCGTGACCTCCAGGACGCCTTCGCTCAGGCAGGCCTGGGGGTCGGCGGCGGTGGCGCGGGGGAAGCAGTCCTGGAAGCGGGAGACGGCGGTGGCGCGGTATGTGACGTGCCGGCGCCTGGTGTCGCCGAACTCCTGGCGGATCGTGGGGAACGCCTCGTGCTGGGGGGCGCGCTGGACGTCGTACGAGCCGACGATCGCGGTCTGGCGGCGCTCGGCCGGCTTCTTCGGCGGGAGGTCCTCGTGGTCGGTCCACTCGGCGCGCAGGTCCAGGCGGCCGGTGCTGGCGATGTGGATGCGCAGGCCTTCGGTGCGCAGGACGGCGCTGGTGTCTCCGGTCGTCCGGCGGGCGGTGAGCAGGCCGGACGGGATCGCCAGGGGTCGCTGCACGGCGTGGACGAGCCTGACGGTGCGCGGCGGCGTGACGAGGCGGTTGCGGCCCTCGACGATGGGCTTGAACGCGGCGGGGTCGGTGGGGTCGATCCCCAGCCAGGTGACGATGCCGAACAGCTGGACGCTACGGGTGCCGGGGCAGGAGGGGATGTCGAACGTGACCTCTTCGGCGGGACCGAGCGCGACGGTGAACGCGCGCTGGTCCGGGGAGCGGGTCAGGGTGCAGCCTTCGGGGCCGCCGATGAGGCGGAGCGAGATCGGCCCGTACGCCGGCCAGGTCCCCTGCCACAGGCCGGTTCTCTTGTCGCCCACGACCGTTCCGTACTTGCCGGAGTCGGGGTCGACGGGCCTGCGGCGCGGGTTCAGGGCGAGGTGTGTGGTGGCCGGGTCGGGGAGCCAGGGCAGGGAGACGCCCGTCTCGGGGAGGACGACGTACGGGGCGGCGACGGTGGAGCCGGTCTCCGCTCCCACGACGACGGCGCCGGCGATGTCGGAGAGGGACCGGTCGGCTCGTTTGGCGACCTCGAACAACTCCTTCACCTTGGCGGTCGGCACGTCGGGGCCGAGGGCTGCGTCGAAGGTGCGCTCGTGCTGGAGGGCCAGTTCGAGGGAGCAGGTGGGGGCGAGGAGGTGGCGGAGGTCGAAGGCTCGGTGGCCGTGGGCAGCCGCATACGCCTCCACCGTCGTGTCGCGGTCGCTGCGGATGACCATCAGGTCCAGGGTCTCGCCGTCGGCCAGTTCGCGGGTGGGGACGAGTTCCGGAGGCGGGAGGGGCTCGAAGCGGTGATGCCGGAAGACGTTCGTCCGTTCCTCTTCGGGCCCGGTCTCGTCGGGGCGCAGTCCACCCCCGGCGAGGTCGGCGATCCGCACGCGGAGGCGGTAGTCGCGGCCGAACCGCAGGCGGGGCAGCGATCCCGGGTCGGTTTCGACGACCGCGTCGAAGGGGGGCGGGGCGGCCGCCGTCGGCATCTCGTCCCCCGTGTCGACGATCCGCTCGGGTCGCTCCGCGACCGGGCTCCAGCCGTCCCAGCGCATCACGATCTCGTGGAGGTACAGGGCGTCCTGGGCGCCGGCTCCGGTCGTCGACGCTTCGGGGCGCAGGAATCCCTCCTCGAGGAGGCCGGCGGCGCCGCTGCCGCCGGAGGCGTCCTGCCCGATCGTCACGTCGCCGATCTTGTAGCGGACACGCCTGCGGCACAGTGGGTACCACCGGTTCCTGGCCACGTCGAAGACGTCCACCCGGTAGCCGCCGAGCAGTGAATCCGCCGTCACCGGCTGGGAGGTGAGGCCGGCTGCCGTGGCTCGCTGGGCGGCCCGCTTGAGCTGCCTGCTGTGTTCCTGTACGCGGTCCCGCTCGACGAGGGCGAAGCCCATCGATCGCAGGGCGGGCAGCGCGCCGACGTCGGCCCGGTCCTGCGAGGCCGTCCGGGCACGGTCCGACTCGGCGACGCCGACCATGCGCAGGGCGGCGCCGTCGACGTCGAAGGGCATCACCTCGTAGCGCCCGCCGGTGTCCCCGGTGGGGGACGCCACGCCGGTTCCGGCCAGGGGCAGCATGCCGCGCTTGAGTTCGGTGGCCGCCGGTCCCGGCAGGGACGCGGTGACGAAGCGCTTTCCGTCCAGGAGGTAGGCGGTCTTCGGGGACAGGTCGTCCTGGGTGGCATGGGACCAGCCGGGCGGCACGGAGCTGTCGGGATCCGGCCAGTGCGGGACGACGCGCAGCTCCTTCGCACCGTCGGCCTCGGTCAGCGGGGCGGGCTCCACGGCCAGGTCGATCAGCAGTCCGAGCGCGCGGAGGAGCAGCGGGTGGTCGGCGAGGCGGGAGACGGTCTCGTGGAACTCGCGCACGGTGGTGACGGCCGGCGGCGGAAGCGCCGTGAACGCGTCGGGGTCCCGCTGGTAGAAGGCGTACGCCTGGGCGAGCGCCGACCGGGGTGCGGACGGGTCGCGATCCGCCGTGCCGTCCAGCGGTGCGAGTCGCGCCTGCCACATCGCGCTCACGCGGCTCAGCGCCGCCCGCAGCTCGGGATCGGTCTCGGGGACCCCGCCGTCGTGTTCGAGGTGGACACGGGCCGTGGCCGTGTACGCCTGGCGGACCTCGGCGGCGGCCTCGGCGGCCGGGAACTCGCGGACGTCACGCTCGTCGTAGGAGGTCGTCCGGTACGGGATCACCGGTGAGTCGCCGGTGAACAGGGTTTTCCAGGCGGAGAGTTGGAGGGCGGTGGTGAAGCGGACCTCTTTCTGCTCGATGGTGAGGTGCGGGACCTGGTGGGCGGTGACGGGCTGTGTTCCCCGGAAGACGTCGAACCGGAGGGCGGCGAGCCGCTCGGGCCAGGTCTGCATGCCGAAGTCCGACAGCTTCCGGTCTCCCGGCGGCCCGATCAGCCGCGGGGTGAGAAGGACGGACAGCAGCGCCATCGGGGTGGAGTGTCCCGGGACGGGGGCGACGCGCCCGGCCGGGATCGGAGTCCAGACGAACTGTCGCCGCAGGCCGGTGGCCGACATGGATCACTCCTTCGCGAAGGCCCGGCAGTACGTCTGCCACGGGAACGAGGTTCCCTGTGGGCCGAGCGCCGCCTCGACGGTCGAGGTCCGCAGCGCAGCGTCCTCGGAGGCCTGCCGTGCCACGGACGCCGTCAGGGCGTCCCGGGGGCCGGCGGCGAGGCTGGGGCCCTTGAAGCTCTTGTGGCATTCGAGGGTGACGGAGGTGGACCAGAAGGTGAGGTCGACAGTGATCACGAGCCGGGCGGAGCCGTGCAGTTCGTTGCGCTCCACGTCGTAGGTGAGGCTGAGCGTCAGCTCCACGGAGACCCGGATCAGGCCCAGGACGGAGACGCTGCCCCCGATCCGCAGGTAGCCCGTGATCTCGATCGTGCTGCCCCTCTTGACGAAGACGACGCCGCCGAAGACGTGGACCTCGCCTGCCGCGACGCCGAAGTCCATGGCGACACTGGCGCCGAACTCGATGCCGCCGACGAACCGCTGCAGTCCCCCGTCGGACCCTCCGGCGCTCACTCCGAGCTCCAGATAGCCGCCGCCTCCGAAGCCGCTGACGGTGACGAGGAACGGCCGCTCTCGTGTGGCGAAGGCGAAGTCGATCTCGATGGGCCGTTGTTCGAGGGAGAGGGTGAGGCCGATGCGGATGGCCAGGTTCTGCACGGTGAACACGCCCATGCCGAGCATGGGCACGGCGATCGTGTACGTGGCCCGGATCTGGACCGCCGAGACCTCGACGTGCGGTCCGCCGCGCCCCGCCTGCGGGATCTTCTCCGCCAGGGTCCTGACGAAGTTCAGCTTCCCGGCGAGCCGTGCGTCCGCGAGTTCGAAGGTGAGGGAGGGATTCTCTCCGGAGTTGCCGGTGAAGCGGACCTTCTTGAAGGTGAGGACGACGAGGGCGGAGGCGCGGGTCGGAATCTCCAGCGTGAAGTCCGTGACCTCACCGGTCGTGCGCAGCTGGGGCCGTCCGTCGACGACCCGGGAGAGGACCTCCAGGAAGACCTTGGACGTGGGCGTCTTCGGATGGAAGGGCTCCACCTCCGTCGTCAGGCTCTCGTTCCAGGTCAGCTTCGCCGACGGCGCGCCGGCCACGTCGGACCACATGATCTGCGGACGCGAGGTGATGACGGACACGATGCTGCGGAGCGAGATGACGCCGAAGAGCTTGGCTCCCTCGGCGAACATGTCCTGCGGTCTCGGCGGGAAGGGGCCGCCGGCGATCGGTCCGGCCAGCCGGGAGATCTCGGTGACGGCCATGTTCGGCGCGGCCACCATGCCCGTACGCGCCCCGGCCGCGGCGAAGTCGATGACCTTCGGCTCCAGGAGGGCGAGCAGCACCTCGGGCCGCTGGGCGCCCGTGGCCGTCAGGAACGCCCTCGAGAACTCGGCCGGCACCGTCGGCGACGACCCGATCAGCTGGCGCACCGCCGGCAGCGCGACCTCCATGCGGGTGACACGGGGATGGAATCCGACGCCGTTCGCGGCGAGGGCGGCGCCGACGCCACCGAAGGACATCGACCGTACTTCCTGGACCGCGCCTTCGAGCGGCTGGGTTGCGGACTTCATGGCGAGCGCGATCCTGCGGCCGATCTCGCGCGTCGGGCGTCCCGTGTCGCGCTGGACACCCGAGCGCGGTCCGCGGGCGTACTCGGCGTCGAGCGAGTCGGCGTGGGAGGTGCCGACGGCCGCGTCGTCGACGAACAGCATCGGCAGCCGGAACTCGACGACCTCCCGGTCCGCCCGCGCGCGTACGGTGAACTCGACGCTCGCTCCCGACTGCGTGGGCCAGAACGCCTTGCTGGGCAGCCACGCCGCCGCGTCCAGGTCCGTCAGCTGCCGGGGCTCGACGGACACCTCTTGGAAGGGGAAGGCACGCTCGTGCGCCCTGCCGGCGCCGTCGCCGATGCCGTAACGGCGCGTCGGCTCGGTGACGATCAGGGTGCGTGTGGTGCGGAGCGCCGCCACGGCCGGAGGCTGCCGGTCGAACCGGCGCTCGGTGACCTCGACGAAGGCTGCCTGGTGTCCGAAGGGGAAGAGCGCGCCGCGGGTGAGGACGCGGACGTAGTAGTCGCGACCCATCGCGGTCTGGTGGGTCCAGTCCAGTGTGGGCCAGGAGGCGGAGGCGTCGAACCAGGCGCCGAAGGCGCTGAGGACGAGCCGGTCGACCGTCACGGGCGGATCGGCGGACTGCACCCCGAGGGCGGCGATCGTCGCCGTGTAGTGGCCGAGCGGGGTGGCGAGAGCCGGCTCGTCCGGGAGTGCCTTGACGGGCCGCACCCGCAGCGCGTCAGCCCCGTCGGGGCGCGTGATCCGGCTGTGCCACAGCTCGGTGGTGCCGTCGTGGCCGACGGCGGGCAGGGCGCGGTGCGTGCAGTGGGCGCCCGTCGGCAGCTGCAGGAGCAGGCGCCAGGGCAGTTCGAGGCGGGTGCCTTCCGTTCCCGCAGCCCCGAGCGTCGCGACCAGGGGCAGTTTGCCCATGGCAGCCAGAACGCCGTCGACCGTGAGCGGCACGACCTCCTGGCCGATGGCGAAGGCCAGTCGCGACGGTCCCGCGATCCGCGCCTGGCTGGTCGTGTCCGTCTTGGAGACGGTTTCGGCGATGTGCTGTGGAGGGAACTCCACGATGAGCCGGGCGTCGGGCTGCGCGGCGAGGACTTCCACCACCCCGTCGGCGCGGACCCGTTCGCGCACTCCGCTTCCGCGGACGGTCAGCGCGACAAGGTCGTCGGGGCGCAGCGCCTGGTAGCCCCGCACGTCCGCCCAGATGTCGATGAGCTGCCAGTCGGACCACGTACGGCCGAGCTGCCGGTGCATCAGGGCCGTACCGGCCCAGACGGCGAACACGTGGGTGGTCCCGACCTCGTCCCACACGGCGGCGAGGTGAGGGGCGGTCCCGTCGTCGGTGGCGAGGTCACCGCCGAGGTCAACCCATCGGGAAGGCTTCGTCCCTGTTCTGTGCCACAGGCTGTTACCGGCGACGGCGAAGTAGCCACGTTGCGTTGCGACGAAGCCGGTGGGCCGAGGGGCGGCGTCGGAACGCCGCCCCTCGGAGAGCTGCTCACGAAGAAGCGTCAGTTGCTCGTGCGCAAGGAGCGGGTCGGCAGCCGCGGGCCCCACCGCGAGCGGGTCGGGAGACGTCCACGGGGTCCAGCCGTGGCCGGCCATGTCACCGAGGACATCACCGGCGACGTCACCGGCTCCGCCGCCCGGCTCTGCACCGGCCGCGGCCTCGGCATCTTCACCAAGCGTGTCAAGGCTCCCGTCACGGGCCGCCGCGAAGAGCCTGTGCTTCGTCCCGCGACCGCCGTCCAGAGCGAGGAGCTCGATCCGGCCGGGGCCGGAACGCATCGCGGCCAGCCAGCCGACGTGCTCCGGGGCCCCGGGCGACGGCCACGGTCGGCCGAGTGATTGCCACGTGCCCCACTGGCCTCGGACAGCGTCCGTCGTGCGCGTCCTGTGCCACACGCCGCCGTCGGCGTCGCCGACGAACAGGTCGACGCGGCCGGGGGCGGCCGAACAGGCGGTGAGCGCGGTCACTGTGGAGGCCATCATGGTGCGTCACCTCGTACGGCGGTCACAGCGTCTGGTAGACGGGCGCTCCGGACCCCTGCACCGCCTGGAGCGGGGTCCCTGACGCGAGGGCAGGGCCGGACGGGGCTACGGCCAGACGGCTCGAGTAGTACTCCACGCGGTTGATGTAGTACTCCCACGGGAAGTACGGCCCCGGGTCGGTGTGGTTGTTGCCGGGCACGTTGTAGTGACCGCCGAAGCCCGTGAACCAGTCGCGCTCGTCAGGGGCGAGCGGCACCTCGATCGGGATGCCATACACGGCGCACAGGTACGCCGACAGCTCCGCCGAGGAGTCCATCATCTCCTCGGTCCAGTCGGCGGGGTAGGTGGCTCCGGGGTACCCGAACTCGTGCTCGATGCCGAAGTAGCGAGTGTTGCCTCCTTTGCAGTGCCAGGCCGTGTACCGCCCGTCCCGGGGGCCGGCGGTGTCGGGGTCGGGCAGCGGGACCATCTGGACGCGCCGTCCGTCCCTGGCGACGATGAAGTGCGCCGAGACCTTGGACGCGGCGTTCTGGAAGTGGCCGATGGCTCCCTCGTACTTGCCCTGGGTGTAATGGACGACGATGCCCTGCGGAACCAGCGGGCCATACGCGTCGCGATTGGGACTGTTCTTATAGGGAACCTCGGGCCTCCGCAGGTTCCACAGATTCTGGTGCGAAGCCAGACCCGATTGTTCGGCCACCTCGCCGTTCGTCTGCACGGCGTACGTCGACACCTCGCCGCATTTCGGGCAGGCGAACTCCATGTTCTTGATCGTCATATCGCTCTCCGGAGACTGATCCGACTCATGGAGATTGCCCCGCACACAAGGGAGGGCAAAGATCGTTGATGAAGCAACTTCTCAGCCGTTTCACGCGATTCCGTTCCGCATGGGCTGTCTCCTTCCATACTCGTACGCCGTCCGCAACCGCTCAACCGGGGATCCACGGGTGGGCGCGCGGTGCTCGGGGCGGCCGACGCCCTCGTGCGCTGCGGGAAGCCGACGCCGGCGGGGTCGTCGCCGTCCTCTGAATCCTCTGGGCCGCCCCACCGCTCGGCGTCCGGCGCTTCGTCAGAGCCGCAGCCCTCGGAGGCCTGAGGCGGGGTCCGCGACGGTACGGCGTCCGGGCGGCTCACGGCTTCGCAGTCGGCGCAGCTCCCCAGGCGTCCGTGTGGCGTCGTCAGCTGCAACTGCCGTGCGGAATACAAGGGTTAGCGCGACCATCAGCAGTGCCAGCCCGATTGCGGCGGCCACCCCGATTGCGGCGGAGGCCAGGCCGAGTACCAACCCGCCGGCTCCGGCCACTTCCAGGGCGCCGACGACGCGGTAGAGGCCCGGCGACATGCCGAGGTGCGCGGCCGCCTGGCGCATGAACGGCACCGCGGCGATCTTCGCCGCTCCCAGTGGCAGAAAGACCAGGGTCAGGACGACGGCGAGGGTGATCTGCCCGGCTGTCATGTCGACCGTCCCCGGCGTTCGGCACCCAGCCGGGCGTAGTGGTCGATCAGGTCGGGGGCGTCCACGGTGGCCGGGTTGACGACCTGCTCGGCCGGGGCGCCCTGGAGGAGGCGTTTGACGGGGACTTCGAGCTTTTTGCCGGTGCGGGTGTGCGGGATACCCGGCACTTCCAGGATCTCGTCGGGGACATGGCGGGGTGAGGCGTCGGTCCAGATCGCTTCCTCGATCTTCTCGCGGAGAGGGTCGTCCAGGGTCGCCCCCGCGGCGAGGACGACGAACAAGGGCATCCAGTAGCCGCCGTCGGGTTCCTCGGCGCCGATGACCAGGGCTTCCGCGATCTCAGGGAGGCGTTCGACCGCGTCGTGGATGTCGGCGCTGCCCAGACGTACGCCGTTGCGGTTCAAGGTGCTGTCGGAGCGGCCGTGGACGATCACCGAGCCGTGGGAGGTGCGAGTGATCCAGTCGCCGTGGCGCCACACGCCGGGGTAGGAGCAGAAGTAGGCGTCACGGTAGCGGGTGCCGTCGGGGTCGTTCCAGAAGTACAGCGGCATGGACGGCATCGGGCGGGTGACGACCAGCTCGCCGACCTGGTCCACGACCGGGCGGCCCTCCGTGTCGTACGCGGCCAGCGCCACGCCCAGGTGCGCTGCGGACAACTCGCCCGCCCACACGGGTGTGTTGGGCGCACTGCCCGCGAAGCCGGACACGACGTCCGTGCCGCCGCTGATCGACGCCAGCAGCACGCCGTCGCCGACATGGTCGCGGACCCAGGGGTAGGCGGAGGCCGGCACGGCGGAGCCGGTGCAGCCGACCACGCGGATCGACGACAGGTCGTGGACGGACGGGTCGATGCCGAACTTGGCCATGCCCAGCAGGTACTGGGGACTGGTGCCGAAGACGGTCACCCCGTGGCGCGCGGCCAGCTCCCACAGGACGTCGGGCCTGGCGACGGGCGCCGGGCTGCCGTCGTACGTGCACGTGGTGGCGCCGGTGAGCAGCGTGGAGGCGACCAGGTTCCACATCATCCAGTGGGTGGTGGTGTACCACAGCAGGCGGTCGCCCGGACCCAGGTCGGAGTGCAGTCCGAGGGTCTTCAGGTGCTCCAGCAGGACGCCGCCGTGGCCGTGGACGATGCCCTTGGGCAGGCCGGTGGTGCCGGAGGAGAACACCACCCACAGGGGGTGGTCGAACGGCACCGGCGTGCAGGTGAGTTCCTCGGTGCGGGAGGCGGCGTCGTCCCAGGGGACGACCAGCGACGGGTACGCCTGCGACGGCTGCGGCAGGCCCACGTGGTCCACCAGGAGCGTCGCCTTCAACGTCGGTAGCGCACCGGCGAGTTCGCGGGTGGCATCGCGTCGGTCGTGGGTGGTGCCGTTGAAGAGGTAGCCGTCGGCACCGATCAGGACGGTGGGCCGCAACTGGGCGAAGCGGTCGGCGGCGGCCTTGGGTGCGTAGTCCTGCCCGCAGACCGACCACACGGCGCCCAGGCTCGCGGCGGCGAGGAACGCGACGATCGCGTGCGGGGTGTTGGGCAGGTAACCCACCACGCGGTCCCCTGTGTCGACGCCCAGGTCGCGCAGGGTGGCGGCGACGGAGGCGACCTGGGCGCGGAGCCGCCCTCCGGTCACCTCGTAGCGGGAGCCGGTCTCGTCGAGGGCGATGATCGCCGCGTTGTCGTCGGTGAGGGTGCGCAGAGCGTGGTGGGCGTAGTTGAGGGTGGCGCCGGGGAACCAGCGGGCGCCGGGCATCCGCTCCTCCGCCAGCACCTGCTCGTAGGGAGTGTCCGCGTCGATGTCGAAGTACTCCCACACCGCGCCCCAGAAGCCCTCCAGATCGGTGACCGACCAACGGTGCAGGGTGGCGTAGTCGGAGCCGGCCATGCCGACGCGGCGGGCGAATTCCATGATGCGGCTGTCGGCGACGACCTGCGGATCAGGTGTCCTGAAAGGCTCGGGCACGGTCGTCATGGAGCGCTCCTCAGCAGGCTGTTCTCGACGGTGCGTCGGGGTGGCAGGGGGCTGTGCGTGGTGTGCAGAAGCGACGCCCATGTGGCGGTGTCGGTGAAGTCCGCGCCCCCGGCCGGGACGACGTCCATGACGACGCGGTCGGGGCGCAGCAGGACGGCGTCCGCGCGGCCGGCGCGCAGCCAGGCGGCGAGCGTGCCGTCGTCGCCGAGGTCGGTCACCGGGACCGCCCGGACGCCGAGCCCGTGGGCCAGGGTGCTGAGCGAGGGCCAGGGTTCGGCGGCGGTGAGCACGGTGAAGGAGTCGCCCAGCACCTCGTCGAGGCGCATGCGCCGTCCCTCGGCGGTGACCCACGGCTGCGGGCAGTGGGTGCCCGCCAGGCTCCTTCTCATGCGGCGCCGGACGAGGGGCCCCGCAGTCAGGGGCGGACTGAGATCGCGGCCGGCCAGCGCGGTCAGGCTTGGGATGCGGCAGGCGGCGGCCAGGAGTCTGCGGCGCAGCGCGGCGGCGCCGTCCTGCCCGCCGGTCATGGCCCAGCCCATGGCGACCGCGAGCCGGATGACACGCCGGGCGTGCGGCTTGCGTTCGCTCTCGTAGGTGTCCATCAGCCGCTCGTCACCGCCCTGTCGGAGGACGCGGGCGAGCTTCCAGGTGAGGTTGTACGCGTCGCGCAGGCCCGCGCACAGGCCCTGTCCGATGAACGGAGGGGTGAGGTGGGCGGCGTCACCGAGCAGGAAGACGCGCCCGCTGCGCCACCGGTCGGCCACGCGCGCCCGGAAGGTGTACTGCGCCTTGCGGAGGATTTCGAAATCCCCGCCGCACGAGGGCGGCAGCCAGGGCGCGACCATGTCGCGCACCGGCTCGTCACCGTCCCGGAGGCGGAACTCCCAGCGGTAGCGGTCCTCGCCGACCCGCATGAAGGTCGCCGGGCGGTGGGCGTCGCACACCTGGTCGACGCCCTCCCAGCAGCGGACGTCGGCATCCGTGCGGACGTCGACGACCGTCCAGCTCTCCTCGAAGCGCAGGTCCTCCCAGACGGCTCCGACGGCCTCGCGGGTGAGGCTGTTGGCACCGTCACAGCCGAGGACCGCCTCGGCCCACAGCTCGTGTTCACCGTCGTCGTCGCGGTAGGTCACTCGCACGGGGCCGGCGGTGTCCGGGCCGACGCCGGTGACCTCCCTGCCGCTCAGCAGTTCGCACTCCGGGCGCAGGGCGAGGGCGTCGCGCAGCAGCCGTTCGAGCTCGGGCTGGTCGAACATGCTGGTCTGTGGGTAGCCGTGATGGCCGTGCCCGGTGCGGCGGAACTCGGCCATCACCCGGTGCCGGGCGTCGAGCAGCCGCAGCCCGTTCGCCGGGCGGGCGATCTTGGTGAACTCCTGCTCCACGCCGGCGGCCTGGAGGATCCTGCGGACCTCGTCGTCGGTGGCGACCGCGCGCGGGAGCGGGTAGATGACCTGGTGGCGTTCCAGAACGACGGTGCGGACTCCGCGCCGGGCGAGGAGGAGGGCGGCGGTCACGCCCACCGGCCCGGCGCCGATGATCACCACGGGTACGTCGGCCCCGTTGCGTCGGACGGTCATGTGCGGCTCACTTCGGGGTCGTGTCTGTGACGGGGGTTCGCTGCTCGCCGAGGTCGATCCGGCCGTCTCCGGTCGCGATCGTCGCCGTGATCACGTCACCCGCGCGGAGATAGTGCGGGTTCTTCGCCTGGGACTTGAAGAACGCCTTCCACTTCACCGCGGGCGGCAGCAGCGCGCCGATCTTCTCCACCGGCTTCGGCGGGGCCTTCAGCGCCGTACCGCCGGGCGTGCCGGTCAGCAGCAGGTCACCGGGGTCGAGGGTCTGGAAGCGGGCCAGCAGTGTCAGTGCCCGCGCCGGGCGGACGATCATGTCGGCGAGGGTGCGGTCCTGACGCAGCTCGCCGTTGACGGACAACCGCAGCCGCAGGTCCGGGAGATGGTCGAAGTCGTCCGGTTCGAGCAGGGTGAGGTAGGGGCCGGTCGGCGTGAAGGTGGGGTAGGACTTGCTCTCGTAGAACTGGGTCCTGGTCAGCTGGACGTCACGCGCGCTGACGTCGTTGGTGATCACCAGGCCGGCGACGTACGACGGCAGGTCACGCTCCTCGACGACCGTGCCGACGGGCAGTGAGGCGCCCATGACGAGCCCGAGTTCGATCTCGTAGTCGAGGAACGTCACGTGGGAGGGCCGCACGACGGCGTCGGCGGGCCCGCTGACCGAGCCGGACGCCTTGCGGAAGAAGGCGGGCGGAATGTCACCGGTGAAGCCCGAATCACGGGCATGGCTGCGGTAGTTGACCATCTGGGCGACCACCCGGCAGGGGGTGGTGACCGGCGAGAGGGCGGTGAGGTCGGCGAGGGGTACGCCCGCGTCACTGGAGCGAGCCGCCTCTCGTACGGCGTCGCGGTCGGAGATCAGCTCGGCGGTGGTGACGGCCTTGGTGTCGACAGGGACGGCCCGGTCGATCGGGGTCCCCCCTGCTCGACCGGAGTCGAGAGCTCGGGGGAGGGCGACCCACCAGCCGTCGGCGGTGCGCAGGACGTTGGTGCTCATGTCAGTGCCTTCGTGAGGAGGTGGGGGTTCAGGACTTCGCGGCCTTGAGCAGGCCGAGCAGCCGCGCTCGGTCCATCTCGTTGTCACCACGCAGGGCGCCGATGACGTCGCGAACACGCTGCGGGGAGGGGCTCGCGCCGAGGAACTCGCGCGTGGCGGGCGGCCCCCACTGGGCGAGACCGCTGGTCGACATCGGCGCCCACCCGGGCTCCACGTCACAGGAGAACAGGTCGCCGTCGGCGAAGTGTTCGAGCATGAAGTGGTCGGGGTCGCGCCAGTAGTCGAACAGCTGGCTGCCCTGGATGTGCCGGCCGATACCCCAACTGTGCTGGTAGCCGCGCTCCTTGAGGTACTCTCCCCCGGCGGCGATCGAGTCCAGGTCGGTGACCTGGTAGGCGGAGTGGACGTAACCCGTCCCGGGGCCCAGATGCATGGCGAGCGTGTGGTGATCGGCCGGCACGCTGCCCAGGTCGCAGCGGATGAACGCCATGACCGGGCCTCGGTCGCGCTGCCCGTCCAGGAACATGAAGTCGGAGACGATCATCCCGAGCGTGTCCAGGTACCAGTCCAGGGCCCGGTTGAACACTCTCGTCTCCAGCACCACATGCCCCAGCCTCTGGATCCGGGACGGCTCGCGCGGCGGGCGCTGCATGGCGTTCGTACGGCGGTGATCGGTGCCGAAGTTGAGCAGCAGCGGGCTCTGCTCGGGCAGCGCCGGCAGCTGCTCGCCGCAGTGCACCACGCGCACGGGGCATCCCGAGGGGTCGAGCAGATCGACCACCTTGCCGCCGCCCGGGACGTCGGCCTCCCGCACGTCGGAGCCGGTGGCGCGCGCCAGGCGGTCCAGGTCGGCTCGATCCGCCGCTCTGAAGACCGGTCCGATGAAGCGGGACGTGCGACCGCGCCGGATGACCATGCACGGCGTGCCGGCGAAGGTGCCGCGCAGCCACAGCTCGCTCTCCGTGCGCGCGGCGACCTGGAAGCCGAAGTCGCGGGCGAAGACCTCGGCCCGCTCCAGGTCCGGCTTCTCGAACTCCAGCCAGGCCAGGTCCGCCACCTTGATCACGGGATTTCGGGAGCGGCCGGGGTGCTCCCCCCGCAGGGCGCCCTGCTCGCTGTGCAGGTCCTGGTGGGCCGTCTTGACGTCGGCCCCGTGGATGCGGGTTTCAGACATGGTCCCTCCGAGCAACATCGCCGTAATGATGAAATCATCAAGTTTGACAGTTCCGTCGTCAAGAGGTTTCCGGAAAGAAATGATGAATTCATCAGAGCTGCTGTCGTCATCGCCCCCGCGGCTAGACTTTCCGCATGCCTACGTCAGCCCCGCCCAGCAACCGCTTCAAGCGGCGCCGCGCCGAGACCCGGCGCGCGCTGGTCCTCGCCGCCCGGCAGATCCTCGCCGAGACCGGGGACACCAGCGCCAGCATCCAGGCGATCGCGGAGCGCGCCGACGTCGGCTTCGGCTCCTTCTACAACCACTTCGAGTCGAAGGCCGAGCTGTTCGACACGGCCGTGGTGGACGCGCTGGAGGAGTTCGGCCAGAACAGCGACGACCGCCTGACGGGAATCGACGACCCGGCGGAACTCGTCGCGGCGGGCTTCCGGCTCAGCGCCCGCATGGCCGACTCCCACCCGGAGCTGATGCAGGTCCTGCGCCGTCGCGGCCTGGGACACATCCACTCGGACAACGGCCTGTCCCGGCGGGCGGTGCGTGACCTGGAGGTCGGCATGGCCTCCGGCCGCTTCACCACCATGGACCTGGCGGTCGCGCTGTCCGCACTGGGCGGCACCCTGCTGTCCCTGGTCGAGCTGAGATTCGCCCGCCCCGACCTGGACGGCGACCAGGCCGCGATCAACCTGGCCGAGATGGTCCTGCGCATGCTGGGTGTCCCGCCGGACGAGGCCCACGAGGTCGCCCAGCGCCCCCTTCCCGACCCTGCCTGACCGTCCTTGCCTTGACCGGCAAGGTCGGCGTCGATCCGGCCCTGCTCGGCGTCCTGTGGCACCCGCACGCAGAGTGCCTCCAGCACGTCCACCGGCACACCAAGAACCTCCTGGTGTCGTCATCGCCCAAGAAGCTCGGCTTCTTCTGACGACGGACCGTGGCCGACAGCGTCCGGCACGCCGCCTGACGCCGTTCTTCCCGTGGACCGTGTCTCCGGGGATGGCAGGGCCCCGGGTCTCCTCGTGGAGCCGGGGCCCTGACCGGGGGGGTGTGGAGGTGTGGGATCAGGCGGAGTTACGGGCGGCGACGGCGCGGCGGCGCCTGATGATCAGGGTGCCCGCGGCGGCGCCGCCGAGGAGCAGGGCACCGAGGGCGTACGGGCCGGCGCCGGCGTCCGCGGTCTCGCCGGCGCCTGCGCTTGCGCTTGCGCCCGCGGCCCAGCCGAAGCCCGCTGCCACGGCGCCGGTCGGCCGGCCGGCGATCCGGTAGGTGACGGTCTGTTTGATGCGCGGCGGGCACTTCAGCGTCACGGTGTCCTCGCCCGAGACGGCGTCCGCCGGGAGCGTGAACCGACCCACCAGGACGCCCGCCCGGTCGCCCGGCAGGAGGTGGAACTTCCCGCCCGCCACCGACTCGCCCTTGCCGTACGTCTCCTTGCCGCAGGCGGTGGTGGTGACGGTGACGGTGGTGCCGGGGGCCGCCGTCCCCGGGTTGACCCGGACCTCACCGGAGGGGGCCGCGGCGGCGGAGGGCGCGGACAGAACGAGGGCGCCCAGGACCAGGGCGAGCTGGGGACCCGTACGTGCAAGACGCATGCTTCTTCTCTCTTTCGGCGGAGCTTTCCCGGCCCGCTGTGGCGCGCGCCTCCTGTGCTGTGCTCCGTGCACGAGGAGACCCCTGCCCGGTTATCACCGCAACGGGAAGATCGCGCGCCATGTCCCCCGGTCGGGGTCTTGATCGTCCTTACCGATGGTCAACACCGCAGGTCAGAGCGGCCCGTACGGTGCTCGGAAAAATTGTTCCGTCCACGCGCGAACGGGCTAGAGGTCGACGTCCCGACCACGAGCGGCGGGCGCCGAGGGGGTGGCCGGGCACCCTGGGAAGGACATCCCTGCCATGCCCGGCGCCGGGAGAACGGTCAGCCCCGGCCCAGGAGGGCCGTGAGGGCGTGCCGCAACGCCGCGTCGGGATTCTCCGACGCGCCTTCGGACCGCCACGCGACGAACCCGTCGGGGCGGACGAGCACCGCACCGTCCGTGGTGACGCCGTGCGCTTCCGCCCACTCCGTGTCGCTCGCCGGGGAGAGCTCCGCGTCGGGCCCGTCGCCGATCCGGTACGTGTCGAGCGGCACCGACAGCTGCTGCCCGACGCGTGTCGCCGCGGTGTGCCACCTGCCGGCGCCGTCCGCGGAACTCAGGAGCACCAGGGACCGCTCGTACAGGTCGAGGGTGGAGATCCGGGCACCCGCGCGGTTCAGCCACAGGTGAGGTGCGCGGCTCCCGGGTTCGCCCGTCAACCGCAGCCCGTCGGACACGACCGGCTGCGTCGGGTCGGTGCCCAGGACGGCACCCTTCGGATAGCGGTAGCCGAGCACCTCGTTGAGGATGCCGCTCTTCTTTCCCTGGGGGCTGCCGGATCCGGGGACGGGGACGTACCCGGGGTGACTGTGATCGGCCGAGCGCGCCGTGGCCCGGGCGCAGGTCGTCTCCGCGACCGGCCGGCGCTCCGCGTCGTAGGACGCGAGCAGGCCGGGGCCGGCCCAGCCGCCCAGTACGGCGGCGAGCTTCCAGGCGAGGTTGTGCGCGTCCTGGATACCGGTGTTGGAGCCGAACGCCCCGGTGGGCGGCATCTCGTGGGCGGAGTCGCCGACGAGGAACACCCGGCCTTCCGCGTACCGTTCGGCGATCCTCACGGCCGCGTGCCAGGGGGCTCTGCCCGTGATCTCCACATCGAGGTCCGGCACCCCCACGGCGCGCCGGATGTGCTCCCTGCACCGCTCGTCGGTGAACTCCTCGAGCGTCTCGCCGTGTTCGGGATGCCAAGGGGCGTGGAACACCCAGTGCTCCCGGTTGTCGACCGGCAGCAGGGCCCCGTCGGCCTCCGGGTTCGTCAGGTAGCAGACGATGAAGCGCCGGTCGCCGACGACGTCCGCGAGGCCGCGGGAGTCGAAGGTGATGCTCACGTTGTGGAACAGGTCCCCCGGACCGCTCTGCCCGATGCCGAGCTGCTCGCGAACCGGGCTGCGCGGGCCGTCCGCCGCGACGAGATAGTCCGCCCGGATGGTGGTGTGCTCACCGGTGTCACGGTTCTTGACCCGCGCGGTCACCCCTTCGGCGTCCTGCTCGAAGGACATCAGCTCCGTCCCGAACCGCAGATCTCCGCCCAGCTCCCCGGCGTGCTTGAGCAGCACCGGTTCGAGATCGTTCTGGCTGCACAGACACCACCCGGAGGGGCTGAAGCGGGCGACCCCGCCGCCGGGGTCGATCTCCTTGAAGAGCCACTCGCCGACGTCTCCCACCAGGCTCGGCGTCTGCAGGATGCCGTTGTTGTGCGCCAGGACCGACGCGGCCTCCTGGATGGGCCGCACCACCCCGGCTCCGCGGAACAGCTCCATCGTGCGCACGTTGTTGCCACGGCCACGGGGGTGCATCGAGGTGCCCGCATGGCGCTCGACCAGGGTGTGCGGCACTCCGAGACGCCCCAGGAACAGCGAGGTGGACAGGCCCACCAGCGAGCCGCCGACGATGAGTACGGGCGTGCGGAGACCGGGTGCTTCACCGGCCGTGTCGAATCGGTCCATTGTTCGTCTCCGGCGTCAGCTGCGACGCGAATCGGGGATGGGATGCAGATGTCATGCCCTTCGGGGACGGATCCGCGTGCCGGAGGCACCCAGATGACACGGGGTTCACTCGTCCGCTCCTCGCGGGCTCGCGCACTGTCGGCGCTCCTGTCAAGGATCGACACATGACGACCCCGGCGTGTCGGTCACGCGGGGCGTCCCCCTCCCCCCACTCAGAAGAGAAGAGGTGTGCCGGATGGCCCCCTCGGGACGCATCTCGCAGTCCGTGTTCGACGGCTCCAGGCTGCGGGTGATCCTCCTGCTCGACCTGTACGAGGGCGCTCAGCAGCAGTTCCTGGACGCGTACGAGCTCATGCGCAAGCAGGTCGCCTCCGTTCCCGGTCACATCAGTGACCAGCTCTGCCAGTCCATCGAGAACCCCTCGCAGTGGCTCATCACCAGCGAGTGGGAGAGCGCCCCGCCGTTCCTCGCGTGGGTGAACAGCGAGGAGCACGTCGAAACCGTCAAGCCGATGCACAGCTGTGTCCGGGACACCCGCTCGATGCGCTACAGCATCCTCCGGGAGACCATCCCCGGCCGGCCGGCCTCGCGGACCGCGGCATCGGCCGACGCGCAGGTGGAGGCCCGCGTGGGCGAGGGTGTGGCACACCACGCCCTCACCTTCACCGTCAAGCCGGGTGCCGAGTCGAAGGTGGCGGAGCTCCTGGCCGGATACGAGTCACCCGAGGCCCAGGTCGACGAGACCACCCGGCTGCGCCGCACCTCCCTCTTCATGCACGGCAACCGTGTCGTACGTGCCGTGGAGGTGGAGGGCGACCTCCGCGCGGCACTGCGGCACGTCGCCCGTCAGCCCGGGGTACGAGCGGTCGAGGAGGCCATGAACCCGTACCTGGAGCAGGACCGGGACCTGACCGACCCCGAGTCGGCACGGGTGTTCTTCACCCGGGCCGCGCTCCCGGCCGTCCACCACGTGGTGTCCGACCGGCCGGCACCGGCCGACCTGCGGCGGCACGCGCTGTACTACCCCGCCAAGGAGGGCCACGGGATGGAGCTCGCCCGGTTCCTCGCCGATCAGGACCGGGTCGCGGCGGGCGATCCGGACAGCCCGGTGCACGCCAGCACCGTGTTCCAGCGCGACGACATCGTGGTGCGCCTCATCGACGTCACGGGCGAACTCGACGTCGACCCCCTCGCCTCCCTCGGGCTCAAGGGCGCCCGGAAGGCCGAGGAGCTGGGGCGTCTGCTCGACGGCGCCGCGATCGGCGTCGAGGGCTCCCTGGAGACGGAGCGCAACATCAACCGGCTTCTGTCGCACGCCGACATGCTGCCGGTCACCGACCGCTCGGCGGCTTCCTGACGGCCGGTCGCGGCTCCTGCCGCAGTCGCTCCCGAGCTCGTCACTGCCACATCTGGAGGTATCAACCATGCTCAAGCAGCGTCCACGCATCGTGAACCTGAGCGATACGGAACCCAACCGCAGACGGGGAGGTGACCTGCGGGCCGTGCTCACGCCGGCCAGCGTCGGTGCCACCAGCGGCTTCATGGGCCTGGCCATCGTCCAGCCGGGCGAGCGCATCGGCGAGCACTACCACCCGTACTCCGAGGAGTTCGTGTACGTCGTCTCCGGCGCGCTGGAAGTGGACCTCGACGGCGAGACGCACGCGCTCACGACCGATCAGGGTCTCCTGATCCCGATCGACGTACGGCACCGCTTCCGCAACGTGAGCGACGCGGAGGCCCGTATGGTCTTCCACCTGGGTCCGCTCGCCCCCCGGCCGAGCCTCGGCCACGTCGACACGGAGGTCGCCGACGAGACCGAGCTCGCGGCCGCGGGCCCGCACCTGACCGTGCACGACCCTGGGCACGGTGGGCCCGAGCGAAGCGGGGCCATCGAGTGACCCGGCGAGTGGCCGTCACCGGCATAGGTGTGGTCGCTCCTGGCGGCACCGGAGCGAAGGCGTTCTGGGACCTCCTCGCCGCCGGCCGTACCGCGACCCGCGGCATCACCCTGTTCGACCCCGCCGGGCTGCGCTCCCGCATCGCCGCCGAGTGCGACTTCGACCCGGCGGACCACGGCCTCGACCCGGACCTGATCCGCCACGCCGACCGGTACATCCAGTTCGCCGTCGTCGCCGCGGGCGAGGCCGTCCGCGACGCCGCACTCGACACCGACGCCGAGGACCCCTGGCGCGTCGCCGTCTCCCTGGGCAGCGCCGTCGGCGGCACCACCCGGCTCGAACACGACTACGTCCTGGTCAGCGAGGGCGGCCGGCGGTGGGACGTGGACCACCGCGTCGCCGGCCCCAAGCTGCACATGGCGTTCTCACCGAGCGCCCTCGCCTCCGTCGTGGCCGAACAGTTCGGAGCACACGGCCCGGTGCAGACGGTCTCCACCGGATGCACCTCCGGCCTCGACGCCGTCGGCTACGCCTTCCGCACCATCGCGGAGGACCGGGCGGACGTCTGCATCGCCGGCGCGTCGGACTCCCCGATCTCGCCCATCACCATGGCCTGCTTCGACGCCATCAAGGCCACATCGCCCGACAACGACGACCCGGAGCACGCCTCCAGGCCCTTCGACAACCACCGCAAGGGCTTCGTCATGGGCGAGGGCGCGGCCGTCCTCGTCCTGGAGGAGTACGAGCGTGCCAGAGCCCGCGGTGCGCACATCTACTGCGAGATCGGCGGCTACGCCACCTTCGGCAACGCCTATCACATGACCGGTCTCACCAGCGAGGGCCTGGAGATGTCCCGGGCGATCGACTCGACGCTCGACCAGGCCCGGCTCGACGCCACACGGATCGACTACGTCAACGCTCACGGCTCGGGCACCCGGCAGAACGACCGCCACGAGACCGCCGCCGTGAAACGGTCCCTGGGGGCGCACGCCTACGACACGCCCATGAGCTCCATCAAATCCATGGTGGGGCACTCGCTGGGCGCGATCGGCGCGATAGAGGTGGTCGCCTGCGTTCTCGCGCTGAAGCACCAGGTGGTACCTCCGACGGCGAACTACGAGACCCCCGACCCCGAGTGCGACCTGGACTACGTACCCCGCACCGCCCGCCCCCGGAAGCTCAGGAACGTGCTCTCCGTGGGCAGCGGATTCGGCGGATTCCAGTCCGCGGTCCTCCTGACGGGGCCGGGCGGGAGGACACGATGAGCACTGAGCGCGCGCGGCGCGCGGTCGTCACCGGCATCGGTGTGATCGCCCCCAACGGACAGCGCGCCGACGCCTACTGGAAGTCCGTCCGGGAAGGCGTCGGTGTACTGGACCGGATCACCCGTGAGGGGTGCGAGGACCTGCCGCTCAAGGTCGCCGGCCAGGTCCGCGGCTTCGACGCCTCCGCCCTGATCGAAGGGCGCTTCCTCGTCCAGACCGACCGTTTCAGCCACTACGCGATGGCGGCGGCACAGCTCGCCCTCGACGACGCCGGCCTCGCCCACGACGGGACGGAGGAGCCCTTCTCGATCGGCGTCGTCACCGCGGCCGGTTCCGGCGGCGGCGAGTTCGGGCAGCGAGAGCTCCAGAAGCTCTGGTCCCAGGGCTCCAAGTTCGTCGGCCCGTACCAGTCCATCGCCTGGTTCTACGCCGCGAGCACCGGCCAGATCTCCATCCGCAGCGGGTTCAAGGGGCCGTGCGGTGTGGTCGCGAGCGACGAGGCGGGAGGTCTGGACGGTCTCGCCCACGCGGCCCGGGCCGTACGGCGCGGGACCGGCGCGATGGTCGTCGGAGCGGCGGAGGCGCCCCTCGCCCCGTACTCGATGGTGTGCCAGCTCGGATACCCGGAGCTCAGCACCGCCGAGGACCCGGACCGCGCCTACCGGCCCTTCACCGAGGCGGCCTGCGGCTTCGTCCCCGCCGAGGGCGGCGCGATGCTCGTCGTGGAGGACGAGTCCCGTGCCCGCGACCGGGGCGCGGCCGTCCGGGCCGTCGTGGCCGGCCACGGCGCCACGTTCACCGGCGCCTCCCGGTGGGAGGAGTCCCGGGAGGGACTCGCCCGCGCCATCCGTGTCGCCCTCGACGAGGCCGAGTGCGCCCCCGAGGAGATCGACGCCGTCTTCGCCGACGCCCTGGGCGTACCGGAGGCGGACCGCGCCGAGGCGCTGGCGATCGCCGACGCCCTCGGGGCGCACGCCACCCGCGTTCCCGTCACGGCGCCCAAGACGGGCATCGGCCGCGCCTACTGCGGGGCGCCCGTCCTGGACACCGCCGCCGCGGTCTTCGCGATGGAGCACGGCGTGGTCCCTCCCACCCCCAACGTGTTCGACATCTGCCACGACCTCGATCTGGTGATGTCCCGCGCTCGCCCCGCCGAGCTGCGCACGACCCTCGTCCTCAGCCGGGGACTCATGGGATCCAACGCGGCGCTGGTCATGCGCCGCGGCGACGACTCCGCCCGGTAGGACCGGGCGGGAAGGAGAGCACAGATGATCACCACCGCACTGACCTTCGACGAACTCGCCGCGCTGATGAAGCAGGCGGCCGGGGTCACCGTCGACGCCCGGGAGCTGGAGAAGGCGCCGGACGCCCCGTTCTCCACCCTCGGCGTCGACTCGCTCGCCCTGCTCGGGATCGTCGGCGAGCTGGAGAACCGGTACAGCGTGTCGCTGCCCACCGACGCCGAGCGTTCCAAGACGCCCGCCGAGTTCCTCGGCCTGGTCAACAACACGCTCAGGACGGGGGTCTGACGTGTCCGGTCACACCGACAACAGCATCACCATCGACGCCCCTCTCGACCTCGTCTGGGACATCACCAACGACATCGAGAACTGGCCCGGTCTCTTCAGCGAGTACGCCTCCCTCGACGTGCTCGCCCGCGAGGGCGACTCCACCACCTTCCGCCTGACCATGCACCCGGACGAGTCCGGGAAGGTCTGGAGCTGGGTGTCGGAGCGCACCGTCGACCGTCCCGGGCGGACCGTCCGCGCCCGCCGTGTCGAGACCGGCCCGTTCGACCACATGAACATCCGGTGGGAGTACGAGGAGACGCCGGCCGGCGTCCGCATGCGCTGGGTGCAGGACTTCGCGATGAAGCCCGACGCCCCGGTCGACGACGCCTGGATGACCGACAACATCAACCGCAACTCCCGCACGCAGATGGCCCTCATCCGGGACCGCATCGAGCAGGTCGCACGCGACCGCCGGAGCGCCCCGGTCCTGCCCGGCTGACCGCGCACACCCGCAGCCCACTCCTTGGAAGGACGCTCGATGCACCACGCCCTGATCGTCGCCCGCATGGCGCCCGGTTCGGCTCCGGCCATCGCCGACGTGTTCGCCGCCTCCGACCGTGGGGAACTCCCCCACCTGGTCGGCGTCACCCGGCGTCGCCTGTTCCAGTTCGGCGACGTGTACCTGCACCTCATCGAATCGGACCAGGACCCGGGGCCGGCCATCGCGAAGCTCTCCGGGCACCCGGAGTTCCGGGACGCCAGCGAGAAGCTGTCGGCGTACGTCAGCGCGTACGACCCGCAGACCTGGCGCAGTCCCAAGGACGCCATGGCGCACTGCTTCTACCGCTGGGAGCGCGACGCGGGTTCCTGACCCCCCGAGGCACACACGGCGGGAAACCCGAGGCCGCCCACTCCGCGAACGACGCGGGGCGGGCGGCCTCGGGTCTGGTTTCCCTCCTTCGGCCCCGTCGGACGGGAACTCGGACAGGAACTCAGACGGGAACGGTGCACTCGAAGGCGTGGAGGTACGCGTTGACCGGGCGGATCTCGCCGATCACGAGCCCCGCGTCCGTCAGCCGGTCGACCATGCTCTGCCGGGTGTGCTTCGCACCGCCGACGTTGAGGAGCAGCAGCAGGTCCATGGCCGTCGTGAACCTCATCGAGGGCGTGTCGTCCACGAGGTTCTCGATCACGACGACCCGGGCGCCGGGGCGCGCCGCCCTGCGGACGTTGGCGAGCGCCCTGCGGGTGCTGTCGTCGTCCCACTCCAGGATGTTCTTGATGATGTACACATCCGCCTGGATCGGGATGTCCTCGCGGCAGTCTCCGGCCACGACCCGGACCCGGGAGCTCAGCGCGCCGCCGGCCCGCAGGCGCGGATCGGCGTTCTCGACCACTCCGGGCAGGTCGAGCAGCGCGCCGCTCAGGGAGGGGTGCTTCTCCAGCAGACTCGCCAGGACGTGTCCCTGTCCGCCTCCGATGTCGGCGACGCTGGACACGTCCCCGAGGTCGAGAAGGTCCGCCACGTCCTGCGCCGACTGCCTGCTCGACGTCGTCATGGCCCGGTTGAAGACGTAGGCGGACTCGGGCGCGTCCTCGTTGAGGTACGTGAAGAACTCCCGGTCGTACACGTCCTCGAAGACGTTCCGTCCCGAGCGCACCGCCTCGTCGAGCTTGGGCCAGACGTCCCAGGTCCACGGCTCGGTGCACCACAGCGCGATGTACCGCAGGCTGTGCGGATCGTCCTCGCGCAGCAGCCGGGACATCTCCGTGTGGGCGAAGGTGCCGTCGGCGTGCTCGGTGAAGACCCCTTGGCAGGACAGCGCGCGCAGCAGCCTGCGCAGTGTCCGCGGCTGGGTCTTCACCACCGCCGCGAGGTCCTCCGCGGTCATGGGCGTGTCGCCCAGGGCGTCGGCCACTCCCAGGCGGGCGGCCGCCCGTACGGCGGCGGCGCACGCCGCCCCGAAGACGAGCTCCCTCAGGCGCATGGGCGGGGCGGGAGCGGGAGCCGGATCAACCGTTGTCATCTGTCTGCCTTGTCCTTGCTGTCGTGCCGTGGGTGGCGGCGGGGAAGGCGGTGGGTCAGCACATTCCGGCGGGTTCCGAGAGCGTGCAGGTGTTGCGGGTGAAGGTGTTTCCCTGACCGGTGTCCCGGTCGGCCAGATCGGCGGGGCTGTTGTCCGTCACCACGTTGCCGCGGATCGCGTTCCGCTCGTTCGGAGCGCCCACGAAGCTCTTGAACAGCACGATGCCGCCCGAGAGCGGCGAGGTGCCCACGTGGCCGACGACCCTGTTCTTCTCCACCACCGTCTCCTCGACGCCGGTGAGGACGATTCCCGAGCCCTGCAGGAAGGGCAGACGGGGGGTCTTCGGGCAGTACTTGTTGTTCGCGTGGACGTTGTTCCGGCGCAGGGTCATCGCCCCGGCGCGCGGCTTGGACTCGTCGCCCACCACGAACACCGCGGCGCAGTTGCCGGTCGCCTCGTTGTGGTCGACGGTCAGGTTCCGCAGGCGCCGCACCGTGATGCCGATCCGGTTGCCGGAGACGCGGTTGCCGCTGACGACGGTGCCGAGGGTGTCGGTGGCTCCGCCCTCCTCGGTGACGGTGTTGGCCAGGAACAGGCCGGCGTCGCCGTTGTCCCGGGCGGTGTTGTGGCGCAGCACGCCGCGTACGGACCGCTCCTGGGCGATGCCCCAGGTGCCGTTGGACTCGGCGGTGACCCGCTGGACCTCCAGGCGGTCGGTCCACTTGGCCCACAGGCCGTTCTTGGTGAAGCCCCGGAGGGTCAGCGAGCGCACGGTCACGTTCTCGACGGGACGGGTCTCGGTGCCGGTGACACAGATGCCGTTGCCCGCCTGGGCGCACGTGTCGGTACCGGGGGTCGCCGCCGGCACGATGACCGTGGGGAAGACGGTCGAGCCACGGAGGGTGAGGCCCGAGGTGGTGATGTGGACGCTCTCCCGGTAGGTACCGGGAGACAGGACGATGGTGTCCCCCGGCTTCGCGGCGTCCACGGCCTTCTGGATCGATTCACCCGGCTTCACCAGGTGGACCGTCCGGCCGTGGGCCGGTGGGGCGGCTGCGCCCAGCCCCGAGGCCGCGAGAGCCACGGTGCAGGTCAGGAGGGCGATCTGTCGTTTGGTCATGTGGCGAAGCTATGAGCGCGTATCGGGGCCTGCCACCGCTGGTCCTCCAGGCGGGCCTAGGCATACCTCCTTGCGGTCCACTGGCGGGCGTGGCGCGCGGTACGGCTCCTCGACCGGTTGAGGTTCCTCTGAGGTGGAATTGACGCTCGTTGACTACTAGTCAGTAGCATGCGGCACGCAGGCCTGCACGCACTTCTGACCACCCATGACCAAGGGGGAACTTCCGCATGTCCACGCGTACCCTCATACGCGCTCTCCACGGATCCGCGCTCGCGCTGTCCGTGGCGGTCACGCTCAGCGCCTGCGGCTCGACAGCGCCCGCCCCGTCGGCCGACGCCGCCGTCGGGAACGCCCCGGCCGCGGCGGCCGACCCGGCCTACGAGGTCCTGCCCGCGGCGACCGCCGACAGCCCGAAGGCCACCGTGGCCGGAGACCGGCCGAGCGCCTCGCCTTCGGCGCCGTCGCCCCGACCGGCCGACCCCGGTGCGGCGAAGGCGCCCGTCATCGTGTCCCCCGCGTCCGCGTCGGCATCCGGAAGGCCCACCGTTGCGGCCGCCACCCGCGGCCTGAGGCTCGACGCCTACGACCGGCGGACCGGCAAGGCCGTTCTCGCGCTCTCCGACACCGGCAAGGGCGCGCCCAGCCCCTCCGCGACGGCGGCGGCCGTCGCCGCGGTGCGACCCGGCCGGCTGATCGACAGCCCGCCGTCGCCCGCAGCACCCCACGGTGCCCTGCTCGCGATCACCGGTGTCGAGCCGGCGAACGACGGGAAGCTTGAGGTCAGCACCCGTCCGGCCACCGTTTCCGAGCTGCTCGGACAGACCTGGGCCGACATCAAGAGCGCCCTGGATCCGCGAAAGATCCAGGTCACTCCGAAGCTCAAGGACCTCAAGGCGTCCTACGTCCCGAACCCTGACGGCGGCCAGGGATCCGCCTCCGCCGTGCTGCAGCTGGACGCGAACACCTCCGTCCCGCTGCCCGGCGGTACGAAGGCCACGCTCACCGGCTCGGTCGCGCTCGAACCGAGCGTCATGTTCTCCTACCGAGGGGCCCACGGGATCCTCGCCCCGGAGCAGGCCAAGGTGGGCTTCGACCTCGGCGCACACGCCGACTGGCGCCTCACCGCCGGCCTCTCCGGCTCCACGGGAGTCAGGATCCCGATCGCCACGCTCACCGCTTCGCCCGTGGTGATGGTCGGCGAGGTCCCCGTCGTCATCGTCCTGAACACCACCGTCTACGCCGTCGCCGACGCCGACGGCACCGTCTCGGTCGACACCACGCAGGAGTTCGACGGCAGTTGGGGCGTCCACGCCGACTACACCAAGGCCGGCGGCTGGACCTCCGCCACCGAGCCCGTCGACACCAGGGTCTCCCCGGTCAAGGCCACGTTCACCGGCCGCGCCTCGGTCCGCACCGGCCTGACCGCCGAAGGCTCCGTCGCCCTCTACGACGCGGTGGGCGTCAAGGCCACCGTCGAGCCCTACCTGCGCGCGGACGTGGAAGGCACCGTCAGCATCGACTCCAGCAGCGGCGCGCCGACCGTCCACGGCAGGGCCGGACTCTACGGCGGGCTCGACGTGAACGGAGCCATCCTCGCGCGCATCGCCATCCTCGGTACCCCGCTGTTCGAAAAGGCCATCCCGTTCCGGCTCTACCACGACGAATGGCCGATCGTGGCCCGCGAGGCGACCACCCAGATCCCGAGCGCCCGGCCGACGCCCTCACCGGCGAACTGAACCCGGTCAGGCAGAAGAAGGGTTGCCGTAGTAGGCGTTGGGGCCGTGCTTGCGTGTGAAGTGACGGTCCAGAAGGTGCTGCGGGGGTTCGACCGGGCCCAGGGCGATGGTGTGGAGGGCCATCTCGGCCACCGCCTCACAGATGATGGCGTGCTCCAGGGACGCGGTGGCGTCGGCACCCCAGGTGAAGGGGCCGTGGTGGGCGACCAGGGCACCGGGGACCTCCCGGGCCCGGCTGTCGTCACGGCCCAGCAGGTCCACGATGACCTGGCCGGTGTGGTACTCGTACTCCGTGGCGCACTGCTGGGGGGTGAGGGCCGCGGTCACCGGGACGGGGCCGTTGAAGGTGTCCGCGTGGGTCGTCCCGAGCACCGGTATGGGGCGGCGGGCCTGGGCGAAGGCGACGGCGTGGGTGGAGTGCGTGTGGGTCACGCCTCCGATGGAGGGGAAGGCCAGGTAGAGGCTCCGGTGCGTCTCCGTGTCGGTGGACGGGCGCAGCCGGCCTTCCACGACGCTTCCGTCGGACAGGGAGACGACGACCAGGTCCTCCTCGCTCAGCACGTCGTAGGCCACGCCCGAGGGCTTGATGACGAAGACGCCGGCTTGTCGGTCCACACCGCTCACGTTGCCCCAGGTGAGGGTGGCGAGCCCGGCTCGGGGGATGCGGAGGTTGGCCTCAAGGACCTCGCGGCGCAGCTCCTCGGAAACGGTCGTGCTCACGGGGGACTCCGTCCTGGCGGGGGTGACTGGCGTCGTGGGGGCGGTGGCGGGGGTGTTCACAGGCTCTGGGCCAGCCGGTGGTACGCCTGGTTCCAGCGCAGCTCGCGGGTGAAGCGCCGGATGGTGGTGTCCTCGTCGATGACGACGAGTTCGGTGCGCAGCATCTCGGCGAGGTCGTCGAGCTCCTCGCCGCCGAGAGCCGTGGTCAGGACGGTGTGGTGCGGTGCTCCGGCCGTCAGCCAGGCCTCGGTGGAGGTGCGCAGGTCCGGGCGGGGACGCCAGACGGCGCGGGCGACGGGGAGCCTGGGCAGCGGCTCGGGCGGGGCGACGACGTCGATGTGGTTGGCGACGAGGCGGAACCGGTCGCCCATGTCGGCGAGGCCGACGACGACGGCCGGGCCGGGGTCCGCGTCGAAGACGAGGCGGACCGGGTCCTCGCGGCCGCCGATGCTCAGCGGGTGGATCTCGCAGGCGGGCGTGGCCGATGTGAGGGAGGGGCACACCTCCAGCATGTGGGCGCCGAGGATCAGCTCCCGGCCGGGCGTGAGGTCGTAGGTGTAGTCCTCCATGAAGGACGTGCCGCCGGGCAGGCCGTGGGCCATCGTCTTCAGGGTGCGCAGCAGGGTGGCGGTCTTCCAGTCGCCCTCGCCGCCGAAGCCGTAGCCGTCCGCCATCAGGCGCTGCACGGCGAGGCCGGGCAGCTGGCGCAGGCCGCCGAGGTCCTCGAAGTTGGTGGTGAAGGCGCGGAAGCCGCCTTCGGTGAGGAAGCCGCGCAGGCCGGCCTCGATGCGGGCGGCGTACCGCAGGGAGTCGTGGCGCTCGCCGCCGGACCGCAGCTCGGGCGCGAGGGCGTAGCGCTCCTCGTACTCCTTGACGAGGGCGGTGACGGTGTCCTGGTCGGCGGCGTCGACCGCGGCGACGAGGTCGTTGACGCCGTAGGTGTTGACCGAGACCCCGAACCGCAGCTGTGCCTCGACCTTGTCGCCCTCGGTGACGGCGACGTCGCGCATGTTGTCGCCGAAGCGGGCGAGTTTCAGGGTGGTGAGTTCCGCGCGGCCGACGGCGGCGCGGGCCCATCCGGCGATGCGTTCGACGACCTCGGGGGCGGAGACATGGCCGGCCACGGTCTTGCGCGGGACACCGAGGCGGGTCTGGACGAAGCCGAACTCGCGGTCGCCGTGGGCGGCCTGGTTCAGGTTCATGAAGTCCATGTCGATGGTGGACCAGGGCAGCCGTCGGTTGGCCTGGGTGTGCAGGTGCAGCAGGGGCTTGCTCAGGGCGTCGAGGCCGGCGATCCACATCTTGGCCGGGGAGAAGGTGTGCATCCAGGCGATCAGGCCGATGCAGCGGTCGTCGGCGTTGGCCTCCAGGCAGACCGCGCGGATCGCGGCCGCGTCGGTGAGGACCGGCTTCCACACCAGGCGTACGGTCATCCGGGCCTGGTCGTCGAGGGTGGCGCAGATGGCGCGGGACTGGTCGGCGACCTGGGCCAGGGTCTCGTCGCCGTAGAGGGCCTGGCTGCCGGTGAGAAACCAGATCTCGCGGTCGGTCTTGGCGGGCGTCATGTCGGGTGTGCTCCTCGGAGGTGCTGGGGTCGGGAGGTGGGGCCGGCGGAACCCGGAGAGCCGGGGAGGCGGCCCGTCAGCCGGCGGTGGCGACGCGTGCGGTGTTGCGGATCCGTCGCAGGCGGTGCAGGAGGAGGTCCGTACCGGTGCCGAAGTGCTCGTGCAGGGCGCGGTACTCGCCGAACAGCGCGTCGTAGGCGTCCGCCCGTACGGGGTCGGGCAGGTACGCGTGGCGCTGGACACTTCCCATGACGGAGGCGGCGGTGCGGACGTCCGGATGGGCGCCTGCGGCGACGGCGGCGTGGATGGCCGAGCCGAGCGCCGGTCCTTGTTCGGAGGCGCCGAGGGAGACGGGGCGGCGGAGCACGTCGGCGTGGATCTGCATGAGCAGCGCGTTCTTCTTCAGGCCTCCGGTGACGATGAACTCCTCGACCGGGATCCCGCCGTCCTCGAAGGCCTCGACGATCAGCCGGGTGCCGTAGGCGGTGGATTCGAGCAGGGCCCGGTAGACGTCTTCGGGCCGGGTGTCGAGGGTGAGGCCGGCGACGACTCCGGAGAGGTGGTGGTCGACCAGGGGGGAACGGTTGCCGTTCATCCAGTCCAGGGCGACCAGGCCGTGCGCGCCGACCGGCTGGGCGGCGGCCTTGCGGGTCAGGAGCTCGTGGAGGTCCTCGCCCGAGGCCTGCGCCTCGGCGCGATAGTGGTCCGGCACGCCCTGCCTGAGCCACCAGGCGAAGATGTCACCGACCGCGCTCTGGCCGGCTTCGTAGCCGTAGGAGCCCTGGACGATGCCGCCGTCGACGACCCCGCAGATGCCGGGGATCTCGGCGAGGGCGGCGCCGTTGAGGACATGGCAGGTGGACGTGCCCATGATGGCGAGCATCCGCCCGTTCTCGACGGCGCCCGCGGCGGGCGCGGCCACGTGGGCGTCGACGTTGCCGACGGCGACGGCGATGCCCTCGGGGAGGCCGGTCCAGCGAGCGGCCAGGGAGCTCAGCCCGCCGGCCCGGGAGCCCAGGGGGGAGAGCGGGTGTTCCAGGCGCGTGGCGGGGAAGTCGGCGAAGTCCGGGTGGAGCCCGGCCAGGAAGCCGGGCGAGGGGTAGGCGCCGTCCTGGTGGATGCCCTTGTAGCCGGCGGTGCAGGTGTTGCGGGACTCGCTGCCGGTGAGCTGCCAGACGATCCAGTCGGCGGCCTCGATCCAGCGGGCGCAGGCGGCGTAGACGGCGGGGTCCTCTTCCAGGACCTGCAGGGCCTTCGCGTACTGCCACTCGGAGGAGATCTTGCCGCCGTACCGTGCGATCCACTTCTCGCCGCGGGCGTGCGCGAGGGCGTTGATGCGATCGGCCTGCTCCTGGGCCGCGTGGTGCTTCCACAGCTTGGGCCAGGCGTGCGGGCGGGCGGCCCACTCGGGCGTCAGGGCGAGCGGGGTGCCGTCCGGGGTCGTCGGCAGGACCGTGCAGGCGGTGAAGTCGGTGGCGATGCCGATGACGCGGGCGGGGTCGATCCCGGCGACGGCGACCGCCGCCGGAACGGCGGTACGCAGGACGTCGCGCCAGTCCTCGGGGTGTTGCAGGGCCCAGTCGGGGGGCAGGGGCGCGCCCGTGGAGGGAAGGCGGTCCTCGATGACCGCGTGGCGGTACTCGTGGACCGCCGACCCGAGTTCGGCGCCGTCCCGGACCCTGACCACGACGGCGCGCCCGGAGAGGGTGCCGAAGTCGACTCCGATGGTGCAGGCCTCGGGGTGGTGACGGGCGGCGGAGCCGGGGAGGGCGTGTGCGGTCACAGTGGGGTCTCTCTCGTCGTGGGCGGGGCCGGGGGCTGGAGGGCGCGGGGTCCGGGGACTGGAGGCGCGGGGCCCGGGGGCCTGGGGCCTGGGGGCCCGGAAGCGCGGAGGACCGGAGGCCCGAAAGCGCCCGGGAGCCCGGAGGAGCCCTCTGATTGTTAACGCTCACATCCGGAGGAGACAAGAGCCGCCCGGCAATTCCGAGGAACTTCGGGAGGGTCAGACGTCGCCCGAGGGGCGCGTGCTCGCGCGCATGATGAGCTGCGGCTGCACCAGAAGGTGTTCGGCCTTCCGGGCGCGCCCCTCGATGTGGTCCACCAGGAGACCGATGCTCCGGCGCCCGATGGCGGCGAAGTCCTGGCGGACCGTCGTCAGCGGCGGAGGGAAGAACTCGGCCTCGGGGATGTCGTCGAAGCCGGCGACGGCCACCTGCGCGGGGGTGCGGATCCCGCTCTCGCGCAGCGCCCGCAGGACACCGAGCGCCATCTGGTCGTTGGCGACGAAGACGGCGGTGACCGGCGTCGCCCCGCGGCGGGCCAGGGCGAGTCCCGCGAGTTCCTGCCCGGCCCGGTACCCGGACAGCGGGCTCCAGTCCCCCGCCAGTACCCGCGGAGGCAGGATGCCGCTCTCCTCCAGGACGGCGCGCCATCCCGCGGTGCGGGCCTCGCTCTCCAGCCAGTCGTCGGGACCCGCCACGTGCCAGACGGTGCCGTGCCCGGCGGCCAGCAGGTGCTCGGTGACCATGCGGGCCCCGAGTTCCTGGTCGAGGGAGACGCCGGGCAGGTCGAGCTGATGGCCGCCCTCGACGGTGACCACGGGGAAGGGCGGGTCCAGTTCGGCGAGCGCCTGCACGTGCGAGCGCTGCGGGGTGATGGCGACGACACCCTCCACGCCCCAGGCTGCGAGGTGGTCGACGGCGTCCTTGAGCCCCTGCCCCTCGCCGGCGCGCAGACTGACGGTCGAGACGAGGTAGCCCTCTTCCCGTGCCG
Organism: Streptomyces sp. NPDC048623; assembly: GCF_040650755.1. Lineage (NCBI taxonomy): Bacteria > Bacillati > Actinomycetota > Actinomycetes > Kitasatosporales > Streptomycetaceae > Streptomyces > Streptomyces sp. NPDC048623. The sequence goes on from NZ_JBEZHV010000008.1 coordinate 155,695, forward strand.
CCTCCTGCAGCCCGGTCAGCGTGCTGGCGGGGCCGTACAGGGCGGTGTTGACGGCGATGACGCCCAGCGTCCTCGTACGGCGTGTCACCAGGGCGCGCGCGGCGGAGTTGCGGCGGTAGCCGAGCCGCTCGATGGCCAGGGTGACCTGTTCGCGGGTGGCCGCGCGCACGTTGGGGTGACCGCTCAGCACCCGGGAGACGGTCTGGTGGGAGACCCCCGCCTCGCGTGCGACGTCGGCCATCGTCGGCGGGCGGACGTCTTCCGCAGGATGCGCCACGTTCGCCTCCCCTCTCCCTGCCCACGACTGAGCATCGATTCGAGAAAAACCTTAGCGCCTCTTGTATCACGCTGTTGTTAGCGCTAACAATCTAGCTCGACCGCGGCGCCGACGCCCCGGTCACCCAGCCGGAACGGCGCCGTCCCGGTGGTGCGAGGAATCGCGCTGCCGTCGAGCCCGTCCCCGGTCGGAGCCGCCCTCGACGACGGGATGGGTAACGCCCATGAAGAAGTTCCGATCCGTATCCGCCCTCCTGGCCGTGACCACCAGCGGCGCCCTGCTCCTGACCGGCTGCGGGCAGAACAGCGAAGGGGGCAGCCAGGAGTCGAAGGACAAGAAGGACCTCACCATCGGCATCGCCATGCCCACCAAGTCCTCCGAGAGGTGGATCGCCGACGGCCGGAACATGACCGAGAGCCTGAAGAAGGCCGGTTTCTCCACGACTCTTCAGTACGGAGAGGACGACCCCGACCAGCAGGTCGCCCAGATCGAGAACATGATCACCCAGGGCGTCGATGCCCTGGTCGTGGCCGCCATCAACGGCGAGGCCCTGTCCAACGTCCTGCAGCAGGCGGCGGACGCCCACATCCCGGTGATCTCCTACGACCGGCTCATCCTGGGCTCCCCGCACGTCGACTACTACGCCTCCTTCGACAACGAGAAGGTCGGCGAGCTCCAGGCCACGTACATCGTCGACAAGCTGGGTCTGAAGGGCGGCGCCAAGAAGGGCCCCCTCAACATCGAGCTGTTCGCCGGGTCCAACGACGACAACAACACCAAGTACTTCTTCAACGGCGCCATGAAGGTGCTGAAGCCCTACCTCGACAAGAAGCAGCTGGTCGTACGGTCCGGGCAGACCCAGCTCAACCAGGTCACCACGCTGCGCTGGGACGGCGGGACGGCGCAGAAGCGCATGGACGACCTGCTGACCTCCTCGTACGCCACGGCCCGGGTCGACGCCGTACTGTCCCCCTACGACGGCATCTCCATCGGCATCCTGTCCGCCCTGAAGTCCGACGACTACGGAAGCGCCGCCAAGCCGCTGCCGGTCGTCACCGGCCAGGACGCGGAGGTCGCCTCCGTGAAGTCGATCATCGCGGGCCAGCAGACGCAGACCGTCTACAAGGACACGCGCGCGCTCGCACAGGTCGCCGCGGACATGGTGAGCGCCGTCCTCGCCGGCAAGAAGCCCGAGATCAACGACGACAGCACCTACGACAACGGCAAGAAGGTGGTCCCGGCCTTCCTGCTCGACCCGGTGAGCGTCGACAAGTCCAACTACCAGAAGGTCCTGGTCGACTCCGGCTACATCGACGCCGGGGCCCTGCGATGACACCGCCCATCCTCCAGATGCGGTCCATCGTCAAGACCTTCCCCGGGGTCAGGGCGCTCTCCGAGGTGACCCTGTCCGTGGAGCGGGGCGAGGTGCACGCCCTGTGCGGGGAGAACGGGGCCGGGAAGTCGACCCTCATGAAGGTCCTGTCCGGCGTCCACCCGCACGGCACGTACGAGGGCGAGATCCTCTTCGACGGCGAACCCTGCCGCTTCAAGGACATCAGGGCCAGCGAGCAGCACGGCATCGTCATCATCCACCAGGAGCTCGCGCTCGTTCCGTATCTGTCGATCGCCGAGAACATCTTCCTCGGCAACGAGCCGTCCCGACGGGGCGTCATCGACTGGCACGAGGCGCTGCGCCGGGCGTCCGAACTGCTCAGGCGGGTCGGTCTCGACGAACACCCCGAGACCCGGGTCGCCGACATCGGGGTCGGCAAGCAGCAGCTCGTGGAGATCGCCAAGGCGCTGGCGAAGAACGTACGTCTGCTGATCCTCGACGAGCCCACCGCGGCGCTCAACGACGAGGACAGCGCGAAGCTGCTGCGGCTGATGCGGGAGCTGAAGGATCAGGGCATCACGTCGATCATCATCTCGCACAAGCTCAACGAGATCGCCCGGATCGCCGACTCCGTCACCATCCTGCGCGACGGGCGCTCCATCGAGACCCTCGACGTCCGGGACCCGGCCACCACCGAGGAGCGCATCATCCGCGGCATGGTGGGCCGGGACCTGGACAGCCGGTTCCCCGACCGCACGCCGTACGAGGGCCCGGCCGACGCCGAGCCCGCCCTGGAGATCCGGGACTGGACCGTACGGCATCCGCTCGACCGCGGCCGCAAGGTCGTCGACGGCGTCTCGCTCCGGGTCCGCCGCGGGGAGATCGTCGGCGTCGCCGGACTCATGGGGGCCGGCCGCACCGAACTCGCGATGAGCGTCTTCGGCCGTTCCTACGGGCACTACGAGCGGGGCGCGGTGCTCAGGGACGGCCGCGAGGTGCGGACCCGCACGGTTCCCGAGGCGGTCGCCCACGGCATCGCGTACGTCACCGAGGACCGCAAGCACTACGGGCTCAACCTCGCGGACTCGGTGAGCCGGAACATCTCGCTCGCGTCGCTCGGCGCCCTCGCCCGCCGCGGGGTCGTCGACGGGCACGAGGAGCGCAGGGTGGCCGAACGGTACCGGCGGACCATGAACATCAAGGCGCCGAACGTCCTCGAACCGGTCGGCCGGCTCTCCGGCGGCAACCAGCAGAAGGTCGTGCTCAGCAAGTGGATCCTCGCCGGTCCCGACGTGCTCGTCCTCGACGAGCCGACGCGCGGAGTCGACGTGGGAGCCAAGTTCGAGATCTACACCGTGATCGACCGGCTCGCCGCCGAGGGCAAGGCGATCCTCTTCATCTCCTCCGAGCTGCCCGAACTGCTCGGCATGTGCGACCGCGTCTACACCATGGCCGCGGGACGGCTGACCGGCGAGGTCTCCCGCGAGGACGCCACCCAGGAGGTCCTGATGCGGCACATGACGCAGGACTCCCCCACACCGGCGGCCGGCACCGCGAGCACCGCCCGAACCGCGAGCACCGCCCCCAGCGAAGGACACCAGGCATGAGCACCGACATCGGCATGGACAAGAGCGCCCCGGCTCCCCCGGGCGGCGCCCCGACGACGCGTGGCACGCCGCTGGCCGGGGTGCTCCTGGACGGCGTCCGGCGCAACATGCGCCAGTACGGGATGCTCTTCGCGCTCGGCCTGATCGTGCTGCTGTTCCAGATCTGGACGGGCGGCGACCTGCTGCTGCCGCGCAATGTCTCCAACCTGGTGCTGCAGAACAGCTACATCCTCATCCTGGCCATCGGCATGATGATCGTCATCATCGCCGGACACATCGACCTGTCGGTGGGCTCCCTGATGGCCCTGGTCGGCGGCATCGGGGCGGTGCTGATGGTCCAGCACCATGTCTCCTGGCCCGTCGCGGTGCTCCTCACCCTGCTCCTCGGAGCGGTCGCCGGAGCCCTGCAGGGATTCTTCATCGCGTACGTCGGCATACCCTCGTTCATCGTGACCCTCGCCGGCATGCTCCTGTTCCGCGGGCTCACGGAGATCTTCCTCAAGGGGCAGACGCTCGGTCCGTTCCCGGACGGACTGCAGAAGATCGCCAACGGCTTCCTGCCGGAGGTGGGGCCGCGGACCAACTACCACAACGTGACCCTGCTCCTCGGCCTGGGACTGATCGCCTATGTGGTGTTCCAGGAGATACGGGACCGCCGCCGGCAGCGGGAGTTCGCCCTGGAGACGCTCCCCACGGGCCTGTTCGCGCTGAAGGTGACGGCGCTCGTCGCAGCCGTCCTGGTCACGACCCTGCTCCTCGCCAGCTACAAGGGCGCCCCGGTGGTCCTCCTGATCCTGGCCGTACTGCTGGTCGGCTTCGGATACGTGATGCGCAACGCGGTGATCGGGCGGCACGTGTACGCGATCGGGGGCAACCTGCCCGCCGCGAAGCTGTCCGGGGTGAAGGACCGGAAGGTGACGTTCGCGGTGTTCCTCAACATGGGGATGCTCGCGGCGCTCGCCGGTCTCGTCTTCGCGGCGCGCTTCAACGCGGCCTCGCCGAAGGCCGGGGTGAACTTCGAACTGGAGGCCATCGCCGCCGCGTTCATCGGCGGGGCGTCGATGACCGGCGGTGTCGGCACCATTCTGGGCGCCATCATCGGCGGCCTCGTCCTCGGTGTGCTCAACAACGGCATGAACCTGGTCGGGGTGGGCACCGACTGGCAGCAGGTCATCAAGGGCCTCGTGCTGCTCGCGGCGGTCGGCTTCGACGTGTGGAACAAGCGCAGGGCAGGCGCCTGACACCGCTCCGGACATGGCTGTGCCCGCCGCTTCCTCCACCGGCGGGCACAGCCATGTCGACGTGCGCCCGCCCAGTCCTCAGGAGGGCAGGTCGTGTTCCGCCCAGACCACTTTGCCGGTCGCGGTGCGACTCGAACCCCATCTGCGGCACAGCATGTTGATGAGCTGGAGGCCCCGGCCGCCCTCGTCGCCGAGATCCGCGTGCTGGATCTGGGGCAGGTCGGGGCCGGTGTCCGAGACCTCCACCACAAGGCGCTCGCCGCGCAGCAGGCGGAGCCTGCCAGGGCCGTTGCCGTAACGCAGGGCGTTGCCGACGAGTTCGGACACGACGAGTTCGAAGACATCGGCGAGCTCCGTCAGATCCCACTCGGCGAGCTGGTCCGTGACCAGGCCCCGGGCGACGGACGCCGCGCGCCCTTCCTTCGGCAACCGCCACTCGCACAGCTCGGCCGCGCCGTCCGAGGCGGCCGTCGCGGCCGTCGCGGCCGTCGCCCTCGTCACCGTCGTCGTCGCCGTCGTCGTCGCCGTCGTCGCGACGAGGAGCACGGCCTCGTCGAAACGAATGGCGTCAGCGGGAGCACAGTCGAACAAACCGCCGCTTTCGAGCGCCTCGGGGGGCAGGCCGCGCGCCGCCGAGCGCAGACCGTTCAGCTGGTGGTCCACGTCCCAGTGCCGGGACTTGATGAGACCATCCGTGTACATGACCAGGCTGCCGCCCGCCGGGACCTTCACGTGGATCCGGTCGTACGGGATCACTCCGGCGCCGAGCGGCGCGCCGACCGGCACGTCCACGAACTCGACGGAGCCCTGTCCGTCGACGAGCAGCGGTGGCAGGTGCCCCGCGTTGGCCAGCGTGTAGGTGGAGTCGGCCGGGTCGAACACGGCGCAGAGGAAGGTGGCGACCTGCTCGTCCTCCAGGTCACGCGTGGCGAGGTCCAGCCGGGCCAGGACGCGCTCCGGGGACATGTCCAGGGTCATGAGGGTGCGGGCCACCGCCCGCAGACGGCCCATGGTGGCGGCGGCGGGCAGCCCGTGGCCCATGACGTCGCCCACCATGAGGGCCGTACGTCCGCCGGGCAGGGCCATGACGTCGTACCAGTCCCCGCCCACTCCCTGGTGGCCCTTCGGGGGCGCGTACTCGGCCTGGACGCGCAACCCGGGTGTCACCGGGGTCGCGCGCGGGAGCAGCGTACGTTGCAGCGAGACGACGTGCTCGCGCTCGCGCCCGTACAGCCGGGCGTTGTCGATGGAGACGGCGGCCTGGGAGGCCAGCTGTTCCGCCAGTGCGAGGTCGGTGGAGGAGAATGGCGGTGTTCCGGGTCCGCGGACGAAGTCCACGCTGCCGAGCAGCAGCCCGCGGGCGATCAGCGGCACCGCGAGATAGCTGTGCACTCCGGCGGCACGCATCTTCGCCGCGGCGCTCGCGGTCGGCGCGACCTTGGTGAAGTCGTCGTTGCGCATGCGGCTCACCAGCACCGGCCTGCCCTGGCGCAGGCAGTAGCGGTGGAGCAGCGTCTCGTGCGCCTCCTCGGTGCGGACGAAGGTCTCGCCCACCGGGGTGGGTTCCAGGGAGGACAGCTCCTCGACGGTGCTCAGCGCGATGGCCCGCATGAGCGGAACACCCGTTCCCGTCCACCGTGAGCCCTCGTCGCCCCGCAGGACGCTCTCCAGGATGTCGACGGCGGCTCCGTCGGCGAAGCCGGGCACGGTGAACTCGGCCAGCTCCTGGGCGGTGCGCTCCAGGTCGAGGCTGGTGCCGATCCTGGAGCCGGCGGAATTCAGCCAGGCGAGCCGGCCGCGCGTGGTGAGCCGGTCGAGGGGGACCTCGCCGCCGGTCCGTCCGAGCCGCCTGCGGGCAGCGGCCGAGCGGTGCGACGCGGCGCCCCTCCCGGCCGAGGCGCGGGCTGCCCGGCGTCGTCTCCCCTTGCCGCCGTTCACCTTTTCGGCCTCCAGACAGGAACTCCACCACTGCTGGTGCCCCAGCATGCACCTCTTCCCGGCCGATCGGGTCGCTCCCCGCCCGGTGGCCCCTGCGGCGCGCGTACCACCAGCATACGGAGGACGTCTGGATCTTCGGTAGCTTTGAGGTCCATGTGTCCGGCCGGCCCGTGCGAGGGCTTCCGGCGGAGAGTGATGAGGGTGCAGTGAGCGAACCGACGAAGCCCGAGGTCGACGTTCCGGAGGGTGATGCTCCCACCGAGCTGACCGTCCGGGACCTGGTCGTCGGGGAAGGGCCCGAGGTGAAGCCGGGCATGGTGGTCAGGGTTCACTATGTCGGGGTGACCTTCGAGTCCGGGAAGGAGTTCGATGCCTCCTGGGACCGGGGCGAGCCGTACAAGTTCGCCCTGGGAGGTGGCAAGGTCATCAAGGGCTGGGACCGCGGGGTGAGGGGCATGAAGGTCGGCGGCCGGCGCGAGATCATCGTTCCTCCGCGTCTCGGCTACGGAAACCAGTCGCCCTCGCCGTCGATCCCGGCGGGCTCGACCCTGATCTTCGTGGTGGACCTGCTGGACTCGTACTCCGGCACGGCCGGGTGGAGCAGCACGACGCGGTGACGCCGGCCGTTCCTCGGCCGGCCGTCGTGCCGCCGTGCCGCCGTGCCGTCATACGTCGGGCAGGCGGCGGAAGCGGTCCCCCTCCACGCCCGCGCCCGCGCTAGGAGCGGTCGTGTTTGAACGAGTCCCTGATGCCTTCGGCCCGCCGACGGACACTCGTCGCCTTCTCACGGATCTTGGCTCTCACCTGGTCCGTCCTGCCCTCGGCCTCAAGGCGCTCGTGGCCGGTGATCTTTCCGGCGATCTCCTTGATCCTGCCCTTGGCCTTCTCCATACCGGCGTTCATGCCCGTGGTCCCTCCGTCGTGTCGGTTCCGGCCGTCGGTTCCCACCGTCCACGCTAGGTTTGCGCGGCCCAGGGTGCTCGTCGGCGCGTCCGGCGGGAAAGAGGGCGGGGTGCCTGGCGAGGAGACTGCCCCACCGGGCACCCCGGTCACTCAGCGGTGTCGCTCAGGGCGCGTTCTGAGCCACGGCGAGACGGTCTATCCAGCCTCCGACGGACTCCCAGCCCGACCAGCCGTTGTTCGGCGCGGTCTGCCACTTGTGCCACACCGCTCCATCGGCACCCCGGGCGAAGATCTCCAGCCGCCCGTCGGCGTTACGGTCGATGTCGAGCTCGTCGATCCAACCGCCGAGCGACTCCCAGCCCGACCAGCCGTTGTTCGGCGCCGTCTGCCACATGTGCCACACCGCCCCATCGGCACCCCGGGCGAAGATCTCCAACCGCCCGTCGGCGTTGCGCGCCGTCGAGAGAAGATCGATCCAGCCGCCCAGGGACTCCCACCCCGACCAGCCGTTGTTCGGCGCCGTCTGCCACATGTGCCACACCGCCCCATCGGCACCCCGGGCGAAGATCTCCAACCGCCCGTCGGCGTTACGCGCCGTCGAAAGGCGGTCGATCCAGCCGCCCAGGGACTCCCACCCCGACCAGCCGCCACCCGGTGCGGTCTGCCACTTGTGCCAGAGCGCCTGGTCGGCCCCGCGGGCGAAGATCTCCAGCCGGCCGTCGGCGTTGCGGGCGATGTCGAGCTCGTCGATCCAGCCGCCGAGGGACTCCCAGCCCGACCAGCCGTTGTTCGGCGCGGTCTGCCACTTGTGCCACACCGCTCCATCGGCACCCCGGGCGAAGATCTCCAGACGCCCGTCGATGTTCTGGCCGATCTTGAGGTTGTCGATCCAGCCGCCGAGCGACTGCCAGCCCGACCAGCCGTTGTTCGGCGCCGTCTGCCACATGTGCCACACGGCCTGATCGGCCCCGCGGGCGAAGATCTCCAGCCGCCCGTCGGCGTTGCGCGCCGTCGAGAGAAGATCGATCCAGCCGCCGAGGGACTCCCAGCCCGACCAGCCGTTGTTCGGCGCCGTCTGCCACATGTGCCAGAGCGCCTGATCGCCGCCACGGGCGAAGATCTCCAGCCGGCCGGCCGCCTGCTCGGAAGCCTCCCGTACCGCTGCACCGGCGTTGAGGAAGGTACCGATGTCCTTGCCGGGGTCCGGGGTGACAGCGGTTCCCGTCGCGTTGAGCATCTGGCGCACCTCGGCGTGACTGAGCCCGGGGTTCGCGGACAGCATCAGCGCGACGGCACCGGCGACCTTCGGAGTCGCGCCGGAGGTGCCGCCGAAGGCGTTGCGGTACGCCGTGTCGGCGCTGCTGTCGCAGGTCACGTCGTGCGAGGCGTCGCCGGGTGCGCACACGACGATCCGGGGGCCGTAGTTGCTGAACCACGCGCGTTTGTTGACCGACGCGTCATAGGCCGTGGCACCGACCAGGATCGACCCCGTCTCGGGGATCGGCTTGCCGTCGTCGCCGATGCCCGCGTCGCGGTCGCCGTTGCCCGCCGCCACGCAGACGACCACGCCTGCGGCGATCGCCGACCTGATGGCCGCGTTGACCGACGGCACGTACTCGTAGTTCCCGTACGCTCCGGTCTGGACTTCGAGGATCACGACCTTGCGTCTGCCACCGCTGTCGGTGGTGCGCACCCAGTCGATGCCCCGGGCCCAGGCGTTGCCGCCGAGTGCCGGACCCGTCCCCGAATCCGCCCGCACCGCCCAGAGCGTGGAGTCGTAGGCGACGCCCGCCATGCCGACATGGTTGACCGCGGCACCGGCCAGCCCCATGACGGCCGTCCCGTGAGAGACGTCTCCGCCCGTGACGTCGGCGCCGCCGTCGAAGGCGTTGTGCGTCTTGGTGATGTGCGCGGCGAGGTCGTTGTGCGAGGTCCGGCAGCCCCAGTCGACGTCGGCGATCACCACTCCGCTGCCGGTGGACGTACCCCACGCCTGGTTCACGCCACAGCGGAAGATGTACCACTGGCTCTCCAGGCCGGTGGCGGTGTCCACGACCACGGTGCCGCCCGTACCGACCAGCGGTTCGGCCAACGGAGCCGACGGGGCGAGCGTGGTCGCTCCTCCGGGGCGTTCCGCCATGACGGTCGGCGGCACGGCGAGGGGGACGGCGACCGCCCGCTCCACCTCGGGCAGCGCGTCCAGGCGCTGTGCGATCGCGACCGTGTCCGCTTCATCGGCGAAGTGCAGAGTGACGAACCGCGCCAGGTTGGGCGTGTCGAAGCCTCGCGAGGCTTCGCTCGCCTGGCGCTCGGTCGCTTCCTGCGGGGTGATCAGGAAGGTCGATTCGGCTGTGACGAGGTTGTTGTCCGCCAGGATGCGGTTGAACTCGCCGAGTGTCCCTTCCGAGAGGCTGCGTACCTCGGGGGGCGCGCCGTCAGGAGGTTGGGTGACGGCCGGGGTGACGCTCTCCCGGAACTCCACCTCGACGACGCCCGGCTCGTACGACGGACCGCTCGGCAGCGTGCCGCCGGGCCCGCCGAAACGAGACACCGGGGAGTCGGCCCCGCTCGGGAAGGGGGCGGAGTCGCCGCCGTGCGGGGACCGGCTGCTGCTCGGAGGACGTCCTGTCGGTTCCGACCCACCGCTCATGCCGCCGCTCATGCCGCCGCTCATGCCGACGGCCGGCATGGGCATCGCGCCGCCGGCGGGCGTGGACGCGGACGTGGACGGCAGGTCCATCCCCGGTATCGGCATCCCCCCGGACGCGCCGGTCGCCGACACCGACCTCATGCCGGGTGTCGGCATCTGCCCGGCCGCGGGGCTCCCGGCCGCTGTCTGCATACCCGGGACCGGCATCTCGCCCGTCCTCCCCGTCGTGGGCCGGGCGCCCGTGCCGGGAGCCCCCGGTACGGGCATGCCCGATGCCTTGCCCGGGTCCTTCGCGCGCCGGCTGCCGTCGGGTCGATGGCCATGATGCGACATGGTTCCTCCAGAGGAACGACACCCCTGTGGTCGGGGTGAACTCGGCTGGGATCGATGTGAGAAGCGCGGGACGGCCCCGTGGGCGCTCGCGAAAGCCGCGGGGGTCCGCAGGTGAGCGGTCACACAGAGTGCTCGTCAGCGCACGAACCGACACTATCCGCGACGGGTCGGTCCCGCTCAGGCACGCGGCCGTCGGGATGAACGCACACACGTCGCCGCCCCGCGCTCGTACGGAACGCGGGGCGGCGACGGGCGTGCGGGTGAGGTGGGTTACGGCATCCCGGTCTTCCAGATGCCGCGCCCGTGGGTGGCCACGTACAGCTCGCTGCCGTCCGGGCTCGGGGCCAGGTAGAGGGCCGCTGCCGTCGGGAGGTTGCCGGTGGCGGCCGGGTCGGTCAGGCCGAGGCGCTTCCAGTGCCCCGGGGTGGACGGAGTGCTCGTGAAGACACCGAGGTCGGTGGCGACGGCCAGGGTGCCGTTCGAGGTGATCAGGAGCCGGTTGGCCGGGGCGTCCGGGAAGGAGTCGGACGCGGAGGCCGGGCCGCTGACGTCCTGCCAGGTGGCACCGCCGTCGGTGGTGCGCCAGATGTGGCCGTAGCCGGCGCCGGGTCCCTCGTTCCAGTGCCGCGAGAAGCCGTTGACGACGGCGTACACGGTCCTGCCCGAGGTGTCGGCCGGGTCGATGGTGATGCCCGCGATGTAGCGGTTCGGGAAGTCCGCGGGCAGGGTCACCTGGTGCCAGGTGCCGCCTTGGTTGGTGACGATGCCTCGGCCGAAGGACGTGCCCGGGTTGCAGGAGCCGCACCAGGCCGCCCAGACGACCCTGTTCCGGCTGTCGAGCGCCGTGGTGGAGCGGCCCGCGCCCGTGTCGTACAGGCGGTCCCAGTCGGCGCCCGAAGTGGTCTGCCAGGTCTTGGTGTTGCCCCAGATGTACTGGCCTCCGGCCACCCAGTAGCCCTTGTCCGCACCGTCCGCGCCGAACGGGGCGATGAAGCGGGCGCCCGGGTCGCCGGGGGCGATGTCGGTGATGACGTCCTCGGAGCCGTCGGCGCTCGCCGTGTAACCGCAGTTGCGGGTGATCTGCATCGCGAGGTTGGTGTACTCGCCGACCGTCTCGCACCCGTTGTCCGGGTTCACCAGCTGGTCGCCGCCGTCACCGCCGAACGGCTCGCTCATCTCGCCCGTCGGGTTGAGCCGCTGGACGTCTCCCTGGTGCGTGTACGTGGCGCCCTGCGGCACCTGGAGGCTGACGCCGTTGTCCTGCAGGCCGCCCCAGACGGCGTCGCCCTGTCCGCCGGGGAGCGCACCGACGCCCACGGAGTAGTACTGGAGGGTGCGCAGCGTCCCGCTCTTGTTGAGGTTGCGCCAGCCCTTGCCGGGGCTCTGGGCGAGGGGGCGCGCGAAGACGCCGCCGTCGTTGCCGACGTAGATCTCCGGGGTGCCGCCCTTCCAGTTCGAGAAGATCATCGCGTGCTGGTCGGGGTGGATGACGTCCTGGTCGCAGGTGTCGAGCGCCGGGTCGTAGCTGAAGCAGTCGAGACCGAAGTTCCAGTAGCGGCCCACGGCCTGCCAGTCGGAGCCGCCGTTGCGCGACTCGAAGACCTCCTCCAGACCGACGTACACATGGTCCGGGTCGGCCGGATCGACGCCGATCACCTGGTCGTACCAGGCCTGGGTGCCCGGCTGATAGCCCGCGCCGATCTTCGTGATCTTCATCGCGGAGCCGCTGGTGGCCAGCTTCGAGGAGGTGGCGATCTGGCTGTACGGGCCGTCGACCGCGCCGCTCTTCGACACGTACACGCCGGCCAGCGAGGAGGAGGCGCCCGAGCCCGTCGCCTTGTTCAGGAGTTCGGGCGACTCCATCACCACGTACAGCCGGCTGCCGTCGGCGGAGTAGGCGAAGGAGGCGTTGCCGATCTCGGCCGGGTTGATCGCTCCGCCCGGGTTGGCGCGCCGCCAGGTCGTACCGGCGTCCTCGGAGTAGTAGAAGCCGTTGTACGAAGCGCCGCTGCGCCAGGCGAGGTTCGCGACCAGCCGCTTGCCGCCGGTGCCCGGCTCGATCGCCAGGTCGTTGGCGACGTCCGCGAAGAAGCTGCTCGCACCGCAGCTGATCCCCGTGACGCCGACGCCCGCGCAGGGCGCGAGGATCCGCTCCCAGGCGGCGGACCGCGGGGCGGCGAGGGCACGCCGGAACACGCCGTGGGAGGAGGAGGCGAAGACGTACCCGGCCTCGGTGTCGAAGCGAAGCCTGCCGATGGAGGACGAGTCCAGTTCGGTGCCGCCGACGCGGTCGCTCTCCTCGAAGGAGTCGTGGAGCGGATCGGCGAGCCGGTAGACGCCGCTGCCGAGGAAGTTGTCGGCGGCGGTGGTCGCCTCGCCGGTGGCCAGCCACAGGGCCCCGTCGGGGCCGGTGGCGAGCGCGCCCACGGACAGGGCCGGCATGTGGTCGGCGATCGGCGTCCAGTGCGCCCCGTCGTCCGTGGACCGGAACACGCCGCCGTTGGCGCCGCCGGCGTACAGCACGCCGGGGCGGTCCGGGTCGAGGGCGAGGGCGGATATGCGTCCCGATGAATGGCCGAACCCGCCGCCCGAGTTGGAGGCGGAGCGGTCGCGGTAGTGGGGCGCGTCGCCGTTGAGCGGCTGGGTGGTGACCTCGGTGAACGGGCTCTCGTCCACCGGCATCTTCTTGATGTGCTCCCAGGCGTCCCGGTAGGCCCCGGGCAGCACTTGGGCGGTGGGCGACAGCCGGGCTCCGTTGAAGGCTGCCATCCACCGCTTCTGGACGTACACGGGTTCGTCCGTAGCGTTCCCACCGCTGCCCTGCGCGGCGACGGGTGAGGCCACGGCGAGGAGCAGGACGGTGCAGACGGCGGTGGCCGTTCTGCGTCTTGCGGAAAACCAACGCATGTTTCGTCGTCTCCGGTTCGGTTCGTCGGCTCTTCTGCTGCATTCGGCTGAATGCGGCCGAGCGCGGGAACGCTACAGGGGTGATCGCCCGTAACTGAAGGGGTATCACCGAGGATTCGGAGGCTAAGTCATCCAGAAGAAGACGGCCGTCATCCGCTTGTCCTCCAAGGTGGTGCCCGTGTAACTCGTCGCGGTGTGGATGAGGTTGGCCGAGTACAGCAGCAGCCGGTTGTAGCGGGGCGGGACGCGCAGGTCCTCGGTGAAGGAGTCCGCCGGTACGAAGCGGGTGCCGAGGGCGTCGACCAGGTTGTTGTGCGGGGCGAGCACCTGGTTGCCGCCGAGGACGCCGCCGGGCAGGTTCTGGCGGTAGAAGCTGGTGCCGCAGTCCTTGGGCAGGTCCGGGCTGAGGTACAGGACCGCCGCGTAACGGCACAGGTTCCGGGAGTCGGTGTGCGGGCGCGGTTCGCACTCGTCCTTGCCGACGACCTGGACGCAGTTGTGGTTGAAGGTGCCGGCGCCGGCGGGATCCAGGGCCCAGATCCGCTCGGCCCCGACGGTCCTGCGCACCAGCTTCTCGACATGTGCGAGCTCCGCCGGTTCGAGACCGGGCATCGTGCGCAGCCCCGGCCACGGCTCGGGCTTGTGGGGGTAGCCCTCCACCCAGTCGTCCCGCTCGAGTGCGCGGGCCCGTACGGCATCGGGGTCCGGCAGGACGTCGTCCAGGATCCAGTAGTCCCGGCCGCGGGTGGGCTTGCGGTACGGCAGGACCCGGGGCCTGCTCTGGCGTGGGGGGTGTGAGGGCGATGACAGCATGACGCGAACGCTAGGCGCCGGGGAGAACGCCACCTCTCAAAGCGCCGCCAAGACTGCGGCAAGAGATCGCCATGGAGGCAAGGCGGAGGAAAAGCGGCCGCGCGAGGGCCGAGCACCGGCTCCCCGCGCAGGGTCAGGTCCTGGTCCGCTTCCCGCCCGCGTCGCGGGGCAGCGTGCTGGGGGGTGGTCCGTGGCGAAGTCCTCCGTGATGTCATCGGCGGTCTGCCATCGCCTCGCCCGTGATCCGGATCCGGCCCTCGAACACGGACCAGGGGATGAACGACGTGAACGAAGCCCCAGGTCGGAGACCTGGGGCTTCGTTCGCAAGCATGAACTCCGGACGGGCTGAAGGGCGTCGTCAGACGCTCCAGATCTCCTTCATCGTCTCCACTTCGCCCTTGGCGTTCAGCGTGACCTCATAGATGTTGCCGAAGCAGCCGTACGGTGCCTCCACCTTGGGGTAGTCATCGGTGGGAGCCCCGATCTCCTCGGCCAGGCAGCGGTCGATGTGCAGCGCCAACTGCTCATGGTCGACCTGCTTCCACTGGCCGGGGCCGGCGGCCAGCGCCAGATACGCCTTGACGCCCTGGGGCAGGACGTAGTGCTTGGTCTCGGCCCCCTTCTCGGCGCCGTAGATCCAGTCGTTCGGCGTGCAGTGCGGCTTGGCCTCCGCGCCCTCGAAGCCGCCGGAGTCACGCATCAGCTGGACCTTCAGCTTCATGTGCCCTGCGGGCAGGGTCGGCGGCGTACCGCAGTCCCCGCCCTTTCCGTCACCGTCGACGTCATCGGTCGGTTCACCGTTTCCGGCCCCACCGGAGTCCGACGTCCTGGACGCCGTGGCCGACGGCGCGGCACTGCCCCCGGAACCTCCGGCCGCGCCGCCCGCGTTGGAGTCCTCCGGGCCGCAGGCGGCGATGCCGCCGAGAGCGGCGAGGAGCGCAATCGCGCTGAGAACACGACGAGTTGAGGTCATTCTTCCATTCCCCCGAATGAGAGAGCTCTATGACGTGATCATGATTGATCAACAGGGCTTTCTACACCACGAAGTTGTTGAAAGCCCAATTGGCGGGGACGCCACGCGAAGATCCGCGCGACCACTCAGTCCTCAGCGGGCAGGGTGAGGTCCTGGCCGGTGGCCCAGGCGGCGGCCTGGGCGCGGGAGGTGAAGCCGAGCTTGCTCAGGATGTGGTCGACGTGGGTCTCGGCCGTGCGGGTGGAGACGACGAGGCGGGCGGCGATCTCCTTGTTGGAGAGCCCCTCGGTCAGCAGGGCCGCGACCTGACGCTCTCGCGGCGTCAGAGGGGCGGCCGTCCCGTCGTCGGCGTCCTTCGTCCCCCGGCGGGACGGCTTCTCGCGGTCCTCCAGGGCGTACTCGACCACCCGCCGCGCCGTCATCGCGTTGCCGTGCGCGAAGGAGGTCTCGTACCGCTCGTCGCCGAGGGCCGCGCGGACCTTGGCGAGGTGCTCGTCGTGGACGGCGGCCATGGGCGCGAATCCGTCGAGGGTGGTGCCCATCGGATGCCACACCGCGGCCGCCGCGCCGAAGAGCGTGGCGGCCCGCACGTCGCGGCCCTGCCGCGCGCTCACCCAGCCGAGCAGGTCGACGAGGAAGGCCGTGCCGAGCTGGCTCTCCATGCGCCCGTGCACCGCCAGGGCCTCCTTCGCCGCCGCCTCGGCGCGGTCGAGGTCGTGGTCGAGTTCCAGGAAGGCGAGGGACCACAGGGCCCAGGAACGCCAGTACTCCTCCCCGCGCTCCTGTGCCAGGGCGAGGCCCTCCTCGATGTGGCCGAGGCCCCGCGCGCGATCGCCGCGCAGGCCCTCGGTGAGGCCCAGCATGGACAGCGCGAACAGCTCGCCGCGGGGCCGTCCGGCGCGGAAGCCGGCCAGCGCCGTGTCAAGCAGCGCCGCCGCCCGGTCCAGGTCGCCGGCGAAGAGGGCCGCCATGCCCCGTACGTGCGCGACGAACGCGGCCTGGCCAGGGCCGCCGGCCGGTGCGATCAGCGCCTCCGCCTCGTCGAGCAGCGGCTGGGCGGAGGCGGCGTCGCTCTGCAGCAGTGCGTACCAGGCGTTCAGGCAGAGGGCCGAGATCCGCTCGCGGCCGGGTTCGGGCGCGGCGGCGAGCGCCTGGTCGAGCCAGTAGCGGGCCTCGGTGTTGAGCCCGCGGATGCTCCAGTACTCGTCGATGCCGGTGGCCATGCGCAGGGCGACGACGGCCTCGCCGGGCCGGGCAAGGCAGTGGGCGAGGGCGGCACGGAGGTTGGCGTGCTCGTGCTCCAGGCGGTCGAGCCAGGCCTTCTGGCCGGGGCCGATCCACTCCGCGTCGAAGCGCTCGATGAGGCCGGCGTACCAGTCGCGGTGCCGGCGGCGTACGGCCGTCTCCTCGCCTGCCGCCGCGAGCCGCTCGAGTCCGTACTCGCGGAGGGTCTCGAGCATCCGGTAGCGGACCTCGCCGTGGTGCTCCTCACGGATCAGGACCGACTTGTCGACGAGGGAGTGCACCAGATCGGGAAGCTCCTCCGGCGAGACGCCGTCGCCGTCGCCCACGTACTCGACGGCGGGGAGGTCGAAGCCGCCGGTGAAGACCGAGGCCCGGGCCCAGAGCAGCTGCTCGGGCCGGGAGCACAGCTCGTGGCTCCAGTCGATCAGGGCCCGCAGTGTCCGCTGGCGGGTCGGCGCGCTGCGCGGGCCGGTGGTGAGCAGCCGGTACCGCTCGGAGAGCCGTTCCTCCAGCCGGCCGAGGGACAGGGTGCGCAGCCAGACGGCTGCCAGCTCGATCGCCAGCGGTATCCCGTCGAGATCGCGGCAGAGCCGGGCCAGCACGTCGGGAGACGTGTCGTCCGATACCTCGAAGCCGGGCAGGACGGCGCGGGCGCGTTCGACGAAGAGCGTCACCGAGTCGTACTGGAACAGTTCCGCGGCGGTGAGCTGCCGGTCCGGGTCGGGTACGGGCAGTGGGGGCACGACGAGCGTGCTCTCGCCGTAGACGCCGAGGGACTGCCGGCTGGTCGCCAGGACGGTGAGCCGGGGGCAGGCGGCCAGCAGGGCGGCGACGAAGGCGGCGCACTCGTCGACGAGGTGCTCGCAGTTGTCGAGGACCAGCAGCGCCTCGCGGGGCGCCAGGTGGTCGATCACCAGGTCGGCGCTCTCGCGGGAGGGCTCGGACTGAAGGCCCAGTCTCTCGGCGGTGGTGTGGGCCAGGAAGGACGGGTCGGTGACGTCCGCGAGCTCGACCAGCCAGACGCCGTCGCGGTGGTTCCGGCGGGCGCGGTCGGCGACCCGGAGGGCCAGGCGTGTCTTGCCGACGCCTCCGGGGCCGGTGAGGGTGAGCAGCCGGGACGAGGAGAGCAGGCGCAGCGCCTCGGAGATCTCGCGCCGCCGGCCGACGAAGCTGGTGACGTCGGCCGGCAGGTTTCCGGCCTTCCCCCGACCGCTCACTGCGCTCACTGCGCTCACCCGGTCGCACCTCCTGGCCGGCCGGTCGACGGTGACCGGTCGTTCGTCGTCGAACGGCTGCGACGCGGGGTCCCGGCGGCTCCCTGGGGATTCTCCGCATCGCTCCGTTCCCGATAATGAGAGGATACGTAGTCGAATACGTAGTTTCTCCGTCCCCCTCGTCGCCCGCCCCCGGCACGGTGGACTCGTGTTCGAGCGTCTTCGGGTGCGGTCCCGCGCCCACACCAGCCAGGGGGGCCGTGAAAGTTCCGGATTCCGGGCACTGCTCGATCTGCGCAGCGTGGCCGGCCGGACACTCGTGGTCGAGCTCGTCATCGTCCTGGTGCTGGTGGCCGCCGGAGTGACCGCCCTCGTCCTCCAGGCCCGGTCCACCACGGTCAACGACGCACGGCGGGTGACCCGCGGCGTCGCCGAGTCCTTCGCCCACGCACCGGGCCTCGTCCCCGCCCTCGACGGCGCGGACCCGTCGGCGGCGCTGCAGCCGCGGGCCGAGGTGGTGCGCAAGGCGACCGGAGTGGACTCCGTGGTCGTCTTCACCACCGACTCCGTCCAGCTCACGTCGCCGTATCCCGGGTATGTGGGCCGGCCCTACACCCCGCCGCCGTACGTGGCGGAGCACGTGCTGCCACAGCTCCGGGAAGGGCGGACGGTCACCTTCGAGCTGCGGGAGCCCGCGTTCCGCTCGATCACGACGGTCGTGCCGGTGTTCGGCGCGGACGGCACGCCCAAGGGCGCCGTCTCGGTGAACATCACCGTCGCCACGGTCGACTCCGTCGTCGGCGCCGATCTGCCGGTGCTGCTCGGCGGGGCGGCGGCCGCGGTGGTGCTGGCCGTGGTGGCGACGCTGCTGGCGAGCCGGCGGCTCCGCCGTCAGACGCGCGGTCTCGGTCCCGCCGAGCTGGCCCGGATGTACGAGCACCACGACGCCGTCCTGCACGCGGTGCGGGAGGGTGTGGTGATCGTCGGCGGCGACGGGCGCGTGATGTTCGCCAACGACGAGGCCCGGCGGCTGCTCGGCCTGCCGGCCGACGTCGAGCGGAGGCTGCCGGCCGAGCTGGACCTCGACCCCGCCACGGCCGCGCTGCTCTCCTCCGGCCAGGAGATGACCGACGGCATCCACCAGGCCGGCGACCGCGTGCTGGCCGTGAACATCAGGCCCACCGCGCCCTTCGGCGGCCTGCCCGGCAGCGTGGTGACGCTGCGCGACTCGACCGAGCTGCACGAGCTGGCCGGGCGGGTCGAGGCCGCGGGACGGCGCCGGTGGTTGCTGTACGAGGCGGGGATGCGGATCGGCGGCACCCTGGACATGACCCGGACCTGCGAGGAGCTCGCCGACGTGGCGCTCGGCCGGTTCGCGGACACGGTCGCGGTCGATCTGCTGGAGGCCGTGACGCGTGGCGAGGAGCCGCAGCCGGCCGACCGGGTGCTGCGGCGTGCGGCGCTGCGTGGCGCGCCCGAGGCGGTTGCGGGCGGCGCGGGCGTGGCGGCGGCGGGCTCGCCGCGGGCCTGGGCCCTGGCCGGGGGCCACGCGGTCCTGGTCGAGGACTACGGGGTCCTGGCCGAGGACCATGGGGTCCCGGGCGAGCGTGGCAACGCGATCCCGGCCGATGACCATGGGGTCCCAGGCGAGGGCCACGCGGTCCCGGGCGACGACGGCGACACCGTCCTGGTCGAGGGGTCGGGCTCGGCGATCGTGGCGCCCCTGCGCGTACGCGGCGGCGTGCTGGGCCTCGTGGAGTTCCGCAGGTCACCGGAGAACGCCGAGCGGTACGGGCACGACGACCTGCTGCTCGCCGAGGAGCTGGCCGCCCGCGCCGCGGTGTCGGTCGACAACGCACGCCGCTTCACCCGCGAGCACGGCACGGCCGAGGCCCTGCAGCACAGCCTGCTGCCGCAGGTCGTCCCCCGGCGGACCGCCCTGGAGGTGGCGCACCGCTACCTGCCGGCGCACGCCGGAGTGGGCGGCGACTGGTACGACGTGATCCCCCTGCCCGGCTTCCGCACCGCTCTGGTGGTCGGGGACGTGGTCGGCCACGGCATCCACGCGGCAGTCGCGATGGGCCGGCTGCGCACCGCGATCCGCACGTTCTCGGCGCTCGACCTCCCGCCGGACGAGATGCTGGGCCGGCTCGACGAGCTGGTCGCGCAGACCGACGCGGAGTGCGGCGGCTACCAGATCACCGGCTCGACCTGCGCGTACGCGGTGTACGACCCGGCTTCCGGGATCTGCACCCTGGCCCGCGCCGGACACCTCGGGCCGGCGCTGGTCAGCCCCGACGGCACGGTGGAGTACCCCGAGACGGCGCTGGCACCGCCGCTGGGCGTGGGGGGCCAGGGCCACCCCTTCGAGACGACCGAACTCAAACTCGACGAAGGAGCGCATCTCGTGCTGTTCACCGACGGGCTGGTCGAGACCCGCGAGCGGGACATCGACCACGGTCTGGAGCGACTCCGTTCCGCGCTGTCCGGCGACGGCCGGCGCGGCCCGGAGGAGACCTGCCGGGCCGCGGCCCGCGCGCTGCCGGCCCCGCACCCGTCGGACGACGTGGCCCTGCTGGTCGCCCGCACCGGCCGGCTCGCGCCGGACCAGGTCGCGGAGTGGGACGTCCCGATGGACCCGTCCGCCGTCGCCCAGATCCGCTCCGCCTGCGCGCGGCGGCTGTCCGAATGGGGCCTCGACGACATCGCCTTCACCGCGGAGCTGATCCTGAGCGAGCTCATCACCAACGCGATCCGCTACGGCACCGCCCCGGTCCGGGTCCGCCTCCTCCGCGACACCAGCCTCTTCTGCGAGGTGTCCGACGGCAGCAGCACGGCCCCCCACCTCCGCTGGGCCGCCACCACGGACGAAGGCGGCCGCGGCCTCTTCCTGGTGGCCCGACTGGCCCTCCGCTGGGGCACGCGCTACACACCGGAGGGCAAGGTCATCTGGTGCGAACTGCCGCTGACGGAGGGGGCGGGTGAGGGCGGTTGAGGGCATGCGGGACGCTTCCTGTCACACGACGCACACGCGGCTCAGCCGCCCCCGCCGGGCCTCCCCTGTTACATCTTCACGGAATGGCCACCGTGTGATGATCAGTCAGTCCGTATGCCTTTTCATCGGCCTCGCGGCCGCATTAGGATTGCTCTGCGTGCCGGGCCACTCGCGGTGTGTGATGCGGGGTACTGCCGTCGGGTTACCGGCTTCGCAATTCGTCATCGGATCCGTGACCAATGGAATTGGGTGACCCATGCCTCCTCGGCTTGTCGGCCATCAAGGCCCTCTGGCTGGACAGCAGTTCGCGATCGGCACCACACCGGTAACCCTGGGTCGCAATGGCGACAACAGCATCGTGATAGGCGGCGAGAACGTCTCGCGCTTTCACGCCGAAGTGCGCCGTGAGGGGCACGGATTCGTGTTGTACGACAGTGGCAGCAGTAATGGGACGCGAGTCAACGGTGTGCGTGTGACCTCGCACGAACTGCAACCCGGGGATCTCATCGAGATAGGAACCGAGACGTTCCGGTTCGAAGCCGCCGATGCGATGGAGACGATCCTCGACCTCTCCGTGCTGCGTCCGCTCGGCGCTTCCTCCCAGGCGACGCTGGCTGCGGGGCCGGTACTGAACGTCACGGTGTCCGGCGGTGGTCCCGTCGGACTCAGTTTCGCGCTGCTCCTGGAACACCTCATGGGGCATCGTGTCGCCATCACCGTGTACGACGGGCGCTGGACGCAGGACGGGCCGAAGGTCGTCTGGAAGACCGAGAGCCAGGGCAACGTACGCCGGCAGCAGGTCGTCACGGTGCAGAGCCGCCAGTACCTGAGCCTCCCGGACGAGGTGCAGGAACGCCTGTTCCGCGGCGACGCGTTCACCGAGATGTGGCCGGTCGGCCCCGACTCGATCCGTGGCCGCAGCCCGAGGAACCTCCGGATCGCCTACATCGAGGACACGCTCCTCGAACTGGCCAACGAGAAGCCGGACCGCATCCGGCTGGTCCCAGCCGTCTTCGACCCGGAGGAGCACCAGAAGTCCGGCGCCAGGGATCACGTACTCGCCATTTGCGAGGGCGGCCGCTCCCGCACCCGGGAGTATTTCGCCGACAAGTTCGGAAACGCCGACAAGTCCATCTACTCGCTGCACGGTCAGCACATTCAGGACGTCGTCCTGGGCCTGCGCGTCAAGTCGGCGCTGTCGGACCCCATGACGGTCCTGCTGACCGTGGCCCAGAACCGCTTTCTCCTCAACGCGCTTCGCGGCGAGGGATTCCTGAACATGCGGCTCACCGATGCCGAGGCCGCGGAAGTGGTCGGCATCGATCCCGTCCTCCATGTATTCGAGGAGTGCATCGCCTCACGCCCGTGCGTCATGGGGCGCGACGACCACGGCGATTTCCAGTGCTCGACGCACAGCACGCTCTTCCTGCCCGCCATGGTCAGGGGTTCGGCTCTGTGGAAGCGGGTGCTCGAGGGGCTGGCGCTGTTCAGCGTCGCCGAGAGGGACCTGAGCGCCGTCACCGCCTTCCGGCTCGACATGGTGCAGCGGCCCAGGTTCACCACCCGGCTCCACCCGGCCACGTCGGCCTCCCCGGGGACGTACGGCTTCCTCCTCGGCGACGCCGCCAACGCCATCCACTTCTGGCCGGGCCGGGGCCTCAACAGCGGCCTGGGCTCCGCCATCTCGCTGGCCCGGTCCCTCAACGGCGCCTGGACGGGCAGGCCGTTCCGCGACGCCGACTTCGCTCGCCACGAGGCGGCGATGTCCATGCTCCAGTACCGGCACAAGAGCCGCGCCTGGAACACGATGATCACCACCGACGAGAACGGCGTCAGCCGCCCGATCAAGGAGAAGATCGCCCAGAGCGTGGAGGAGGGCGAGGGGAAGGATCTCGACAGGGACGCGGACATCGACGCCCTCATGGAACGGCTGCGGTCGATCCGCGAGCGGCTGGCCTCACGCCTCCCCGGCATGCCCGACGACGCGGCTCTCCGCGACCACCTGGATTCGCTCAACTCCTCGACCCTGCACACGCTTCGGGAGAGCGGGGCGTGGGACACCCTGATCGTCGGCGGCGAAGAGGTGGACATCGACATCTTCTACCAGCAGGGCGCTCCGCCCACGGCCCCCGCGTCGAGGACCTCCGCGGCATCCTGATCACGGCGGGGGCCATGGGGCGGCTCCTTCGGGGGTCGGTTTCGGTGGGGTCGTACGAGGGTCAGGCGGCGTCGAGGAGGGTGTCGAAGGCGGCGGGCAGGCGCTGCCACGCCTCACGCCCCGCCCGGTATTCGGCGTCCGTCAACAGGCAGGAGTCCAGGAGGCGTTCGAGACCGTCGCGGTCGAGGCCGGGCGAGGTGAAGACGAGGTGCTGGCAGCGGTCGCCGTGCTCGGGGTGCCAGTCGAGCGCGGCG
The DNA here is from genome assembly GCF_040650755.1 of Streptomyces sp. NPDC048623. Taxonomy (NCBI): domain Bacteria; kingdom Bacillati; phylum Actinomycetota; class Actinomycetes; order Kitasatosporales; family Streptomycetaceae; genus Streptomyces; species Streptomyces sp. NPDC048623. The sequence continues at coordinate 178,536 of NZ_JBEZHV010000008.1, forward strand.
GCCGCGCGGCGCAGAGGCGGCACCATCTCCCAGGCGGCTTCGGGCAGGGACGCGAGCCACGGGCCGGCGCTCGCCACGGACAGCGCTCCCCCGGCGGCGTACCAGGCGAGCAGTGTGTCGGGGCGGTCGGCGAGCCAGAACCGGCCGCGGCTGCGGGCCGCCGCGCAGCACAGGTCCTCAAGTGCCTCGTAGAGCCGCTCCGGGTGGAACGGGCGGTGGCGACGCCAGACGAAGGTGGCGACGCCGGCCTCGTCGGCGTCCTGGGGCAGCAGCGCACATGCGGGGTGCTGGGCGGCCGCCGCGGCCTCGACGTCGAAGCCGGCGAACGCGGCCCGGGCGAGGTCGGGGGAGGCGGCGGGGACGCGTAGCGCCGTGGGATGGAGCTGCGCCAGCAGGGCGTGGTCCTCGTCGTCGGCCGCCTCGTTGCCGACGACGGCCAGGACGGGTGCGTATTCGAGCTGGCGGGCCCAGGTGTCGCCGACCGTGCGCCGGTCGGTGGGGGCGGCGGCCAGGCCGGCCTCGGCGAGGTCGTCGCCGTTGCCCAGGCAGGGCAGGACGAGTCCCGGATCCACGGCCGTGATCACGTTCGTGAGGGCCAGCCGGTCTCCACCGTGTCCGACGATGACCTCCGCCATGGCCTTCGGCTCGACCGAGTCCCACAGTTCGACCACGGCGAGCCGGGTCAGACCGCTGTCCGCCAGCCGTTCCAGCTCCGGCACGAGGTCTTCGCGCAGCGCGCAGCACGCGCAGTCGCCGACCAGGGGCGTCTCGCCGGAGGAGACGATGCCCGAGGCGTCGCGGACGGTACGGAGCACGGTGCCGTGGGCCGCCGCTCCGGCGAGGTCGTGGTGCAGCACCACGCTGTCCGGAACGGTCCGCAGGAGATGCTCGACGACCTCCCTGCGTGCCTCGGCGTGCAGCCCGGCGACGATCACGACGGGCATCTGCTGATCGCTGCCCATCATCGGGCCCCGTAGCGGCGCTGGAACTTCTCGACGCGGCCGGCGGTGTCGAGAACGCGTGCCGTGCCCGTGTAGAAGGGGTGGCTCGCCGAGGAGATCTCCACGTCGACGACCGGGTAGGTGTGGCCGTCCTCCCAGTCGACGGTCTTGTCACTCGTCATGGTGGAGCGGGTGAGGAAGGCGGTGCCGGAGGCGGAGTCGCGGAAGACGACGGGCTCGTAGGCGGGGTGGATGCCGGGCTTCATGGCAGGACCTTTCGATGGCCGGGGTGGGTCGGGGTGCGCTGGTGGGTCGGGGTGGGCTGGCGGATCGGGGGGCTGGAGCGGTCAGCGCTCTTCGCGGAAGTCGACGTGCCGCCCGGCCACGGGGTCGTACTTGCGGAGCACCAGGCGGTCGGGGTCGTTGCGCCGGTTCTTGCGCGTCACATAGGTGAAGCCGGTGCCCGCCGTGGAGCGGAGCCTGATGACGGGGCGGATCTCGTTGCGTGCCATGCCGCTAGTATATGGGAACGGTTTTCATTTCCAACAACAACGCCGCAAGCAAGCGAACACCACCCCAGCCAGCGAGAGAGGCGACAGCACTCATGTCAGCCCACTGCCAACTGACCGGAGCCCAGCCGGGATTCGGCAACCACATCTCCCACTCCCACCGGCGCACCGCGCGCCGCTTCGACCCGAACATCCAGCGCAAGCGCTACTGGCTGCCCAGCGAGGGGCGCCATGTGCGCCTGACGCTCAGCGCCAGGGCGATCAGGACGGTGGACGCGATCGGCATCGAGGCCGCCGTGGCGCACATCCGCGCGCGGGGAGGGAAGGTCTGATGGCGAAGCGAAGCAAGATCGCGAAGAACGAGCGGCGCAAGGAGATCGTCGAGCGGTACGCCGCCCGTCGGGCCGAACTCAAGGAGACCATCCGCCGGCCGTCGTCCACCGCGGCCGAACGCGAGGCCGCCCTCGCGGAGTTGCGGCGCCAGCCGCGCGACGCCGGCGCGACGCGCGTACGCAACCGCGACAGCGTGGACGGGCGCCCCCGCGGCTACCTGCGCGCGTTCGGGCTCTCCCGCGTACGGGCACGCGAGCAGGCGCACGCCGGCTTCCTGCCGGGAGTGACCAAGTCCTCCTGGTAGCTGCCGACCGGTAGACGGAAACGCGACGAGGGCGCCCGCGCGCGGCACTTCCTTCACGTCTTGACGCAAGGGTGGTCCAGACCTATGGTCACGGCTCAACGCGTCTGTTCATCAAGGCGCTTGACGTTCACATACACGAACGGAAGGCCCCCCACCCATGCGCAGAACCGGACTCCTCGCGGCAGCGGCCGCCCTCGTCGCCGGCGCCCTCGTCTGGCCGTCCGCACCCCGGGCCGAAGCGGCCCCCGCCGTCTTCACACACCCCGGAGTCACCGTCTCCCAGGGCCAGTTGGACTTCGCCCGCGCCAAGGTCCTGGCCGGTGCCCAGCCCTGGAAGGGCGCGTACGACCAGATGATGGCGAGCAAGTACGCCGACCTGAACCGCACCCCGAAACCCCGCGCGGTCGTGGAGTGCGGTTCGTACTCCAACCCGAACTACGGCTGCACCGACGAGCGCGAGGACGCGATAGCCGCGTACACGAACGCCCTCGCCTGGTACATCACCCGTGACGCGCGCTACGCGCAGAAGTCCATCCAGCTGATGGACGCCTGGTCCGCCGTCATCACGGACCACACCAACTCCAACGCCCCGCTCCAGACCGGCTGGGCCGGCTCCTCCTGGCCCAAGGCCGCCGAGATCATCAAGTACACCTACACGGGCGGCTGGCCGAACTCCGGCCGGTTCGGCACGATGCTCCGCGACGTCTACCTGCCCGAGATCATCAACGGCTCCCACTCCAACGGGAACTGGGAGCTCTCGATGATGGAGGCGGCCGTCGGTATCTCCGTCTTCCTGGAGGACAGGACGTCGTACGACAAGGCGATGGCGAAGTTCCGCACCCGCGCCGCCGCCTATGTCTATCTCGCCTCCGACGGTGAGCTGCCGAAGACCGTGCCGAGCCAGAACCTCGACACACGCGACAAGATCGTCGCGTACTGGCAGGGCCAGTCGACCTTCGTCACCGGCCTCACCCAGGAGACCTGCCGCGACTTCACGCACACCGGCTACGGCATCTCCGCCATCTCCCACGTCGCCGAGACCAGCCGGATCCAGGGCCAGGACCTGTACGGCACGGACGTCGGCGAGCGGCTGCGCCAGGCGCTCGGGTTCCAGTCCAGGTACGAGCTGGGCACGGCCGCGCCGAGCTGGCTGTGCGGCGGCACCCTGCACCTGGGGCTCGGCCCCGTCACCGAGGTCGGCTACAACGCCATGCACAACCGCCTCGGCTTCGCCATGACCAACACCGAGACGCTGACCAAGCGCAACCGCCCGGCCGGCAGCAACAACCTCTTCGTCGCCTGGGAGACCCTCACCCACGGAGACAACCTCTCCTGAGGTTTCAGGGCGTGACGCGGTCCGCGAGCGCCGTCCGCCAGGCCGGGGCCGGGACGCTCGGGGTGGTCTCGGGGCGCCGGCCGCCGCGGGCGAAGAAGTCCGAGAGCGGCAGGAGCGCCGCGCCGACCGTGACCGCCTCGGGGCCCAGGGTGCCCAGGGCCACGCTGGTGCGGCTCGCCGGATAGCGCAGCGAGTACTCGGTGGCGTACCGGGTGACGGTGTCGAGGAAGCGGGTGCCGAGCTGGAGGCCGGCCCAGCCGCCGACCAGGATGCGTTCGGGCTGGAAGAGGTTGACGAGGTCCGAGAAGCCGGCGCCGAGGTACTCGGCGGTCTCCTCCAGGACGGCGAGGGCCGTGGCGTCGGGGGCGGTGCCCGAGCCGTCGGCCGGGTAGGCGGCCGCCAGCATCGCGGTGAGGGCGGTCTCCTCGTCGGCGCCGGCGGGCGGGCGGCCGCCCGCTTCGGCCCAGCGCTCGAGGAGGGCCTCGGCACCCGCGTACGCCTCCAGGCAGCCGCGGGAGCCGCAGCGGCAGCGGCGCCCACGGACGCTGACGGTGAGGTGGCCCCATTCGAGGGCGCGGGCGGGTCCGAGCGGGTCGGTGACGACGCAGGCGCCGACGCCGGAGCCGAAGAGGACGGTGACCGCGCTGCGGGCGCCGCGGCCGGCGCCGAACCACATCTCGGCCTGGCCGAGGGTCTTGGCGCCGTTGTCGATCCAGTAGGGGACGGTGTCGGGGAGGTCGACGGCCTGGCGCAGCAGGTGTTCGAAGGGGACGGCGTCCCAGCCGACGGTCTGTCCGTGGACGACGGCGCCGTCCTCCGGGGTGTGGGCGATGATGCCGGGGACGCCGACGCCCACGCCGAGGAGCCGGTCGGGAGCGACGCGCGCCGCCCGCAGGACCTCGGCGATGCCGTCGCGCACATGACGGATGACCAGGTCCACGTCGTAGCGGGAGATCCGGGGTCCCGAGCTGGGCAACGCCCGCTCCGTACGGGCGAGTTCGTTGAGGGTGAGGTCGAACAGCTCGACCCTGACCCGGGTTTCGCCGACGTCGACGCCGATCATGCAGCCGCTGCCGGGGCTGATCCGCAGCAGGGTCTGGGGGCGTCCGCCGGCCGAGTCGACGCTGCCGGCCTCCTCGACCAGGCCCTCGGCGACGAGCTCGGCGACCACGTTGCTGACGGATCCGGAGCTCAGCCCGATCGCGGGCCCGAGCATCAGGCGGCTCATCGGTCCGTCGAGGTACAGCCTTCGCAGTACGGCGGTGCGGTTCTCGCGCCGCAGGTCACGCACCGTACGGCCACTTGTCGCGTGCACGTGGGTTCCCGTCTCTGAAGTCTTTCGGTGCAACATACCCGGATTCCAAGCCTTGACGCGACCTTCACGCGAGGCTTAACTCACATCCTAAATTAAGCCGATGCCACGGAGGCGGCCGGGCCCGCCCACCGTTTTCGGTCCTCCCGTCGTTCCTCCCGTCGTCCCTGAAAGGGCCCCCTGGAGCCATGCGCACAATCAGAGCCGCCGTCACCGGTGCCGTCACCCTCTCCCTCGCCTTCGCCGCCACCGCCTGCGGCGGCGGCACGACCGACGGCTCGGGGGGCTCCGACTCGCAGCCGAAGACGCTCACCTACTGGGCCACGAACCAGGGCCCCAACCTGGAGGCCGACAAGAAGACCCTCCAGCCCGAGCTCGACAAGTTCGAGAAGCAGACCGGCATCAAGGTCAAGCTGGAGGTCATCCCCTGGTCCGACCTGCTCAACCGGATCCTCACCGCCACCACCTCCGGCCAGGGCCCCGACGTCCTCAACATCGGCAACACCTGGAGCTCCTCGCTGCAGTCCACCGGCGCCCTGCTGCCCTGGGACGAGAAGAACTTCGGAGCGATCGGCGGCAAGGACCGCTTCGTGGACTCCGCGCTCGGCGCGACCGGCGCCCCGGGCAAGGACCCGGCCGCCGTGCCGCTCTACTCCATGGCCTACGCGCTCTACTACAACAAGAAGATGTTCGCCGACGCCGGCATAGCGAAGCCGCCGACCACCTGGGCCGAGGTCGAGGCCGCGGGCAAGAAGCTCAGCAAGGACGGCACGTGGGGCATCGGCGTCGAGGGCGCCAACCTGTCCAACAACATCCACCAGGTCTTCGTGCTCGGCAAGCAGCACGGCGCCGACTTCTTCACCCCCGACGGCAAGCCCGACTTCACCTCCGAGGGCGCCGTCGCCGCGGTCAAGCAGTACGTCGACCTGATGGCAGGCTCGAAGATCGTCGCACCCGGCAACGCCGAGTACGCGCAGAACCAGTCCCTCTCCGACTTCGCCAAGAACCGCACCGGCATGGTCCTGTGGCAGACGCCCCAGCAGACCTTCGCCGCCCAGGGCATGTCCGAGGACCAGTGGGGCGTCGTCCCGGCCCCCGTCCCCTCCGGCACCCCCGGCCAGGGCGCCCAGACCAACTCCATGGTCGCCGGCATCAACATCTCCGTCTTCAAGAACACCAGGAACCTCGACGGCGCCCTCAAGTTCGTGAAGTTCATGACCGGTGACGAGGAGCAGATCCTCCTCAACAAGACGTACGGCTCCGTCCCGCCGGTCAAGACCGCCCAGGCCGACCCCGCCTTCGACACGGCCTCGCTCGCGGTCATCCGCGACACCCTCACCAAGAGCGCCGCCGCCCTGCCGCAGGTCCCGGAGGAGTCCCAGTTCGAGACCGTCGTCGGCACCGCCGTGAAGGAGCTCTTCGCCGACGCCGCCGCCGGCCGGGCCGTCACCACCGAGTCCGTCAGGGCCAAGCTCGACAAGGCCCAGCAGCAGATGCCGAAGAAGTAGGCAGCACCTCACATGACCCAGACCGCCGTCACTCAGCGGAGTGGGCGTGCGGTGCGCGAGGCCGGACCCGGAGCGGCGCCCGCACAGCGCCGCTCCGGGCGCCGCCGCATCGCCCTCCCGTACCTGCTGCTGCTCCCCGCACTCGTCCTCGAACTCCTCGTCCATCTCGTCCCGATGCTCATGGGCATCGGCATGAGCTTCAAGGAGCTCACCCAGTTCTTCATCCGGGACTGGTCGGCCGCGCCCTGGGCCGGCCTCGGCAACTACAGCGTCTCGGTCGACTTCGACGCCCCGGTCGGCCAGGCGCTCCTGAAGTCCTTCTTCACCACGTGCCTGTTCACCCTGGCGTCCGTCGCGCTGTGCTGGTTCCTCGGCACCGCCGCCGCCGTCTTCCTCCAGGAGAACTTCCGCGGCCGCGGCATCCTGCGGACCCTCTTCCTCGTCCCGTACGCCCTGCCGGTCTACGCCGCCGTCATCACCTGGGCGTTCATGTTCCAGCGGGACAACGGGATGATCAACCACCTGCTGCACGACCAGCTCGGCATCGGCGACGGCCCCGCCTTCTGGCTCATCGGCGACAACAGCTTCTGGGCCCTGCTCACCGTCTCCGTCTGGAAGGGCTGGCCGTTCGCCTTCCTCACGGTGATGGCCGGGCTGCAGAACATCCCCCGGGACATGTACGAGGCGGCCGCCCTCGACGGCGCCGGCGTGTGGAAGCAGATCCGCCACATCACCCTGCCGTCGCTGCGGCAGGTCAACCAGGTCCTGGTCCTCGTCCTCTTCCTGTGGACCTTCAACGACTTCAACACGCCGTTCGTGCTCTTCGGCAAGGCGGCACCGGAAGCGGCCGACCTGATCTCCCTGCACATCTACCAGTCGTCCTTCCAGACGTGGAACTTCGGCACCGGATCGGCGATGTCCGTGCTGCTCCTGCTCTTCCTCCTCCTCGTCACAGGCGTCTACCTCCTGCTCACCACCAGGGGAAGGAAGACCTCCGATGTCTGAGCGCGCCCCCCGCTCCCCGATGGCCGCGCCGCGTTCCTTCCTCTGGACCCGGCGTATCTTCCTCACCCTGCTCACCGGTTTCGTGCTGCTCCCGGTGTACGTGATGATCTCCAGCTCCCTGAAGCCCCTCGCGGACGTGTCGGGGAAGTTCCAGTGGATCCCCTCCGTACTCACCCTCCGCCCGTACGTCGACATCTGGAACACCGTCCCGCTCGCCGACTACTTCATGAACTCGCTGGCCGTGGCGAGCGCGGCCACCGCGCTCTCCGTCGCCGTGGCGGTCTTCGCCGCGTACGCGATCAGCCGCTACGACTTCCACGGCAAGCGGGTCTTCGCCGTCACGGTCCTGTCGACGCAGATGTTCCCCGGCATCCTCTTCCTGCTGCCGCTCTTCCTCATCTACGTCAACATCGGCAACGCCACCGGCATCGCGCTCTTCGGCTCGCGCGAGGGCCTGATCCTCACCTATCTGACCTTCTCGCTGCCCTTCTCGATCTGGATGCTCACCGGGTACTTCGACTCGATCCCGCGCGAGCTCGACGAGGCCGCCGAGGTCGACGGCTGCGGCCCGGTCGGCGCCCTGTTCCGGGTGATCGTCCCCGCCGCGATCCCCGGCATCGTCGCGGTCGCCGTCTACGCCTTCATGACCGCCTGGGGCGAGGTCCTCTTCGCCTCCGTCATGACCAACGACACCACCCGCACCCTGGCCGTCGGCCTCCAGGGCTACGCCACCCAGAACGACGTCTACTGGAACCAGGTCATGGCCGCCTCCCTCGTGGTGAGCGTGCCCGTCGTAGCCGGGTTCCTCCTCCTGCAGCGCTATCTCGTCGCCGGCCTGACGGCGGGCGCGGTCAAGTGACCCGCCCGACCCGGCCCGCCGCACCCGCCGCACGAGTCGCACCCGCCGCACGAGTCGCCTCCTCCGCCGCACTCCGGCCCGTCACGAAAAGGTTCTCCGTGTCCGAATCCACCGCCCACCGCACGCTCGACCTGGGGGCCTTCCCTCCGGACTTCACCTGGGGCACGGCCACCTCCGCCTACCAGATCGAGGGCGCCGTCGCCGAGGACGGCCGGACCCCCTCCATCTGGGACACCTTCAGCCACACCCCGGGCGCCGTCGACAACGACGACCACGGCGACACGGCCTGCGACCACTACCACCGCTGGCCCGAGGACATCGCCCTGATGAGGGAGCTCGGCACCGACGCCTACCGGATGTCCGTCGCCTGGCCCCGCGTCGTGCCCGGCGGCGACGGCCCGGTCAACACCGCCGGACTCGACTTCTACGACCGGCTGGTCGACGCCCTCCTCTCCGCCGGCATCACCCCCAACGTCACGCTCTACCACTGGGACCTGCCGCAGGCCCTCCAGGACCGCACCGCGGATAGCCGGGGCGGCTGGACCGAGCGCGCCACCGCCGAGCACTTCGCCGAGTACGCCTCCGTCGTCGCCACCCGCCTCGGCGACCGGGTCACCCGGTGGGCCACCCTCAACGAGCCGCTCTGCTCGGCCTGGATCGGACACCTGGAGGGCCGGATGGCCCCCGGCATGACCGACCTCACGGCCGCCGTCCGCGCCTCCTACCACCTGCTCCTCGGCCACGGCCTCGCCACCGCCGCCGTCCGCGCCGCCGCCCCCGGCGCGCGGATCGGCCTGGTCACCAACCACTCCACCATCGCCCCCGCCTCCACCCGCCCCGAGGACGTCGCCGCCGCCCGCCGCGCCGACGGGCACACCAACCGCTGGTGGCTGGACCCGGTGTACGGCCGCGGCTTCCCCACCGACATGCGCGAGCTGTACGGCGTCGAGCTCCCCGAGCGGCCCGGCGACCTGGAGCTGATCTCGGCCCCGCTCGACTGGCACGGCCTCAACTACTACTTCCCGGAGACCGTCGCCGACGACCCGGCGGGCCCCGTCCCGTACGCCCGCGCGGTACGGCTCCCCGACGTGCCGCGCACCGGCATGGACTGGCAGATCGACGCCGGCGGTCTGGAGGCCTTCCTGCTCCGCCTCACCGAGGACTACGGCGTGCGCACGCTGTACGTCACGGAGAACGGCTGCGCCTTCCCCGACACCGTCGGCCCGGACGGCCGGGTGCACGACCCGGACCGCACCCGCTACCTGGAACAGCATCTCGCGGCCTGCGCCCGCGCCCTGCGCAAGGGCGCGCCACTGGCCGGCTACTACGCCTGGTCCCTGCTCGACAACTTCGAGTGGGCCTACGGCTACGACAAGCGCTTCGGCCTGGTGCACGTCGACTACGCGACCCAGCGCCGGACGGTGAAGTCGAGCGGCCGGCGGTACGCGGACCTCATCCGCGCCCACCGGACGCAGCAGGCCTGACCTGCCGACCTCCCACGTTTCCCCCACCTATCCCCAGGAGCCGCCATGTCTTCCCCCGGGTCCCCGCCGGCCTTCCGACGCCCCGTCTCCGCAGTCCGACGGACCACCGTCGGCGCCCTCCTTGCCGCGCTCGCCGGCGGCCTCCTCGCCGTCGTCCCCGCCACGACGGCCTCCGCCGCCCCCGCCCTGCTCTCCCAGGGGAAGACGGCCACCGCCTCGTCCACGGAAGGCCCCTTCGCACCGAACGCCGCCGTCGACGGGAACCTCACCGGCACCCGCTGGGCGAGCGACTGGACCGATGCGCAGTGGTTCCAGGTCGACCTCGGCCAGAGCGCCACGCTCAGCAGCGCCGTCCTGACCTGGGAGGCCGCCTACGGCAAGAGCTACCAGATCCAGGCCTCCGAGAACGGCACCGACTGGCGGACCGTCACCACCGTGACCGGCGGCGACGGCGGCACCGACGACGTGGCCCTCTCCGGCACCGGCCGCTACGTCCGGATGAACGGCCTGACCCGGGGCACCGTCTGGGGCTACTCGCTCTGGGAGTTCCAGGTGTACGGCACGACCGCCGGCGACAGCGGCACGCCCCTGCCGGGCGGCGGCGACCTCGGGCCCAACGTCCATGTCATCGACCCGTCCACCCCGAACATCCAGGCGCAGCTGGACAACGTCTTCCGGCAGCAGGAGTCGGCCCAGTTCGGCACCGGCCGGCACGCCTTCCTGTTCAAGCCGGGCACGTACAACGGCCTCAACGCCCAGATCGGCTTCTACACCCAGATCGCCGGCCTCGGTGTCCGCCCCGACGACACCACCATCAACGGCGACGTGACGGTCGACGCCGGCTGGTTCGACGGCAACGCCACCCAGAACTTCTGGCGCGGCGCCGAGGGCCTGGCCCTCAACCCGGTGAGCGGCACCGACCGCTGGGCCGTCGCCCAGGCCTCCTCTTTCCGGCGCATGCACGTCAAGGGCGGGCTCAACCTCGCGCCCAGCGGCTACGGCTGGGCCAGCGGCGGCTACATCGCCGACTCGAAGATCGACGGCCAGGTCGGCAACTACTCGCAGCAGCAGTGGTACACCCGGGACAGCTCGATCGGCGGCTGGTCCAACTCCGTCTGGAACCAGGTCTTCTCCGGCACCGAGGGCGCGCCCGCGCAGGCCTTCCCCGAGCCGAAGTACACGACCCTCGACACCACGCCGGTCTCCCGCGAGAAGCCGTACCTCATCTGGGAGGACAACCAGTACAAGGTCTTCTCCCCCGCGAAGCGGACCGACGCCCGCGGCACCACCTGGGCGAACGGCACCCCGCAGGGCGAGAAGATCCCGCTGAGCCGGTTCTACGTGGTCAGGCCCGGCACCACGGCCGCCACCATCAACCAGGCGCTCGCCCAGGGCCTGCACCTGCTGTTCACGCCCGGCGTCTACCACGTCGACCGGACGATCGACGTGAACCGGGCGGGCACGATCGTCCTCGGCCTCGGTCTGGCGACGATCGTCCCGGACAACGGTGTCACCGCGATGCGCGTCGCCGACGTCGACGGCGTCCGGCTGGCCGGCTTCCTGCTCGACGCCGGCACGGTCAACTCGCCGTCCCTCCTGGAGGTCGGCCCGCAGAACGCCTCCGCCGACCACGCTGCCAACCCCACCACCGTCCAGGACGTCTACGTCCGGGTCGGCGGCGCGGGCGCGGGCAAGGCCACCGCCGGCATCATCGTCAACAACGACGACACGATCGTGGACCACACCTGGGTCTGGCGCGCCGACCACGGCGAGGGCGTCGGCTGGGAGACCAACCGCGCCGACTACGGCGTCCGCGTCAACGGCGACGACGTGCTGGCCACCGGTCTGTTCGTGGAGCACTTCAACAAGTACGACGTCGAGTGGTTCGGCGACCGCGGCCGGACCGTCTTCTTCCAGAACGAGAAGGCGTACGACGCCCCCGACCAGGCCGCCATCCAGAACGGCACCACCCAGGGCTACGCCGCCTACCGCGTCGACGACTCGGTGACCACCCACGAGGGCTGGGGTCTCGGCAGCTACTGCTACTACAACGTCGACCCGACGATCCGTCAGGACCACGGCTTCAAGGCCCCGGTGAAGCCCGGCGTGCGGTTCCACGGCCTGCTGACCGTCTCGCTCGGCGGCAACGGACAGTTCAACCATGTCATCAACGACGTCGGCGCCCCCACCGAGGGCACCGCGACCGTCCCCTCGACCGTCGTCAGCTTCCCCTGACGGTCCGGCCGACGCCCACGCCACCGCCGGATGGTGGATACGTCAACTTCCTTACGGGCAGGGCGGTTCCGGTTGCCGCCCCGTCCGGCCGGAGGCACGATGAAAGCGCCCCCCCGTTTCCGCGACGTCCCGTCTGGGGGCAGGATGGCGAGCATTCCGCGCGGTGTGGTCGACGAGCGCGGCCGGCAGGCCGTCGTACACGATCACGAAGGCGCACTGATGGCACTGGACCTGGAGAGCGGCGCGCTGCTGTGGCGCCACGGGCCCGGCATGCGGCCGTGTGCGCTGCACGCCGGTTCGGTCGTGGCGCTGCGGATCGGTGCGGCGCCGGAGCTGGTGGTCGTGGTGCTCGATGCCGGGAGCGGTGCGGACCGCTGGGAGGCGGAGCCGGTCGCTCTGCCGTCCTGGGCGCGCTGCACCCTCGACGACACCCGGGAGTTCGCCCTGAGCGCCGAGCCGGTCGGCGATGCCGTGGTGCTCCGCTGGGTCGCCCGGTCGTGGTACGGCGGGGGCGCCGCGCCGAGCGCGCGGGTCCTGGAGGAGTCCCGGCGCGAGGCGCACGGGGCACTCCGGGTCGATCCGGCGCGCGCCGGCCGCGTGGAGGTGCTTCCGGTACCGGCCGAGGCAGATGTACCACCCCCCGTACCACCGGAGGCTCCCCCGCATCCCCCGCATCCCTCGTATCCCCCGTATCAGCAGCCTCCGGACGTGGTCGACCAGAGCGTGGTCGGTGACCTCCGCCTGGAGCTGGCCCGCCGCGCCGACTCCGGGGCCGTCGTCCTGAGGGCCGTGGATCCGCGTACCGGCACGCGCGCGTGGGAGGTGGAACTGGACCGCACGACCCCGCAGCGGGCGCCCCGCCTCCCGCCGTAGCTCCCCCGCCCCCCTCTCCTCCCGAACAGAGGTGCCGTCATGGCCATCTCGGACGAAGAAGTCGCCCAGGCGAAGAACATCAGTGTCGAGCAGGTCCAGTTGCTCTGCCGGGCCCGCGGGACGACGAACGAGTCGCTCGCGGCCCTGCCCGAAGCCGTGGTGCGGCGGGCCCTGCTCCGGCTCGACTTCCCCGACCTGCCCACCGCCCGCGGGCTCTTCCGCCTCAAGCAGGAGTGCAGCGACGACGGCAGTGTCCGGCCGCACGGCCTGGGCCGGGCCTACGAGCAGGCGGGGGCCATGCTGAGCCGCGCGGCCCCGGCGATGACCGCCGGCGTGCCGACCGGTCCGAACGGGCGGCGTGAACGGGGCGGGCCGGCCCCGACGGCCGGTATGCATCTGGCCGACTGGGTGTGGCTCGGCCCCGGGAACGTCGGCGGGCGGACCCGTGGCATCGTGATCGACCCGGCGGACCCGGACCGGATCTGGGCCGTGAGCGCCGGCGGCGGGGTGTGGCACACCAAGGACGGAGGCGCCCAGTGGGAGCCCGTCGACGACTTCCTGGCGAACCTCGCGTGCGGCTGCATCGCGAGGGACCCCTCCGACGCGTCCACGATGTACGTCGGCACCGGTGAGGCGTTCCAGAACCTCGACGCCATCCGGGGCAACGGCATCTTCCGTACGACCGACGCGGCCACCTGGTCCCCGCTCCCGGCCACCCGGACGCCGGACTTCCGGTTCGTCAGCCGGATCGCGGTGTCGCCGTCCGGCGCGGTCGTCCTCGCGGCCACCTCCACCGGCCTGTTCCGCAGCGCCGATGCCGCCCGGGCCCAGTGGACCCAGGTCCTGGACGTCCCGCTCGGCCATGTCGCGTTCGACCCTCAGGACGGCAAGAAGGCGGTCGCCGGGGCGCTGCGGGACGGCGCGGCCTGGTTCAGCCGTGACGGCGGTGTCACCTGGGCCCTGGCGGCCGGCGGTCCGTGGAACGGCCGGGTCGAGCTGACGTACGCGGAGAAGGACCCGGACATCGTCTACGCGTCGGTCCAGATGACCTCCGGCCAGATCTGGCGCTCGCTGGACGGCGGCAAGACCTACAAGAAGCGCGGGACACTGACCCCGGACGGCCTGCCCTCGGACTATCTGGGCGGGCAGGGCTGGTACGACAACGCCGTCTGGGCCGGGGACCCGACCGACTCGGACCTGGTGCTCGTCGGCGGCGTCAACCTGTTCCGCAGCACGGACGGCGGCGACCACCTGGCCGAGATCAGCACCTGGTGGGACCCCGCCTCGGCCCACGCCGACCAGCACGCCATCGTCTCGCACCCCGGCTACGACGGGGTCACCAACCGGACGGTGTTCTTCGGCAACGACGGTGGCGTGTTCAAGGCGGACGACCTGTCGGTCGTCGGCAGCGAGCCGGAGCCGCCGTTCGTGGCCGGCTGGACGGAGCTGGTGAACAACTACGGTGTGACGCAGTTCTACAGCGGGGCGGGCCACAGCGGCAGCGGGAAGATCATCGGCGGCGCGCAGGACAACGGCTCGATCGCCTTCGACCCCGCCCTCGGCACCCAGGACTGGCGGCCGTTCTTCGGCGGTGACGGCGGCTGGTGCGCCTCCGACCCGACCGACCCCGACGTGTTCTACGGCGAGTACGTGTTCCTGAACATCCACCGCAACACCGACGGCGCCACCACCGACGACACCCAGGGCGACCGCTACATCAGCGGCCAGTTCTTCAACTTCGTGAGCCGCGAGTGGGACTGGAAGCCGGTGCCGTTCCGCATCACGGACGCGAAGAACGAGGACGCCCTGTTCATCGCACCGTTCGTGCTCGATCCCAACGACGAGAACCGGATTCTGGCGGGCGGGGTGTCGCTGTGGCGGACGAACAACGCCAAGCAGCCGAACACCGCCGTCGACGGACCGAAGTGGGCGGCGATCAAGCCCGGCGCCGGCGCGATGATCAGCGCGATCGCGGTGACGCGCGGCGACTCGGACGCGGTGTGGGTGGGCCACGAGAACGGCATGGTCTTCCGTACGGCCAACGGCACCGCGCCGACGCCGACCTGGAAGCGGGTCGGAGCGACGGGACCGAGCCCGCTGGCGCCCCGGCGCTACTGCACCGGCATCACCGTCCATCCGGCCGACCCCGACACCGTGTACGTCACCTTCGGCGGTTACGAGCCCGACAACCTGTGGGTGACCACGGACGGCGGCACGACCTGGGCCGACCTGGCCGGCGGTGCTCTGCCGCCCGCCCCGGTCCGGGCCCTGGCCGTGCATCCGCGGCGGACGGACCTGCTCTACGCCGGCACCGAGGTCGGTCTGTTCGCCAGCGATGACGCCGGGGCGCACTGGTCGCCGACCAACGAGGGGCCGACCAACTGCTCGGTCGACGACCTGTTCTGGATGGACGAGACGCTCGTGTGCGTGACCCACGGGCGCGGGATGTTCCACATCGATCTGTCGAACGTCCCGTGATCCCGTCAGCGACAAGACGCTCCCGTAAGGCGGGCTCCGATGGATCCGCTCCTCATTCCGGTCGTGCTGGTGGCCGTGTCCGCCGCCTTCGTGCTGTCCGCCTCGGCGGGGTTCGGGGGCAGTCTGATCCTCGTACCGACGCTGGCGCTCGTGCTCGGCACCAAGTCCGGGGTGGCCCTCGCGGCGCTCCTCCTGGGCGCCAACAACCTGGTCAAGGTCTACGCGTACCGGGCGACGCTCCCCTTCCGCAAGGCCGCCGTCGTGATCGTGCTCGGCGCCGCGGGAGCCTTCCTGGGCGCCAAGCTGCTGGTCTCCGCTCCCGAGGAGGCCGTGACCATCGCGGTCATCGTCGGGTTCGCCGTCGCGTTCACGCTGGAGACGCTCGATCTCACCCGCTGGCGGCGGGCCGGCTCCCCGGTGCTCGCCTTCGCCGCGGGTGCGACGTCCGGATTCAGCGGCACGTCCGGCCCGCTCAAGGGGCTCGCGGTCCGCGGCCTCGACCTCGACCGCCTCCACCTCGTGGGTGCCTTGTCCCTGGCCTCGCTCGTCGGCGACCTCACGAAGACCGCCGTCTGGACGGATGCCGCGCTGCTGACCGGCGAGGACTATCTCGTCGCCCTGGCCTGCCTGCCGCTGATGATCGTCGGCACGTTCTTCGGCAGACGCTTCAACACCCGGATCGGCGAGCGGGGCTACACGGGCCTGTTCTGGACCGTGATGCTGGGATACACCGGGCGGCTCCTCGCCGGCCTGTGACGCCCTCGCCGGCCTGTGACGCCCTCAGCGGGTGCAGCCCGCGGCGTCCGGTGCTGGAATGGGCGACGTGGGGGTACCCGACCCCGGAGGGATGCCGTGAGCGACGACGAATTCTTCGAGATGGGCCCGATCGACTACGTGGTGGTGGAGTTCCCCGGCAACCGCATGACGGGCGAGGGCTTCCCGCTCCTTGTCGACCTGGTGGACCGAGGCATCATCCGGATCCTCGACCTGTCGTTCATCAGGAAGGACGAGGACGGCACGGTGACCGCTCTGGAGATCGCCGACCTGGACGGTGACGGCACCCTGGACCTCGCCGTCTTCGAAGGCGCCCGGTCCGGCCTGCTGGGGCAGGACGACCTGGAGGAGGCCGCCGCCGCCATCGAGCCGGGCAACGCCGCCGGTCTGCTGATCTACGAGAACGTGTGGGCCGGGCCGTTCGCCGCCGCGCTGCGGCGGGGCGGGGCCCAGCTGGTGGCCTCCGGCAGGCTGCCCGTACAGGCCGTCCTCGCCTCGCTCGAAGCCGCCGAGTCGGAGTCCTGACCACCTGATGACAGAAAGGACCTCGTGATGCCAGGTCTTCTTCGTGGAGTGGCCCGCACCGCGGTCGTCGCCGGTACGGCGACCGCCGTGTCCAACCGGGTGTCCCGCCGGCAGGCGGGACGCTGGGCGGCGCAGGCCCCCCAGGCCGCCCCGCCCCCTCAGCAGGCGCCCCCTCCGCAGTACGCCTCCGCCCCGCCGCCCGACAGCATGGACGTCAAGCTCGACCAACTGAAGCAGCTGGGTGAGCTCAAGGCCCAGGGGGTGCTCACGGACGCCGAGTTCGAGGAGCAGAAGCGCCGGCTCCTCGGCTGACCGGACGCCGCCTCATGCCAGGACGTTCAGGGCCGCGGGCCGCACCCTGAGCGTCACCGGCAGGGTCGCGTCGACCTCGCCGTCCGCGCCGTACGGCAGCGGGCGGTCGGCCTCGATGCGGATCTCCTTGCCGCGCAGGATCTCGACCTGGGGGCGGGCCAGGTGTGCGCCCGTCTTCAGCTCGTTCATCATGGCGAAGAAGAGACGTTTCGGGGCTTCGTTGATCACCACGACGTCCAGGAGCCCGTCGTCCACCCGGGCGCCCGGCGCGACCTTCCGCCCGAAGCCGTAGAAGCCCGAGTTCGCCGCGACCACCGTGTAGCCGCGGCGCTCGTGCCGTACCCCGTCGATCGTGAGCCGGTACGCGGCGGGCCGCCAGGCGGCGACCGCCCGGAAGCCGCCGGCGTAGTACGAGGCCGCGCCGCGCAGCAGCCGTGAGGCGTTGGCGTGGCGGTTGGCGACCGCGTCGACACCCGCGTACACGCTGCCCAGGACGCAGGTCTTCGCGTGCACGGCCGACTCCACCTCGATGGTGTCGACGGCCCGGGGCGTGCCTTCCAGAAGCACCCGGGCGAGCGCCGGGGCATCGGTGGGCAGCTCCAGGGCGCGGGCGAAGTCGTTGCCCCGCCCGGCCGGCACCAGGCCGAACACGATGTCCGTGCCGCTGAGCGCGCCGCCGACACAGCCCGCCATGCCGTCACCGCCGACGGCGAGCACGACGTGCCCGCGCGCCCCGGCGTCCAGGGCGAGCTCCTGGGCGTGCGCCAGGCTGCGGCTGTAGACGGTGTCGAGCCCGGCGCCGGCCTCCCGCAGCAGCCGGGCGAGCGGGAGCAGGCCCGCCGTGCCGCTGGAACCCCCTGCGGTGGGGTTGACGACGGCGGTGAACTGTCGCATGGAGCATGCCTCCGGACGGCAGGAGTAGGGGTCGGCAGAAGCGGGGATCACGGGCGGGTCCAGCGGACGGGGGGTCAGCGGACGGGGATGAGGACACCGGGGCTGAGGACGCCGGACGGGTCGACCTCGGCCTTGACCGCCTGGAGCATACGGATGCCGAGCGGGCCGATCTCGCGGGCGTACCAGTCGCGGTGGTCGGTGCCGACACCGTGATGGTGGCTGATGGTGCCGCCGGCCGCCAGGATCGCGTCGTTGGCGGCCCGCTTCACCGGCTCCCAGTGCGCCACCGGGTCCTCGCCCTGCGCCGAGACGACGGTGAAGTAGAGCGAGGCGCCGTTCTCGTACGTGTGCGAGATGTGGCACATGACGAGCGGCGGCGTGCCGGCCTCGGTGAGGGCGGCGGTCAGCGCGTCGCGCACCGCCGCGTACAGCCCGGGGATCGCGGACCAGAAGGCCGCCGTCTCCAGGGTCTCGGCGAAGGCGCCGGCGTCGAGCAGCGCGTCGCGCAGGTAGGGGGCGTTGTAGCGGCCGTGCTCCCAGCGGTCGCCGGGCTCCTCGCCGAGGTACTCGCCGTCGCAGGCGAGGAGGACCTCGCGGGCGAGGGCGCGGCGGACCGCGGTCTCCTCCTCGGTGCCCTCGAAACCGACGACGGCCATGCAGCCCGGGTTCTGCGGGAGTTCGCTGCTGCCGATGGCGTCGGGCTGGGCGAGGCCGACGAAGGTCTCGCTCTCGTCGGACAGACGGAGCACGGTGGGCCGGGGGCCGTCCTGGGCGAGGCGGCGCAGGGCCGCGGCGCCGGCCTCGAAGGAGGCGAAGCGCCAGCCCTCGTAGACGCGCTTGCTCGGCAGGGGGCGGATGCGCACGGTCACGGCGGTGATCACGCCGAGGGCGCCCTCGGAGCCGAGGATCAGCTGGCGCAGGTCGGGTCCCGCGGCCGAGCGCGGGGCGCGGCCGGTCTCCAGGGTGCCCTCGGGGGTGGCGACGGTGAGGGCGAGGACCATCTCGTCGAAGCGGCCGTATCCGGAGGAGGCCTGGCCGCTGGAGCGGGCGGCGGCGAAGCCGCCGACGGAGGCCCACTCGAACGACTGCGGGAAGTGTCCGAGCGTCCAGCCCCGCGCGTTGAGCAGTGCCTCGCACTGCGGTCCGCGCAGTCCGGGCTGGAGCGTGGCCGTGCGGGAGACCTCGTCGACCGCGAGGAGCTGGTCGAGCCGGCGCAGGTCGAGCGCGACGAAGGGGCGCTTGGTCTCGGGCTTGAGGCCGCCGACGACGGAGGTGCCTCCGCCGAAGGGGACGGCGGACAGGCCGTGCGCGGCACAGGCGCGCAGGACGGCGAGGACCTCGTCGTGCCCGGCGGGGAGCAGGACGGCGGCGGGGATGTCGTCGACCTCGCCGGCACGGATGCGCAGCAGGTCGGGAGTGGACTTGCCGCGGGTGTGCCGGATGCGGCTCTCGGCGTCGTCGCGCAGGGCGTCCTCGGCGGCGACGGCGGCGCGCAGGGCGGCACGGGCCTCGTCGGTCAGCGCCGGGGCGGGGACCTCGATCGCGTCCAGGTCCGCCGG
Source organism: Streptomyces sp. NPDC048623 (assembly GCF_040650755.1). Taxonomy (NCBI): domain Bacteria; kingdom Bacillati; phylum Actinomycetota; class Actinomycetes; order Kitasatosporales; family Streptomycetaceae; genus Streptomyces; species Streptomyces sp. NPDC048623. The sequence goes on from NZ_JBEZHV010000008.1 coordinate 197,777, forward strand.
GCCGCTCTCGCGCGGGGTCACGCCGAGCAGGTCCCGCAGCAGGCCGGTCACCGACTCGGGCAGCGGGGCCGCCTTGGCCGGGTCGCCCCAGCCGCTCCACAACATGTCCACTTCGAAGGTCCTCACGGTGCTGTTCCAGCGGCTGTTCAGGCTGCTGTTCACGGTCTGTTCGGGGACGTGCGCTGCCGCTCGGCCCGTACTGGCATTACACTGTGACAGATGACGCCCATTCGTCACAACCATGCGGACGCAGATCCCGTGCTCGACGCGGCACGGGACTGCGTGCTCGCCGTCGGCGTACGGCGAACCACCCTCACCGACGTCGCACGGCGGGCCGGCGTGTCCCGGATGACGCTGTACCGGCGCTGGCCCGACGTGCGGACCCTCGTCGGCGACCTGATGACCCGTGAATGGATCGCCGTCGCCGCCGGTGCCATGCCGCCCTCCGACGACGACCTGCCGGAACGGGCCCGGATCGTCGAGGGCCTGGTGGCGGGAGTCGCCGCGTTCCGGTCCCATCCGCTGTTCCAGAAGATCCTCGACGTCGACCCCGAACTGCTGCTGCCGTACGTCCTCGACCGGCGGGGCGCCAGCCAGGACGCCCTGCTCGGACTGCTCGTCACAGCGCTGGACGAAGGCCACGAGGACGGTTCCGTACGCCGCGTCCACCCCGACCTGCAGGCCCGGTCCCTGCTGCTCGTCGTCCAGTCCTTCACGCTCTCGATGCGCACCATGGCCGACGAGAACGATCCCCAACTGAGCGAAGCCGCCTTCCTCGAAGAGCTGCGCACCCTCCTTGAGAGGACCCTCACGCCATGAGTCCCATGAACCCGACGAGCAGCACCGCCCTGCCCGGCTCCTCGCTCGACGCCGCGCGCCGCCGGCGCGAACTGGACCGGCTCGCCGAGGGTGCCGACGGCACCGACGGCGTCGTGGACGTCCTCGTCGTCGGACTCGGCGCCACCGGCGCCGGAGTCGCGCTCGACGCGGCCACCCGCGGGCTCGACGTCGTCGCGGTCGACGCCCACGACCTCGCCTTCGGCACCTCCCGCTGGAGCTCCAAGCTCATCCACGGCGGCCTGCGCTACCTCGCGTCCGGACAGCTCGACGTCGCCCACGAGAGCGCCGTCGAACGCGGCATCCTCATGGAGCGCACCGCCCCCCACCTGGTGCGCGCCCAGCCCTTCGTACTCCCCCTGACCCCCCTCGTCAGCCGCGGCCAGGCCGCCCTGGCCCGCTCCGGCTTCCTCGCCGGTGACCTGCTGCGCGTGTCGGCCCGCACCTCGCGCCGCACGCTGCCCGGGCCGCGCACCCTGTCCGCCGTCGAGACCCGGCATCTCGCACCGGCCCTGCGCGCCACGGGGCTGCGCGGCGGGCTGCTGTCCTGGGACGGGCAGCTGTCCGACGACGCGCGCCTGGTGACCGCGATCGCCCGTACCGCGGCGGCCCACGGCGCCCGCGTCCTCACCCGTACCCGCGCCCTCGAACTCCACGGCGACGGCGCGCTCCTGCGCGACGAGACCACCGGCCAGGAGCTGCGCGTCCGCGCCCGCGCCGTGATCAACGCGGCCGGGGTGTGGGCGGGCGGCCTGGTCGACGACGTACGCCTCCGGCCCTCGCGCGGCACCCATCTGGTCCTGCGCTCCGAGGCCCTCGGCAGCCTCTCCGCCGGGCTGCACATCCCGATCCCCGGCGAGACCAACCGCTTCGTCCTGGTCCTGCCCCAGGGCGACGGGCGGGTGTACGTCGGCCTCACCGACGAGCCCGTCGACGGCGACATCCCCGACGTCCCGGACGTCCCCGAGACGGACATCGGCTTCCTCCTCGACGTCCTCGGTTCCGCGCTCGACGCCGGCCTGCGGCGCTCCGACGTGGTCGGGGCCTTCGCCGGACTGCGTCCCCTGCTCGACACCCGGGACGCGGGCGGCCGCACCGCCGACATCTCGCGCAAGCACGCCGTGCTCACCTCGCCCGACGGCGTCGTCACAGTCGTCGGCGGCAAGCTCACCACCTATCGCCGCATGGCCCAGGACGCCGTCGACGCCGCCGTGGCCGGCCGCGGTCTGACCGCCGGCCCGTGCCGCACCGCGTCCGTCCCGCTCGTCGGCGCGGCCCGGCCGCAGGTCCTCGCCGGGCTCGACGTCCCGTCCCGTCTCCTGCGCCGTTACGGCACCGAGGCCGCCGCCGTACACGCGCTCGGGCTCGCGGACCCCGCGCTGGCCGAGCCCGTCGTGCCCGGCCATCCGGTCACCGGCGCCGAACTGCTGTGGGCCGTGCGCCACGAAGGCGCCCTCGACACCGCCGACCTCCTCGACCGGCGCACCCGCATCGGCCTGGTGCCGGAGGACCGCGCCGTGGCCGAGGAGGCGGCCCGCGCCGCCCTCGCCGACGCCCCCGGGATCACCGGCCCGTCGCGTCACTGACGCCTCCGGTGCGGGCCGCCCGGGTGGCACCCCGGGCGGGCCCCTGGGACCATGGCCCGGGAGGAACGCCATGGCTCCTGACGCGCACGACTCGCCGGACAACGCACCGCCGGACGGCGAGAAACCGCCGGTCCCGGCCGACACGGGGCCCGACGGCGCCGAGCCGGCCCCGGACACGCCGGCCCCTGCCACACCGGCCCCGGATTCCGGGAGGCGCCGTCGGTCGCTCCGGCTCACGCTCCCCGGCTGCTGGGGCGCGCTCCTGCTCGCCTGTCTCTCCTTCACCCCGTCGCTGCTGCCACGCGGCGGGGTCCTCCAGGGGCTCATCGCCGGCATCAGCGCGGCCATCGGGTACGGGCTCGGCGTCACCGCGGCCTACGTGGGGCGCGCGTTCGCCGACCGGGAGGCACGGACCGCGTCACGCAGGTCGTGGCAGGTCCTGGTCGTCGGCGCGATCGTGCTGTTCGGCGTGTCGTTCGGGCTCGGCCAGTACTGGCAGTACGAGATCCGCCGGCTCATGGGGGTCACCGACTACAACGTCCTGGCGGCGGTGGCCTGCCCGTTCGTGGCCGCGCTCGTCTTCCTTCTGCTGCTGCTGACGGGAAGGGGGCTGCGGCGTCTGTACCACGGGGCCGCCCGGCTCCTGCGCCGCTGGATCGGCCCGCGCGCGGCGCGCGTGGTCGGCTGGGTCGTGGTGGCGGGCCTGGCCTGGTCCGTCGTCAGCGGGGTGCTGCTCTCCGGCTTCGTGAGCGCGGCCAACGCGGCGTTCTCGGTGCGCGACACGGAGACGCCGGAAGGCGTGCACCAGCCCACGTCCGCGCTGCGCTCCGGCGGACCGGGCTCGCTGGTGCCCTGGGACACGCTGGGCCGCCAGGGCAGGGCCTTCACCGGCAGCGGTCCGTCGGCCGAGCAGATCGGCGCGTTCACCCACCGGCCGGCCCAGGAGCCGGTCCGGGCCTACGCCGGTCTGGAGACCGCCGAGGACACGGAGTCGCGCGCGGAGCGGGCCGTCGCGGACCTCCAGCGGGCCGGTGGCTTCGAGCGGGCGAACCTGCTCGTGATGACGACCACGGGAAGCGGCTGGGTCGATCCCGCCGCCGTCGACTCGTTCGAGTACCTGGGCGACGGCGACTCCGCCACCGTGGCGATGCAGTACTCGTACCTGCCGTCGTGGCTGTCGTACCTCGTGGACCAGTCCAAGGCCCGCGCGGCCGGCCGCGATCTCTTCGACGCGGTCTACGACGTCTGGTCCAAGCTCCCCCAGGACAAGCGTCCGCGGCTGTTCGTGGCGGGCGAGAGCCTGGGGTCGTTCGGCGGCGAGACGGCCTTCAGCGGCGAGGCCGACCTGCGCAACCGCACCGCCGGCACCCTGTTCGCCGGTCCGCCGAACTTCAACACGCTGTTCCGCGAGTTCAGTGACGACCGCGATCCGGGCAGTCCGGAGATCGAGCCCGTCTACAAGGACGGGCGCACCGTCCGCTTCACCGACGAGCCGACCGCCGGGATCCCGCCCCAGGACGCGCCGTGGAACGGCCCGCGGGTGCTCTACCTCATGCACCCGTCCGACCCGATCGTCTGGTGGAGCCCGCAGCTGGCGCTCACCGAGCCCGACTGGATCGGCGAGGCGCCCGGCGGGGACGTGCTCGACGCGATGGTCTGGATCCCCTTCGTGACCTTCTGGCAGGTCACCGCCGACCTGCCGTTCTCCACGGGCGTCCCGGACGGCCACGGTCACACCTACAAGGCCGCGTACGTCGACGGCTGGAACACGGTCATGCGGCCGTCCGGCTTCACTCCGCAGGACCTGGAGCGGCTGCGCGTGGTCATCGAACCGCCGGAGCACTGACTGCCCCGGGCCCCGGACTCACCGCAGCAGGAACCCGGCGACGTATCCGAACGCGTTGACCGCCCAGTGCAGGCCCATGGGCGCGAGGAGACTGCCGCTGCGGCGCCGCAGTTCGCAGAACAGCACGCCCCCGGCCCCCGTGAAGAGCACGGCCGACACGATCGCCAGCACGGAGCCGACCGTGGACTCGCCGAAGACCGAGGTCAGCGCGGGTTTCGCGGTGGCCAGGTGCAGCGACGGCAGTACGTGCCACAGGCCGAACAGCAGACTCGACACCGTCGTCGCCCAGACCTCCCCACGTTCCCGGCGCACCAGCCCGTAGAGCACTCCGCGGAAGGCGATCTCCTCCACCAGGACGGTGCCGACCGGGACCACCACGAGCACCCGCGCCGCCAGGTCCCACCCGCCCATCCCCTCGTACCGCCGGTCCTCGAACAGCGAGCGGGTGGCCGGAAGCAGCGCTCCGGCGAGATAGACGACCCCCACCAGACCCATGAGGGCCAGCGCCCACCGGCCACCGCGCGCCAGGGTCCCGCGGCCCAGGCCGGCGTCCGCCAGGGTGCCGCCCGCCCAGCGGAGCACGCCGAGCAGCAGGGCACTGACCGCGGCGGCCGCCACCAGGCGCAGCGCGCCGGTCCACTGATGCAGCAGCAGATTGGCCGCGACGAGTACGGCGACCACGAGGACCACGGCCGGCCAGGTGCCGATCGGCCCGCGCCACCGGCGCCGCGACACAGCGTCCGCGCCGCCGTGGTCGCGTACCACGGGCGGCTCGGCGTCGTCGGGATCGCGGGAAGGCACCAGAGAGGGTCCGTCCGTCCTTCGGTTGCGCCGACAGGGCGTCTCGCCCCGCCGTCCGACCACGCTACCGGCCGCCCACCGATCCGACGAACGGGACATACGAGACGAACGGGCCTACGGCGGCGGCGCGAAGGGGAAGTCCCGCGAGGCGCGTGCCTCGCCGTCGGGGGTCACGGTGAGCAGTGCGTAGCCCGGGTGGGCGGTGATCCAGCGGTGGGCCTCCGTGGCGCCCAGGACCATCGCCGCCGTCGCGTACACGTCGGCCCAGAGCAGTTCGGGGCCGGTGACGGTCGCGGCCAGGAGGGCGGTGGCGGGGGCCTTGCTGCGCGGGTCGGTGATGTGGGCGCCGCGCTCCGTCGTACCCGAGGTGGCGATGGCGTGGTCGCGCCCCGCCACGACGGCGAGGAGCCGCCCCGGGCGCCGGGGGTCGGCGATGCCGGTGCGCCAGAGGCCCGCCGGTCCGGGCGCGCCGCCGACGCGTACGTCTCCGCCGGCGTTGACGCACACGTCTCCGGCGCCCGCCTCCCGCAGGACGCGCCAGGCGCGCTCGGCGGCCCAGCCCTTCACCAGCCCGCTCGGGTCGGGCCTTCCGTCCGCCCAGATGTCGAAGGCGCCGCGGGTACGGCTGTGCGCGCGCTCGCACAGGTCGAGGACGTGCCGCACCTCCGGCGGGGCGTCCGCGCGGCCCAGCTCGCCGCGCCGCATCCGGCTGACCGCGCTGTCGGGCAGGAAGGGCGAGTACACCCGGTCGGCCTCGTGCAGCAGCGCCACGGCCCCGGCCAGCGCTCCGCGCAGGGCGGGTGTCGGCGGGTGCCGCAGGGTGAACGACACCACGGTGCCCATCACCGGCTCGGCGTGCCGCCACGGCTCAGGCACTGGCGGCCCGGTCCAGAGCGCTCTGCAGGGACCGCATATAGCCCTCGCTGGTGTACGTGGCCCCCGACACGGTGTCGATCCGGGCGCTCTGCGCGGTGAGCGCCTCGCTGGTGAGCACGGGTACGGCGTATCCGGCGATCTCGCGGTCGCGTCCGTTCTCCGACGGCACCTGGAGCACGGTGACGCCGGTGAGCCGGCCGCCGCTGAGCGTGACCTGGACCTGCACGGGCCCGTACCGCGTGTCGATGGTGTCTCCGGTGTACGTCCCCGAGGCCGGCGTCCGGGGCGTGGTGCCGGAGCCGGTGCCGCTGCCGCTGCCGGTGCCGGACGAGCTGGGTCCGGTCGGGGCGGCGGAGAGGGACGGGACGGCGGGCTGGTGCGGCTTGAGCGCGAGCAGCGCGCAGATTCCGGCCGCCGTCGCGGCGACGGAGAGCAGCATGCGGCGCATCACGGGCCCCCTCGGGGTGTCGGTCGTCTGTGAGTGAGAACGGGGAGTGAGTACGGGCATCGGGCGCGGCGGCGTCAGAAGGTGAAGAACTCGTGGTGGATGCGCCGGGCCGGCACCCCCGCCTCGCGCAGCGCCTTCTCGGCCGCCGCCGTCCAGCCGGGCGGCCCGCACAGATAGCAGGCGCGGCGCGCGAGGTCCGGAACCAGGCCGTGCAGGGTCCGGGCGTCGAGCGGGAGCCGGTAGCCCGCCGGATCGCTCACGGAGTAGTACACGCGTGCGCCGCGCCGGGCCGCGATCGCGTCGAGCTCGTGCCGCAGCACCAGATCCTCGGGCCGCCGGGCCCAATGGATCAGCACGGGGTCCTCCGGGAGCGTCTCGAACAGCACCCGCATCGGTGTGATGCCCACCCCGGCCGCGAGCAGCAGCGCGGGCCGTCCCGCCGCCCGGTCCGCGGTGAGCGCGCCGTACGGCCCCTCGGCCCACACCCGGGTGCCGGGGCGGAGCGCGGCGACGGCCGCGCTGTGGCCGCCGACCGCCTTCACCGTGATGCGCAGACTCGTCCCGTCGGCGACGGCGGACACCGAGTACGGGGCCGCCGTCCACCACAGCCCGGGGACCAGGAACCGCCAGCGGAGGAACTGCCCGGGCCGTACGGTGAGCTCGTCCAGGTGCTCGCCCGTGACCAGGACCGACACGACGCCCGGGCCCTCCGGCCGGACTCCGGCGACCGTCAGCCGGTGCCGCCGGTACAGGCGGAGCGGCACGAGCAGCCGGAACCACACGATCAGCGCGGCGGCACCCACGTACAGCGCGTACCAGGCGGCCTGGACGGCCGGGCGGTCGAGGTTCGCGCCGGCCGCGAGCTGGTGGCCGAAGCCGAGGAAGACCGCGGCGTACGTGAGCAGATGCAGGTGGTACCAGGTCTCGTGGCTGAGCCGGCGCCGGGCCGCACGCGCCGACACCACCGCCGTCAGGAGCAGGAGGAGCAGCGCGGCGGTCGCCTTGAGCATGTCCGGGTAGTGCATGATCACCTGGACGCCCTCGCTGACCGGGTCCGTCCGGACGGTCAGGGCGTAGCCCTCGATGATCAGGACCGCGTGGGCGAGGGTCAGGGCGATGGTGTAGCGCCCGGCCGCGGCGTGCCAGCGGGCCAGCCGGTCGGTGCCCACCGTGCGGTCGAGGAACGGCACCCGCGCCATCAGGATGACCAGAACCGCGCAGGCGTACCCCGCGAGCAGGCCGGTGATCCGGCCCGCGCCGGTGAACCAGCCGGCCGGACCGACGACCGAGGTGGTGTCGGCCCACCACAGGGCGAGCACCGCCGCCGCCCCGGCCCCGATCAGCGCCTGGAGCGCGACCGCCACGGCGGTGGCCGATCCGGCGGTGCGGCCGGATCGGCGACGGCGGGCGCCCCGCCGCTCGGTCCGCGCGACTTCCGTGATCACGTGCGCTCCCTCGTCCCGGGTCCGGTGGCGCCCGGCGGTCGCCGGGCCTGGGGCGTGTCCGGCGGATCATGGCCGGACAGGCCCTCACTCACTGTGGTCCGCGATCCTGTGAAGATCCTCTGAACGGGGTCCGCGCGGGGCCGCCGGACTGCCGCCGGACCGCCGCCGGACCGGCCCGGACCCGGCGGCGTGCCGCCCGGCGCGCGGGTCGGCGCCGCGCACCGGTTCAGAGGAAACTCAGAGGGACGCCCGGCGATCGGCGGCCCGGGTCGTCCGGCATCCTGGAAGGACCATGAACCCGAGCACCACGAGCCCATCGATGCGTACGGCGGTACAGCGCCGCCCCGACGGCACCCGGCCCCGGGTGCTCGTCGTCGACGACGAGACCGACCTCACCGAGGTGCTCGCCGCCGCCCTCCACGCCGAGGGCTGGGAGGTCCGCACGGCGGCCACGGCCGCCGAGGCGGGCGCCGTCGCCGAGGAGTTCGGGCCCGACGCGGTGGTCCTCGACTGGATGCTGCCGGACCGTGACGGCCCGCAGGTGCTGGCCCGGCTGCGCGCGGCCCGCCCCGAGGTGTGCGTGCTGTTCCTCACCGCGCGCGACGCCGTCGAGGACCGCATCGCCGGCATCAGCGCGGGCGCCGACGACTACGTCACCAAGCCCTTCAGCCTCGAAGAGGTCCTGGTCCGGCTGCGGGGGCTGCTGCGCCGTGCCGGGCTCGCCGACGGCGGGCAGGGCGCCGGTCCGCGTCTGGTCCTCGGCGACCTCGTGATGGACGAGGAGGGCCGCGAGGTCACCCGGGGCGGCGTGCCGGTCGACCTCTCCCCCACCGAGTTCGAGCTGCTGCGCTACCTCCTGCACAATCCCCGCCGTGTCCTGTCCAAGCGGCAGATCCTCGACCATGTCTGGCGTTACGACTTCGGCGGCCGCGCCCATGTCGTCGAGCTGTACATCAGCTACCTACGCAAGAAGATCGACGCCGGCCGCTCCCCGCTCATCCACACGGTGCGCGGGGCCGGTTACGTGCTGCGCCCCGAGCGCCGATGACCCCCGAGGCACCCCGGCCCCGGCCCTCCCGCGTACGCCCCCGGCTGCCGCGCTCGCTGCGCGGCAGGCTCACCGCCGGGCTTGTCGTCCTCCTCGCCCTCGCCTGCGTCACCGTCGGCCTGGTCACCGTGTTCGCACTGCGCAGCTTCCTCGTCAGCCGGCTCGACCAGCAGATCGCGGCGGGCGGCGGGCGGTTCGCGGTCAGCCTGGAGCACGAGGAACGGCCGGACGCCGACAACCTGGGCGACACCCGGGGCCAGGCCGACGGAACCTTCGGCGCCCGGCTCCTCGACGGCCGGGTCGAGCAGGCCGCCGTGGTGCGCGGCACCAGCGACGTCACGGTGCCGCTGACGGCCGACGACGCGCGGGCGCTCGCCGCCCTGTCCCCGGACGCCCGGCCCCGCACCGTACGCCTGGCCTCCCTCGGCACGTACCGGGTGGCCGCCTGGACCGGTGACGACGGCGACCTGCTGGTGACGGGGCTGCCGCTGCATCCCGTCGAGGAGACGGTGGAACGGCTCGCGGCCGTGGAGACGGTCGTGTTCGCGCTCGTCCTCACCGCGGCCGGGGTGACGGCCGCCGTCTGGATCCGCCTCTCCCTGCGCCCCCTGGAACGGCTGGCCGCCACCGCCGACGAGGTCACCCGGCTGCCGCTGGCCACCGACCAGGTCGCCATGCCGGCCCCGCTGCCCAGTGCCGTGCCGGAGTCCGAGGTGGGGCGGCTGACCGGTGCGTTCAACCGGATGCTCGGGCACGTCGGCGACGCGCTCGACCGGCGCCATGTCGTCGAGGAACGCCTGCGCACCTTCGCCGCCGACGCCGGGCACGAACTGCGCACCCCCGTGGCCACCGTACGGGCCCGGGCCGAACTCGCCCTGCGCAGCCACGGCGACACCCTGCCCGGCGACGTACGGCACGCCCTCGAACGCATCGACGCCGAGTCCCGCCGGATGAGCCTCCTGGTGGACGAACTGCTGCTGCTCGCCCGCCTCGACGCGGGCCGGAGCCTGCGCCGGGACCCGGTGGACCTGACCCGTGTCGTCCTCGACACGGTCGCCGACGCCACCGCCCGGCACCCGGACCACCACTGGGAGCTGGACCTTCCGGAGGAGCCCGTCGAGGTCACCGGCGACGCCGACCGTCTCCACCAGGTCCTCACCAACCTGCTGGCGAACGCCGGCCGCCACACCCCGGCCGGGACCCGTGTCACGGTCGCGCTCACGGCCGGCGGCGCCGCCTCTGACGACTCTGAGGGCATCACCCTCACCGTCACCGACGACGGCCCCGGCATCCCCGCCGACCTGCTGCCCGGTGTCTTCCACCGCTTCACCCGGGGCGACACCTCCCGCTCCCGCGCGACTGGTTCGACCGGCCTCGGTCTCGCCATCGTGGACGCCGTGACCCGCGCCCACCACGGCCGGGCGACGGTCACCAGCCGCCCCGGACGGACCTGCTTCACGCTCTGGCTGCCGATGGGCGACGAGGGGGCCTGACCACGGTCCCGATCGCCGCCCGGGCGGGCCCTGTCGGTCCGGGTGGTGGGGACCGTTCGGCCCTCGCGGGCCGGTGGCGCGCGGCGGACGGTGGGGGTACGGGCGGACCTCCACCGTCCGGACGCGCGAACGAGGAGGCGTGGCGATGAAGCATCTGAAGGTCGCCGATCTGATGACCGCCCACGTCGTCTCCGCGGTCCCCGCGACGTCGTTCCGGGAGGTGGCGAAGCAGCTCGCCGAGCACGACATCACCGGGCTTCCCGTCGTCGACGAGGACGACCACGTGGTCGGAGTCGTCTCCGAGAGCGATCTGCTCGCCCGCCGCGAGCTGACCGCCGTCGATCTGATGACCACACCGGTCATCACCGTCCACGCGGAGGAGCCGGCGGCCGACGCGGCACGGCTCATGGTCCGCCGGGGCGTGGAACGCCTGCCCGTCGTCGACGAGGAGGAGCGCCTCGTGGGGATCGTGACCCGTCGCGATCTGCTGCGGGTCTTCCTCCGCCCCGACCCGGAGATCCGGCGCCGCATCCAGGACGAGATCGTGACGCATGCCCTGGCCATGCCCGAGGACGCGGTGGACGTGCACGTCCTGGACGGGGTGGTGACGCTCGACGGGCGCATCCGGAGCCGCAGCCGCGCCCGGCTGCTCGTGGACCTCGCGGAACGGACGGACGGCGTCGTGACCGTCGTGGACCGTCTGTCGGTCCCCGACGAGGACGGCGCCCGCCTCACGACACTCCCCGCGCGCGGCGTCGACGATCCGCTGTGGTGACGGCCGCTCTCCGGTCCGGGCGCGAGGCCTCGGGTCAGGGCGCGAGGTCGCGGCGGCGGAGCAGCAGATGGGCCAGGAGGAAACCGGCCGCGCCCACGCCCACCAGGACGGCCAGGCGCGCCCAGAGGACGGCGCCCTGCGCGAGGGCGTCGCCCGGCGTGTAGTAGTGGAACGGGCTGAGGAAGCGCAGCGGCGCGGCGGGCTCCCAGGCGAGGGCGATGAAGTTGACGGCGAACCCGACCGCGCCGATCGCGACGACCGCGCCGAGGACCTGGGCCCGTCGGCGTCCGGCGGCGGACACCGCGAGCGCCGGTCCGGTCACGCTGAGGGTGAAGCCGTAGCCCATGAGCCCGGCGGCGAAGACACCGCCGAGGCCCACGTCCGCGTGGATCTCCGGCGACAGCGCCACTCCGGCCGCGATCGTCAGGGTGGCGGCGGCGGTGAGCGCGGCCGAGGCGAGGAGGAGGGCGGCGGCGCGCTCCGTGAGCAGCCGGGTGCGGGTGACCGGCCGGACCATGACGAGTTCGATCGTGCCGGCCTCGACGTCGGCGGCGACGGCCGCCGCGGCGAGCGAGCCGATCACGGTCAGCTGGAGGGCGATCCAGAAGGGATGGGAGAGTCCGGCGCCGAGCAGCCCGGGGTAGCTGGCGATCGACACGTCGCCGCTGGAGCCGCTGAACGCCCGGTACGCCGACGGTGGCTGTCCCCCGGTTCCGGCCGAGAACAGCTGCCCGGGCGGGATCGTGTTCGTGACCACGATGATGAGCGTCTCGAAGGCCACCATGCCGAGGAGCAGGGCGGTGAGCATCCGGCGTCTGCGGTGCAGGGCCAGCCACAGCAGTGGCAGCCGCGCGTTCACGGCTCCTCCCCCTCCCCGTCTCCTCCCTCTTCCCCCTCTTCCCCGTGCGTACGGGGCGGGTCGCCGCCCCGGTAGAGGTCGAGGAACGCCTCGTCGAGCCCGGCCTCCTCCACGGTGATGTCGGTGACGGGGAGCGAGTGCAGCAGTTCGCGCAGGGTGTCCGTGAGGTCGCCGGGCGGTACGAGGAGTTCGGCCCGGTCGCCCTGCCAGCGCGGCCGCCAGCGGTCCGCGGCCCCGAGGCTCCGGGGGCCGCCGCCGGGTGCCGTGGGCGCGAGCGTGACCCGGATCCGGCGGGCCCGGGCCTCGCGCAGCGCGGAGACCCGCTCGACGGTGACGAGCCGGCCCTCGCGGACGATGGCGACCCGCCCGCAGGCCCGCTGCACCTCGGGCAGGACGTGGCTGGACAGCAGCACCGTGCGCCCGGCGGCCGGTGCCTCGGCCATCAGCTCGTAGAAGGTCTCCTGGACGAGCGGGTCGAGTCCCTCGGTCGGTTCGTCGAGCACCACGAGCCGCGGATCGTGCTGGAGGGCCTGGACGAGCCCCAGTTTCTGCTTCATGCCCCGTGAGTAGCCGAGGACGGGCCGCCGCAGGTCCCGCTCGGAGAGGTCGAGCCGCGCGCACAGTTCGCCGCGGCGGGGTGAAGGGGCCTGCTGGAGGGCGGCGAGCAGGTCGAGGGTCTGCGCGCCCGTGAGCTCCGGATAGAGCCGCAGCTCACCGGGGAGATAGCCGAGCTCCGGCGCCAGGCGGGCGTGGTCGGCGACCGGGTCGAGCCCGAGCACCCGCGCGCTGCCCGCGGTGGGCCTGAGCAGCCCGGCCAGGCAGCGCAGTGTCGTCGTCTTCCCGGCGCCGTTGGGCCCGAGGAAGCCGAAGACCTCTCCGGCGTCGACCGCCAGGGACAGCGACTCGATCCCGACGACCGGTCCGTAGCGCTTCGACAGGCCGCTCAGCTCGATGGCGTGCCGCTCGCCCATACGCCCAGTCTCCCCCGGTGGACCCCCCTCACGTCGTTCAAGGGACGGCGCTCACGGGGTGGCGGGCGCCTCGGGCCGGCCGGGCGTGGCGGGCTTCTCGGGCTCGTCGGGGCTCACGAAGGCGGGCGGGACGATCTCGACGGGGCAGTGGGCGTGGTGGATGACGGCGTGGGCGACGCGTCCCAGGGACGTGCTCCGGCCGAGCGGGCCCCGGCTGCGGCCCATCACGAGCAGGTCGGAGCGGGTGCTCTCCTCGATCAGGATGCCGGGGACGCTGGTGCCGGTCTCCACGTGGTGGCCGACGATCAGGTCGGGGTAGACCTGCCGGATCCGGTCGGCGAGTTCCTTGGTCTCGCGCACGCGCTGCCGGGCGATCCCGTCGAGGTCGTCCAGCATGGTCGCGACGCTGCCGACGTGCTTGAAGAGGTTCCATACGCTCACCAGCCGCAGGGACGCCTTGCGGGCGTCGGCCTCCGCGGCGGCGAGCAGCAGCCAGCCGAGGTCGGCGGGGCCGTGCACGGCCGCGGTGACGGTACCGGTGTCGGGGCGCTCGCTCTCCCCGCGTACGACGATCACGGGCACGTCGGCGCGGGCCGCCACGCCCAGGCCGACCGAGCCGAGCATGAGGGCGGAGAATCCGCCGAGGCCCCGGTTGCCGACGACGATCGTGCCGCGGTGCCCGGCGGCGGACTTCAGGCCGGCGACCGGCTCCTGGCGGCCGAGTTCGGTGGTGACGGTGAGGTCGGGGAAGCGTTCCCGGATGGCGTGCGCGGTGTCGGCGAGCAGCTCGCGGCCCGCTTCCCGTACGGACTGGATCGTCTCCGCGTCGCTGAAGACGATGCGCCGGTCGGTGTCGGCGGCGTGGACGAGGTGCAGCGGGCGGCCCCGGCGGTCCGCCTCGGCGGCGGCCCAGAGCGCGGCCGTACGTGCCGAAGGCGATCCGTCGACGCCCACGACGATGTTGCCGAGCTCCGGCCGGACGGGGATGTCGCTCTTCATGGCTCCTCCTCAGCCGTGTGCCCCGGGGGGACGCTTTCACGCTCGCACGGGAGCGGGGCGGGCCAGGAGGGGCCGTTCGGTCCCGATCGGGGTCTGCCCGGCCCCTGCGCGGCCGAGCGGACGACGAGGTGGTGCGGGGAGGCCGGCACGGCGAGGCCGGTACGGGAGGGGTGGAGCGGGGCGGCGCGGCGCCGGGGACACGACGGGAGGGAGGGCCCATCCACTTCTCGCGGATCCTGATCGCGCGGTGCACGGCTCCCGGCCGCTTCTCCGCGTCCAGGCGGGCCCTTCCTCACCTTCCAGGGAAGCACTCCCCGGCCTCCCGCACCAGGGCCGACCGGGATCCGGACCGCCCCGTTCGGCCCTTGTCTCCCCGCCCGGGCGGCCGGGCGCCCGGCTGGGTGTCTGGCCGGCCAGGCGCGACCGTACCGGCCGCCCGTGCGGGGTGAGGGCCTTCGGCCCGGGATGACGGAGCCTCGGTGGCCGAAGCCCCTGACAGGCAGTCAACCCGCTCCGCCGCACGGGGAGTAGGGGCCGAACGGCCCCATCGGGCGGTGTCGTGTGCGTCCCGTCGCCGAGCCCGCCCCGGTCGGCTTTCCCTCGCCCTTCCCTCGCCCTTCGCTCGGCCTTCGCTCGGCCTTCGCCCGCCGGTGCCCGGCCCGTGCTACAGTGAATTAGTTGCAGTTGCGGTACCCATGAACCTGTGTGCGTCTGACGGGACTACTTCTCCTTCAGGCGCATATTTTGTTTTCCGGCATCTCCGGATGGGGCCTCTGCCTACAGAAGGAGAAGATCATGGCGCAGGGAACCGTGAAGTGGTTCAACTCGGAGAAGGGCTTCGGCTTCATCGAGCAGGACGGTGGCGGCCCGGACGTCTTCGCCCACTACTCGAACATCGCCACCCAGGGCTTCCGTGAGCTCCAGGAGGGCCAGCGGGTCTCCTTCGACGTGACGCAGGGCCAGAAGGGCCCGCAGGCGGAGAACATCGTTCCCGCCTGATCGCCACACGCGAATCCGCTCACCGGGGTCGGCACCGTCAGGGTGCGGACCCCGGTTTGTGCTGTGCAGTAGCCAGGAAGGCAGACCACCGCATGTCCCGTAGGCCCCAGAAGTCGAACCGGCGCGCCTCGTCGCCGTCCCCGGCCCCCGCGTCACCGAGGGAGTTCCGGCTGCCGGAATCCACGACGCCCGCGCTTCCCGCCGTCGAGGACTTCGCCGGTATGGACATGCCCGCAGGTCTCCTGAAGACCCTCGTCGCGCAGGGTGTCACCACCCCCTTCCCCATCCAGGCCGCCACGCTGCCCAACTCGCTGGCCGGCCGTGACGTGCTGGGCCGCGGACGCACCGGCTCCGGCAAGACCCTCGCGTTCGGTCTCGCGCTGCTCGCCCGTACCGCGGGCCTGCGGGCCGAGCCCAAGGCGCCGCTCGCCCTCGTGCTCGTCCCCACGCGTGAACTCGCCCAGCAGGTGACGGAGGCGCTGACGCCCTACGCCACGGCGGTGAACCTCCGGCTGACCACCGTGGTCGGCGGGCTGTCCCTCACCCGGCAGGCCGCCGCGCTGCGGCGCGGCGCCGAGGTGCTCGTGGCGAGTCCCGGACGGCTCAACGACCTCGTGGAGCGCGGGGACTGCGTGCTCGACGACGTACGCGTCACGGTGCTCGACGAAGCCGACCAGATGACCGACATGGGCTTCCTCCCGCAGGTCACCAAGCTGATCCAGCAGGTGCGGCCGGACGGGCAGCGCATGCTCTTCTCGGCCACCCTGGACGCCAACATCGACCGCCTGGTGAAGCGGTTCCTGAGCGACCCCGTTGTGCACTCCGTGGACCCGTCCGCGGGAGCGGTGGCCACCATGGAGCACCACGTGCTCCACGTCCTGGACGAGACCGACAAGAAGGCCGTCACCACGCGCATCGCGGCCCGTGACGGCCGGGTCATCCTGTTCCTCGACACCAAGAGGTCCGCCGACCGGCTCGCCAAGCGGCTGCTCTCCGTCGGTGTCCGTGCCGCGGCCCTGCACGGCGGCCGCAGCCAGCCGCAGCGGACCCGCACCCTGGACCAGTTCAAGAGCGGTCACATCACCGCGCTCGTGGCGACGAACGTCGCGGCCCGCGGCATCCACATCGACGACCTCGACCTGGTCGTGAACGTCGATCCGCCCATGGACCACAAGGACTACCTGCACCGCGGCGGCCGGACGGCCCGCGCCGGCGGCACCGGCAGCGTGGTCACGCTGGTCCTGCCCGACCAGAAGCGGGACGTCACCCGGCTCATGTCCCACGCGGGCATCCGCCCCAGGACGGCCCGCGTCAGGTCCACCGACGCGGAGCTGGCGACCCTCACCGGCGCGCGCGAGCCTTCCGGCGTTCCCGTCATCATCGAGGTCGCCCAGCCGACGCCGCCGGCGGCGGCCGGCGGTGCGCGCTCCGGCCGGCGCCGCCGGGGCGGCGGTGGCGGAGCGGCGACGGGCACCGCCCCCGGCACGAGGAACCGGGGCGACGCGAACCGCCGGACCGGCTCCGGGGCGGAGGGCACCGGCCGGTCCTCGTCGAACGGCGAGCGCGACTCGGCCCGCCGCGCCGGGGTCGGCAGGCCCAAGGCCGGTACCGCGGGCTCGGGCGGCCGCAGCGCCGAGCGCCGGTCGGACCGCCGGGCCGGGGACGGCACGACGCCCCGTGCCGCCTCCGGCGGCGCCGGCCGCGGATCCGGCCGACGGACGGCCTCCGGCAGCACCGGCGCCCGCACCTCCGGCCGAGGCACCCGCCGCACGCCCTAGGGACCCGCCCGGCGGACCGGGGGCGGACGGGCCGTGCGGTCTGGTGCCTGCCCCGTACCGGGCAAGGGTCACCCGTTCGTACGCCAGCCCGGGCGGCCGCCCGGGATCCCGCGCAGACTGCTGGCAGCCGCCCCGGCGTTTCCCACGGTGTACGGGGGCGGTGGGACACGTCCGCCGACCAGGGGACATGCCGCATCCGGTCCGGCACTCCGCTGACCACTCATGGACCCGGACGCCGAGACAGGCAGGTGGCGATGCCGACGCACGACGATCCCCGGGTGGAGGGGGAGGACGAGGGCGCCGACCTGCGGGGGCTGGACGAGGCGGTGCTCGACGCCGTGTTCACCCAGTCGGACATCGGGCTGCACGTCGTGGACCCGGAGCTGCGGGTGCTTCGGGTCAACGCGGTGGCCCACGGCATGCGGGGCACCGCCGAGAAGAGCATCGTCGGGCTCCCGGCCGTCGAGGCGTACGCGTCCCTGGGCGTACACCTCGACGAGGAGATGCTCCGCGAGGTCCTGGCCACGGGGGTGCCGGTCCACGACATCCTGGTGCGCACCCGGCCGTCCGCCGATCCGGAACGCGAGCATGTCTTCTCGGTGTCGGTCTACCGCCTGCGGAGCAGGACGGGTCACACTCTGGGCCTGGTCGCCACCACGATGGACGTCACCGTGAGGGAGCGCGCCCAGACCCGTCTGCGCCTGCTGCACCGGGCCCGGGAGCTGATCGGGCACACCCTGGACGTGGAGCGCACGGCCCGTGAGCTGGTCGACGTCATGGTGCCGGACTTCGCGGAGACGGCCGTGGTCGCGCTGACGGACGCCGTCCTGAAGGGCACGGAGGACGAACTGTCGCCCCATGCCGGCGAGGTGCTGCTGCGCTGCGCGGCGGCCGGCAGCGTCCGTGGCGATGCCCTGTCGCCGCCGACGGGCTCGGTTCTGCTGCCCGGCCTCTTCGGCCCGGAGCTGCCCGCCTTCCCCGTCGTCCTCGCCCCTCCCGGACCGGACCGTCCAGGAGCCGTACGTACGGGCCATGGCCGCGGTGACGACGGCGGTACGGGCGCGGGTGCGCGGCTCTCGGCGCCGCTGTCCGTACGGGGCCGGCTGCTCGGGCTCGTCGTCTTCGAGCGCGGGCCCGACGGCGAGCCGTTCACGCCCGGCGACCTGGATCTGGTCAAGAGCGTCACCACGCGCGCCGCGATCAGTCTCGACAACGCGCTGCGCTTCACCCGCGAGCACACCGTCATGATCGCGCTGCGGAGCTGGCCCACGCGGCAGGAGCGGCGGACCCAGCGGGCCGCCGAGATCGCCCAGCGGTACCAGGCGGGCGGCTGCGGCGCCGGAGCGTGGTTCGACGCGCTGCCGCTGCCCGGCGCCCGGGTGGCGTTGGTGGTGGGACAGGTCGAGGACCCGGGGCTGAGCGCGGTCGCCGCCATGAGCCGGCTGCGTACCGCCGTCCACAGCCTGACCACCCTGGACCTGGACCCGCACGAACTGCTCGCCCGGCTGCATGCCACGGTCCTGCGGCTGGCCCGTGAGCAGGAGGGCGCGCAGGGCGCGCGGCACGCCGAAGGACCCACCGCGCACTGCACGTTCGCCGTCCACGATCCCGTCAGCGGACGCTTCGACGTCGCCCGGGCCGGCCGGTCGCTGTTCGCGATCGTCCGCCCGGACGGCACGCTGGACACCGCCCCGGTGGCGGAGGGGCCGCTCCTGGGGGCGGAGGGGCCGCCGTTCGCCAGCGCCGGTCTCGTCCTGCCGGAGGGCAGCACGGTCTGCCTCGCCTCCCCCGCGTCCGGCGGCGAGGACGGCCCGACGCGGCCGGCCCTGGCGGCCGCCCTGGCGCACCCGGATCACGGGCCGCAGCGGATGGCCGACGCGGTGCGGCAGCTCCTCGCCCCGGACCGGGTGGTCCTCGTCGCCCGCACCCGGCGTCTGCCCGCCGACGAGCTCGCCGAGTGGCCGGTGCCGGCCGAACTCCTGTCGGTGGGCGCGGCCCGGCGGCAGATGCGGGCCCGGCTGCGGGAGTGGGACCTCGCCGTCGACCCGTACACCGCCGAGCTCGTCGTCGGCGAACTGCTCACCAACGCCGTCCGCTACGGCGCCTCCCCGATCACCCTCCGTCTGATCCGCGGGGAGACGTCCCTGATCTGCGAGGTCGACGACGCCTCGCCCACCGCTCCCCATCTGCGGCACGCCAGGTCGGTGGACGAGGGCGGCCGTGGCCTGTACATCTGCGCGTCGCTCGCGGAGAGCTGGGGCGTGCGCTACCGCGAGGACGGCAAGACGGTCTGGGCGGAGCTGAACGCCGAGGCCGCCGACTGAACCGGCGCGGGCCGGGCGGTGGGCGGGCGGCGCGGGCGTACGACGCGCGGGACACTGGTGCTGTGGGTCGCGCCCGCCCCGGGTGCGAGGCTCCCATGGGTCCGCCGTCCTCGTGAGGAGGGACCGCCGTGACGCATCCGCCGGACGGCCATCCCGCTCGCCGACCGCCGCCCGCTCCCAAGGAGCGCAGCACCGCCGTGCTCGATGTGCGCGGGCTGAACTGGGCCTCGCAGAAGTCCACGATCGAGGCGGTCCTCGGCCGGCGCCCCGGGGTCCTCACGGTCGAGGCGAATCCCGTCGCCCAGTCGGCGACCGTGGTCTTCGACCCGCGGCGCACGTCGCTGGCCGAGCTGCGCCGGTGGGTGACCGAGTGCGGTTACCACTGCGCCGGGCAGTCGGTGCCGTCCCATGTGTGCGATCCGATGGCCGAACCGGACCCGCCCGCCCGCGCCCCGCAGGCGCGCCCCGCCACGGCGCACGCCCACGCCCACACCCCGGAGGCCCGCACCCCGGAGGCCCGCACCCACGCCGCGGCGCCGGCGACACCGGCGGCGCCCGCCCCGGAGGCGAAGGGCGCCCCGCACGAGGCGATGGGCCACGGCGGACACGGCGGACACGGCGGACACGGCGGCCACGGCGGCCACGGCGAGATGTCCATGGCGGCCATGGTCGCCGACATGCGCCACCGCTTCCTCGTGGCGCTGGTCTTCTCGATCCCGATCGTGATCTGGTCCCCGATCGGCGAGGACGTGTTCGGTCTGGACGTGCCCGTGCCCTTCGGCCTGCGGCAGGACGTCTGGGCCCTGCTCCTGAGCCTGCCCGTGATCTTCTACTCCTGCACGATCTTCTTCATCGGGGCCGTCCGGGCCCTGCGCGCCCGCACCCTGGACATGATGGTCCTGGTGGCCGTCGCCGTCGGCGCGGGCTGGCTGTACTCCCTGGTCGTCACCCTCACCGGCGGCGGGGACGTGTTCTACGAGGCGGCGACCGTCCTCGCCGCCTTCGTCCTGCTCGGGCACTGGTTCGAGATGCGGGCCCGGGGCGGCGCCAACGACGCGATCCGTACGCTGCTCGACCTGGCCCCGCCCAAGGCGGTCGTGCTGCGGGAGGGCGAACCGGTCGAGGTGCCCACCGCCGAGGTCGCCGTCGGGGACCTGATGCTCGTACGCCCCGGGACGAAGATCGCCGCGGACGGGGTGGTCGAGTACGGCGAGAGCGAGGTCGACGAGTCCACCGTCACCGGGGAGAGCCTGCCGGTCCACAAGTCCCCCGGCTCCGCCGTCGTCGGTGCCACCCTCAACGCCAACGGCACCCTGCGTGTCCGTGCCACCAAGGTCGGGTCCGACACGGCGCTCGCCCAGATCGTCAAGCTGGTCCAGGAGGCGCAGAACTCCAAGGCCCCCGGGCAGCGGCTCGCGGACCGGGCCGCGTTCTGGCTGGTCCTCGTCGCCCTTCTGGGCGGCGCGCTGACCCTGGCCGTCTGGCTGATCGCGACCGACGAGCCGTTCAGCACCGCGATGCTCTTCGCCATCACCGTCGTCGTCATCACCTGCCCCGACGCCCTGGGCCTCGCCACCCCCACCGCGATCATGGTCGGTACGGGTCTGGGCGCGCGCCGCGGTGTGCTGTTCAAGAACGCCGACGCCCTGGAGACCGCCGCGCGGATCCAGGTGGTGGTGATGGACAAGACCGGGACCCTCACCAAGGGCGAGCCCGAGGTCACCGATGTGATCGCCGCACCGGACCGCAACCGGCGCGAGACGCTGCGGCTGGTCGCCGCGGTCGAGAGCGAGTCCGAGCACCCGCTCGCCGAGGCGGTCGTCCGGTACGCGCGGGAGCGGGGTGTCGCACCCTCGGACGCCCGGCACTTCGAGAACGTGCCGGGCGAGGGCGCGACCGCCGTGGTCGAGGGCCACCGGGTGGCGGTCGGCAACGTGCGTCTGGCGAAGCGGGAGGGGGTGGACCTCGGCGCGCTCGCCGCCCGCCGCGAGGAACTGGCCGCCACGGGCCGCACGGTCGTGGTCGCCGCGGTGGACGGGCGGGCGGCGGCACTGATCGGCATCGCCGACGCGCCCCGGGAGACCTCGACGGCGGCGGTGGCCGAACTGCGCGAGCTCGGCGTCGAGGTCGTCATGCTGACCGGCGACAACGAGGCCACCGCCCGGCGGATCGCCGGGCAGCTCGGCATCGACACCGTCATCGCCGAGGTCCTGCCCGGGGACAAGGCCGCCCAGGTCGCCGCGCTCCAGGCGGGCGGGCGGAAGGTGGCCATGGTCGGCGACGGCGTCAACGACGCCCCCGCCCTCGCCCAGGCCGACCTCGGTATCGCCATCGGCGCGGGAACCGATGTCGCCATCGAGACCGCCGACCTCGTCCTGATGCGCTCCGACCCCCTCGACGTCCCCACCGCCCTGCGCATCGGCCGCGGCACCCTGCACAAGATGCGGCAGAACCTCGGCTGGGCCATCGGCTACAACGCCATCGCCCTCCCCATCGCCGCAGGCGTCTTCGAACCCGCCACGGGCCTGGTCCTGCGCCCGGAGATCGCGGCGCTCTCGATGTCCGGCTCCAGCATCATCGTCGCCGTCAACGCCCTCGCCCTCAAACGCCTCCGCCTCCCCCGCGCCGCGCCACCCTCATGACGGGGTCACGGCCAGGTGCCGCGCGCCCAGTGCAGCAGGTTGGTCAGCGCGTTGCCGCCGGCGGCGACGTTCTGATCCGGCTCGCCGAACTCGTCCTCGCATCCGGAGTGGGTGCCGACGACGTCGGGTGATCCGTTGAACCACGCGAACACCGGCGCCCCGCTCTGGCCGTCGTAGGTGTCGGCCCGGTACTCCAGCTCGACGCCGGCTCCGTCGTTGTCGTCGTCGATGATGGGGAAGTTCAGGTGCAGCCAGGGCCGTTGGCCGTAGTCCTTGTCCCCCGGATAGCCCGGCAGCGTCCAGACGCTCTGGTCCTCCCAGGCGCTGTTGTACGTCCGGAAGCCGAAGTAGCCGAAGTTGTTGCCGAGGGGAACGTCCAGGCGCATCACGGCCATGTCGTCGCCCTGTGCGTGGTTGCTGTAGCCCTGGGCGTTGGTCACCCAGGACGCCGCCCACGAGCCGTAGACCGAACTTCCGTCGTAGTAGGCCGGCACGAAGAGGGCCTTCCAGTTGGACGAGCCCCACGGCACGACGTGGCTGGCGGTCATGATGGTGCGGGTGCCGAGGAGCGAGGCCGTGGCACGCCAGGCCCAGTCCGGGCTGTTCGCGTCGGTCCAGACGAAGATCCGGCCGACCAGGGACCACGGATACGCGTTGGGGTAGTACGGCGACCGGTTGTCGGGAGCGATCACGCACTCCGGGCGCACCCGCTTCCCGTTGCGCCGCACCATCCGCGTCGGCTCGATCCGCGGTCCCAGCGAAGGGGTCCCGGACAGGGCGGTCCAGTCCGGGATGTACGCCGAACTGTCGCGCCCCGCCTTGGCGTCGGCCGCTCGCATGGTGGCGAGCTCGGATTCGACGGCCTCCGGAGTCACCGGCTCCACGGCCCCGACGGTGATCCCGAGGACGGTCTGGGGATCGCTGACGCCCATGTGCCCGTCGGGGCCCTCGGTGAACGCGCCGGCGGGGTCGTCGAGCGGCTCGCCGATACGGTCGAAGACGAGATAGTTGCGCGGGTTGCTCAACTCCTCCGGTGGTTCGCCCTGTTGCGGGCGTGAGCGCTTGATGATGCTGTCCAGCGGATCGGGTCGCACATCTGGCATGTCGGTCTCCTTCGAGAACGGTTCGGGGCTCGCACAGTCGAACACCGGGCAGGTGATGTTGACGGCCGATTCCTCCCTCTGTGGGCGAAGTCGGATGCGCTGGGCCCTCCTGTCCCGGATCGGTTCCGGATCGGTTCCGGGCAGGGGTCCGTCCCCGTTCACTCCTGCACGCCCCGCCGTCGCTCCCGTGCGCCCCCTTGCGCGCGCCGGAGCGGCGGCGGCGCCGTTCCCGCGCCCGGGGCGGCCGCCGGGCAGTCGGCCGGCCGACACCCCGCCCTCCGCCCGCGGACACCCCTGCCACCCTCGTGACAGATTTTGATCATTTGGTGACGCTTTCCGTTTCGGAATCTTTCACTTTGCCGACTCAATTCGATCGATGGAGGCTTCCCCTCCATCCGGGGCACATGCCAATCGCGAACTGACTATGCTCCCTACATGTGTTGCGGCGCGCTCACGCAGCGTCACGCATGCGGAATGGGCACGGTCGAAACGTGGTCGGAACCCGGTCGCGAAACGAAATGCCCATGGTCCGCCGCCGCACCTCAGTCCGCTCATTTCCGTCTGTTGAGGGACCCTTTGATGGTTCGTGCAGCTTCGACTTCCAGAGCCCGGCCGCGCACGGCGGCACCGGTGTGGCTCATTCCTCCCGGGGCCCTGGCCGGCGTCCTCGCCTTGGGGTTGGTCTTCGCCCCCGCGCAGATACGGTCGTCGCTCGCCTGGTACGGGCTCGCCGCGGTGGCCCTGACGGTCGTCACCTCGGCCGTGACCATGCGCAGACTGCGGACGGCCGACTCCGCCCGCCGCAACCAGGCGGCCACGGAGGCCCGGGAGTACTACGCCCGGCGCGAGGCCGCGCTGCTCGGCCGGCTCGCCGACCAGCGCTCCACCACCCGGTGGATGGCCGAGGAGCTGCTGCCCGCGGCCGTGGCCCGGCTGCAGAAGGGCGAGAGCGCCTCGGACATCATGATGTCCGTCTCGCTCGGCGACCATCTCGACGACGACTTCACCGACGCGCTGAAAGGAGCCCTGCGGACGCTCCTGGAGGCCGTCGAGGCCGAGGAGAGCACCCGTGACTCCTCGCAGCGCGCGCTCGTCGCGGTCGCCCGCCGCGTCCAGGCGATCGTCCACCAGCTCGCCAAGGACCTGCACGCGATGCAGATCCTGCACGGCACGGACATCGTCGTCTCCCGCGGTCTGCAGGACATCGACCACCGCAACGCGCTGATCGGCCGCCTCGCGGCCAGCATCGCCGTCCTCGGCGACGCCCGGCCCGGCCGTCAGTGGTCGAAGCCGATCCCGCTCTACGACGTCCTGCGCGGCGCCATGTCCCGTATCGTCGACTACCCGCGCGTACGGCTCCAGGCGGTCACCGAGGTCGCCGTGATCGGCCCCGGCGCCGAGCCGCTGATCCACCTGCTCGCCGAACTCCTCGACAACGCCACCACGTTCTCCCCGCCGCACACCCCGGTGGAGGTCACCGCGAGCGAGGTGCCCTCCGGCATCGCGATCGAGATCGAGGACCGCGGAGTCGGCCTGACCGAGGAGGTCCGGCAGCGCATCGACCGCGTCATGACGCAGTCGGCGACCGGCATCTTCCTGGCGGGCCTCGGCGAGGTCACCCAGCTCGGCCTGCCCGTCGTGAGCCGGCTGGCCCGCGAGCACGGCTGCGAGGTGGACCTGCGTACCTCCGCGTACGGCGGCGTGCGGGCCGTCATCCTCGTACCCCGACGCCTGATCACCACGGTGCAGCAGCCTGTCATGAGAACCCCCGAGCCCCACCGGAAGCGCTCCGGCGGGCCGAGCTACCCGCCGCCCCCGCCGCCGCCCACGGTCATCCCGCCCGCACCGGCCCCGGTACCCGCGCCCGCGCCCGTACCGGCACCCGCTCCGGCCCCCGTCACCCTGCCCACCCCCACCGCCGCGCCCGCCGGCCCGCCGGCCCGCGTCCCGGCCCCCGCCTCCGCGGACTCCGCAGGCGGCGCCATGAACGGCTCCGCGAACGCGAACGCGAGCGCCAACGGGAACGGCTCCGGCGAGCTCGGGAAGACCGTCAACGGCCTCCCGCAGCGGCGCCGGGTGTCACCCGTCCCGACCCCGGTCGTCCGTACGGGCCCCACCCCCCCGGAGACCCCTGCCGCCCCCCGGCGCAACGGCACGCCCCGTCAGCCGGGCCTGATGTGGGAGGCGTTCAACGGCGAGAAGCGTCCGTCCGCCGACCCCTCCCGTTCCCACAGCGATCCGTCAGATGAGGTCGAGTAAACATGCAGCCACTGCCCAACATTGACTGGATGCTCACGGAGCTCGTGGGCAGCGTTCCGTACGTGCGCCACGTGGTCGTCCTGTCCTCGGACGGCCTGTGCATCGGCCAGGCGAACACCACTCCCGACACCGCCGACGCGATCGCGGCCGCCTGTTCCGGCATCCAGAGCCTGGCCAAGGCCATCGCGCAGATGTTCCCGCACGGTGACGGCTCGACGCGGATGGTCGGGATCGAGGCCGACGGCGGCTACTTCTCCCTCATGGCGGCCGGCCCCGGGGCGTATCTCGCGGTGCTCGCCGACGAGGAGGTGGACGCGGGGCTGCTCGGCGACCGGATGCGGACCCTGGTGGTGCGGATCGGTCAGCACATGACGAGTCCGCCCCGTGATGACGTGCGGCAGGCGATGTGACATCAGAGAACCATCCCTCGTGGGACGAAGGCACACCCGTTCCCCTTTATGTCATCACCGGAGGCCAGGCGTCCGCGGCGAAGGCCTTCAACCTCGTGACCCTGATCGCGTCGAGGTCCAGTCCCGAGCCCTCGATGCAGCCCGAGACGGCCGCCATCCTCACCATGTGCCAGTACCCGCTGTCGGTGGCCGAGGTGTCGGCGTATCTCAGCCTCCCGTTCAGCGTCGTCACGGTACTGCTGTCCCAACTCGTCGAGGACGAACGGGTGGAGGCCATCGCACCCGTGCCCGTCGCGGCATATCCCGAACGCGGCCTGCTGGAGGCGGTGATCCATGGACTACGCAAGCTCTGAGGCCCCCCTGGCGGGCCCCCGCGGCACGGACGTGCTGCTGCCGCACGGCGCCCGCGGAGTGAAGGTGGTGGTCGTCGGCGGTTTCGGCGTCGGCAAGACCACCATGGTCGGGGCGGTGAGCGAGATCCCGCCGCTGACCACCGAGGAGAACATGACCCAGGCGGGGGTCGGGATCGACCACAATCCCGGCGTCGCGGGGAAGAACACCACGACCGTCGCCCTGGACTTCGGCCGGATCAGCATCAACGAGGAGCTGGTCCTCTATCTCTTCGGGACCCCGGGGCAGGAGCGCTTCTGGTTCCTGTGGAACGGGATCTTCGAAGGCGCGCTCGGTGCCGTGGTCCTCGTCGACACCCGCCGGATCGAAGTGTGCTTCGAGGTGATCACCCGCCTCGAGGACCGCCGCGTCCCCTTCGTCGTGGCCGTCAACGCCTTCCCGGAGGCACCGCAGTACCCCCTGCCCGAACTGCGCACTGCGCTGGCCCTCAGCGACACCGTCCCCATCGTCACGTGCGACGCCCGCGACCGGGCGTCCTGCCGTGACGCGCTGCTCTCGCTGATGGTCTACCTGTGCACCCTCGCCGCCCAGGAGACCCCCGTATGACCGTCCCACCCTCCGAACACGCCGGCCGGGAGACCGACCTCCTGCCGCCGCCGGGCTGCCCGGCCCACACGGCGGCGACCGGCCCCGACGGCACGACCCGGCTGTACGGCACCACCGCCGCCACCGATCCCATGGGTCTGTACGAGAAGCTGCGCGCCGCGCACGGACCGGTGGCGCCCGTGCTGCTCGACGGCGACGTCCGCGCCTGGCTCGTCCTCGGCTACACCGAGAACCGCGACGTCGCCACCCGCTCCACCCAGTACTCGCGCGACCCGCGGGTCTGGCACGGCTGGCGCAGCGGGGAGATCGACCCCGCGACCTCGCCGCTCGTCCCCATGATCGGCTGGCGGCCGGACTGCGTGTGCGCGGACGGCGAGGAGCACCAGCGGCTGCGCGGGGCGCTCACGGCCGGCCTCGACCAGTTCGACCACCGCGGGCTGCGCCGCCACATCACCCGCTTCGCGCACCAGCTGATCGACGGGTTCTGCGAGAGCGGCGAGGCGGAGCTGGTCAACCAGTTCACCGAGCATCTGCCGATGCTCACCCTGATCCACCTCCTCGGGATGTCGGAGGAGTCGAGCCCGGAGCTGGTGCACGCCGCGCGTGACCTGTTCAAGGCGACCGAGACCTCCCTCGCCAGCAACGCCTATGTCCTCAAGGCCCTGGAGGACCTGGTCGTCACCAAGCGGTCGCGGCCGGGGCAGGACATCGCGTCCGCGCTGATGGCCCATCCGGCCCGCCTCACCGACGAGGAGGTGCAGCACCACCTGCGCCTGGTCCTGCTCGCCGGGTACGAGACGACGGCCAACCTGATGTCGAACGTGCTGCGGATGGTGGTCACCGACCATCGCTTCCGCGGCTCGCTGGCCGGCGGTCAGATGACCCTGCCCGAGGCCGTCGAGCAGGTCCTGTGGGACGAGCCGCCGCTGATGGTGTGCCCGGGCCGCTGGGCCAACGGCGACACCACGCTCGGCGGGCAGCGGATCAGGGCGGGCGACATGCTGCTGCTCGGCCTGGCCGCGGGGAACGTCGACGAGTCGATCCGGCCGGATCCGGCGACGCCCGTGCACCACAACCGCGCGCATCTGGCGTTCAGCGCGGGCAGCCACGAGTGCCCCGGTCAGGACATCGGCCGCATCATCGCCGACACGGGCATCGACATCCTGCTGACCCGGCTGCCGGACATCGCGCTGTCCGTGCCGGAGGAGGAGCTGTCCTGGCGCTCCTCGACCTGGGCGCGGCATCTGACGGCGCTTCCGGTGCGGTTCGCGCCGCGGCAGCCGCGGAGGCAGGACATGCCGGCGCCGCTGCCGGCGCCGCCCTCGCAGAGCAGCGGGATGCCGGAGCCCGGCCTGTGGCCGGAGACCGCGCCGGTGCCCGCGCCCCCGTCCGGGGCGCGGCCGGCCGCGGCCCCGGTGTCGTGGTGGGCGCGGCTGCTCCGGCGGCTGCGGCGGTCGTAGGCCACGTCGGGCACGAGGTGTACGGAGGGGTGTCGGCGCACGAGGTGTGCGCCGGCGCCCCTCCGGCGTCTCCCGGCGCCCGGTGTCGGGCGCGCGGTGTCAGGCGCCCGGGCGCTGCTCCGGGACCGTGTGGTCGGCGGGTACGTAGCGGGGTGCTCCGGTGTACCAGGCGTGCAGTCCGGAGAGGAAGCCGCAGGCGCCGCGCAGCCAGGCGTCGAGCTCGGCGCGCGCGTCGGGCGTGAGCCCCGACTGCCGTACGAGCAGCGGGATCTCGTGCGTGCGCAGGTACTCGAAGTCGCGCAGCCGGGAGTTCACCAGGTGCACGGAGGCGGGCACGGCGTCATGGAGGGGCAGTCCCAGGGACTCGCCGATGACGACGACGAGGTTGTTGACGTCGTGCTCCTCGTGGACCTCCCGCTCGTAGGAGGCGAGGTCGTTGGCCAGGCCCATGTAGTCCATGAACGCGTCGAGGAGGCCGCGGACGGCGGCGCTGTCGCGTATCTCCTCGGGTATGCGGGCGCGGGTGGACAGTTCCACGGAATAGGGCGCGGTGTGGGCGGCGAAGCTCTCGCGGCGGAACGGGGCGTACTCGATGAGGCTGGGAACCCGGCCGGCGAGGCTGTTGGCGAGTTCCGTCACGCCCGCGTCGATGTACTTCGCGAGGGCCCGGTTGAACTCCCGCCGCCAGTGCGCGAGCCGGGGCGGGAAGAACTGCTGCTGCAGGTCGGCTATCCCGCGTTCGACGGCGTTCTCGGGATACGGGAGGCGGGCGCCGGGCTCCGGGCGCAGGAAGTCGTGGAGGCGGGCCGTGAAGGCGAGCGCGCCCGGCAGGTCGCTCGTGCG
Organism: Streptomyces sp. NPDC048623; assembly: GCF_040650755.1. Taxonomy (NCBI): domain Bacteria; kingdom Bacillati; phylum Actinomycetota; class Actinomycetes; order Kitasatosporales; family Streptomycetaceae; genus Streptomyces; species Streptomyces sp. NPDC048623. The sequence goes on from NZ_JBEZHV010000008.1 coordinate 226,536, forward strand.
TTTGAACTCGTGGGCGAAGTAGTCGTCCCAGGCCAGCGCCCAGATGTTGAAGCGGTGGTTCAGGCGCAGATCGGCCGGTGAGGCGTCGGGCAGGCACCAGGCGGTCAGTTGGTCCACGGTCATGGCGTGGAACTGCGACCGGGTCCATATTCCGTCCCCGTGCCGCGCCGCACGTCCCCCCTCACCGTGCAGCATGCCCATCTCGCGCGCCCAGGTCTCGGTCTCCGCGCGCAGACCCGCCAGATACGGATTGACCCGCAGCGGGTGGGGCATCCACAGTTCGGGGACCTCGACGGCACGCACTGTCATGGGGACCAACCTCCTTCGTTCTTCGGCCCGTTTCGCTGTGCGGACCGCCCTCGCGACGTACTCCCGGCGGCCGCCGGGCATGCCGAGGGCAGCGCGTAACGCCATGCGCCCCACTTCCCCTCCCCGGCCCCGGCCTCCGCCGCCACAACCACTGACGCCGGACCATTCCCCTGGCCCTGCGCCCCAAACCTGCCCACCTTGGCCGAACTACAACCCCAAGTGGCTTTATTCCACCCGAGGTTGATCGGAGGGGGTACGGAAGGTGCCCGTTTCAGGTGCGCCGGGTGCGTCGGAGGGGTCGTGGACGGCGCGGAGGGGGGTACGGGGAGGGTGTGGCGCGCGGGGCGCCGACCGCGGCCGGGGCCGCCCCTCACACCGGCTCGGGCAGCTCCCCGAGGCGTGCCGCGACCCGCTCGCGCAGCAGCAGGTACTCCTCCCAGCGGCGCTTCAGCGGGCCCGGCGGGCGTTCTATGACGCGAGGGGAGACGACCTGTTCGCCCAGGAGGAACTGTTCGCGGGTCAGGTCGAGTTCGGTGCCGTTGGGGAGGCGGTTCCACCAGTGGTAGCCGTGCTGCTCGCCGTCCAGATACACCTCGCCGACCACGAGGTCGCCACCGAAGAGGTCGTTCACGATCAGGGCCGTGATGTCGCAGTGGCCCCAGGCGGGGTTGTCCGGCCGCCACTCGGTCCGGTAGTCGGGCGAGGAGGTGTCGGCGGCCCACGCGGATCGCAGGGCGCCGTCGAGGTCGAGGAGGTTCCAGGGTGTCGTCACGCCGGCCAGCATCGCACCCGCCACTGACAACCCGGCCACTGACAACGGGAGGTGGCCGCCCCCGTCACACGCGGCTGTCCATCCGCGACGGGGGCGACCACCGGTCTGGGGCCGTCCTCAGGGCCGTCCTCAGGCGGGCGGCGGCGGGGTGACCGGTCCGGTCGCGCGGAGGTCGGCGAGGAGTTCCGCCTGGCCGGCGAGGACGCCCGAGAGGATCGAGCGGGCGACCGTGAGGAGCTCGGCGACCTGCGGGTCGGTGAGCGTGTAGTACACCGCCGAGCCCTCGCGCCGCGCCACGACCAGGTTCGAGCGGCGCAGGACGGCGAGCTGCTGGGAGAGGTGGGCGGGCTCGACGCCGACCTCGGCGAGCATCTCCGAGACCGCGTGCTCCCGCCGGCTCAGGAGCTCCAGGAGCCGGATGCGCACGGGGTGGCCGAGCGTCTTGAAGAATTCCGCCTTCAGTTGGTAGAGCGGCGCGCTCACGCGGCCCACCACCCGTCCACGGCGAGGCGCCTGTGCCGTGTCCATCGTGTGTGTCGTGTGCATCCAGAACTCTTCGTCATGGGGCCATCCTCGCGCCTTCGCGCCGGCCCGGTGGTCATGCCTGGTTTTGCCTGGTCCGGCCCGTGCCGGTCAGCGGCCCGCGGGGCCGCCGGGCCACTCGTCGCTGCGCCACTCGCGCAGGTCGGCGCCGTCGCCCTGGTGGGCGGCGAGGGCGGCGTCGAGGTCGCTGTGGACGGTGATCTCGGGGCCCTCGGCACCGGGGACGAGGGAGCCGTCGGCCGGGATCGCGGCGAGTTCGAGGCTGCGGCCCTCGGCCGCGAGCCGCCGGGCGGCCTCGGCCACGGCGAGCTGTCCGCCGGCGGACCAGCCGCGCAGCGCGGTGAGGTCGAGGACGACCGGACCCGTGCCGCGGGCCAGGGCCCAGCCGACGGCACCGGAGAAGCGGCCGACCGCGTCGGCCCCGAGGTAGCCGGCGAGGGACAGGATGCCCAGGTGGGGCTGGACGGTGTAGCGCCATTCGATGGTCATCGTGTTGCCTTCGTTGCTTTTGCCGTGTCTGTCGCGCTTGTTGCCCTGGCGGCCGTGGCGGGCCGCAGGGGGAGGGTGATCCACACGCTCTTGCCGCCGCCGTCGGCGTCCCGGCGGACCACGCAGGTGCCGCCGGACGCGGTCATGACCTCGGCGATGACGGCGAGCCCGCCGCTGCCGCCGGCCGCCGCGGCGAGCACCCCGGGGTGGTGGGGGTGCCGGTCGTGCACGGCGAAGGCGAGCGCGTCCGCGTCGGCGGCGAAGGTGACGGTGAGGCTGGGCGAGGAGGCGGCGGCGTGCCGGACGCTGTTGGTGACGAGCTCGCTGAGGATCAGCAGCGCGGGCCCGACGGCCGGATGCCCGGCGTCGATGCCCCACTCGGCGAAGGTCATCTCCGCCGTCTCGCGCACCACCCGTACCGCCGCGGGCTGCGTCGGCACGGTCAGCACATGCCGCCGGGTCATCGGGGCGGCGGCGGGACCCGCCGCCGGCCCGCGGCCGCTCGCGGAGCCGGTCACGGGGCCGCCGTCGCGGAGCCGAGCCGGTGGCCGGTCACGGTCTGCGGGGTGATCCGCAGCAGCGTGTCGTGGGGCCCGTACGCCCAGCCGGGCAGGGTGCGCAGATGGTGCGCGGCCTCGACGGGGTCGACCGGCTCGGCGGGGCCGGTGACGGTGACGCTCCAGCCGCTGCCGGCGGGCAGCCGGATCTCGTCGGCCTGGTAGGTCAGCACGGGACGCGCGTTCAGCAGCTCGGCCTGCACGGGGGCGCGGACGACGAGCCGCCCGTAGGCGAGGACGTGCACGGCGGGGCGTACGACGGCCTGTTCGCGCTGGACGAAGGCCAGCCGCCCGTGCGCGGAGCCCTCCAGCAGCCAGAGGGCCTCGGCGCCGGAGACCTCGGCCATGCGGCGGGTGGTCGGCCGGGTCATCGGGCGGCCTCCTGCGGGGCCCGGTCCGGGGGCACGGACGCGGACGGCAGGACGGGCAGGATGCCCTGTCCCTGGAGGTGGCTGCGGGCGCCGGCGATGGCCTCGGGGGTGGTGGCGAACTCGCGCCCGTCGAGCCGCAGCAGGTCGAGCGCCCCGACGGAGTCGAGGGCGTTGCGCTGGGCGGGCCGTATGCCGGAGGTCATGACGACGATGCCGCGCCGGTTGAGCTTCTCGACGGCGTCCTTGAGGACGAGGGCGCCGGTGGCGTCGATCGTGGTGACGCGCGACATGCGCAGGATGACCACGCGGACGTCGGCGACCTCGGCGAGTTCGAGGAGGAAGCGGTGGGCCGCGGCGAAGAACAGCGGCCCGTCGATCCGGTACGCGACGATGTGCTCGGCGAGCAGCGCGTGCTCTTCCTCGCTGTGCTCGCCGGGCATGTCGGCCTTGAAGTCGACCTCGGCGAGGCGGGCCTGCTTGGCGACGGCGCGCAGGGCGAGGGCGCCGGCGACGAGGAAGCCGATGATCACCGCGTACACGAGGTCGAGGGCGAGCGTGGCGACGGCGGTGAGGACGAGGACGACGGCGTCGGAGCGGGTGGCCTTGGCCATGGCGCGCAGCGAGCCGACCTCGACCATGCGGATCGCGGTGGCGATCAGGACGCCGGCGAGGGCCGCGAGCGGGATCCGCGACACGAGCGGGGCGGCGGCGAAGACGATCACGGCGAGCACGGCGGCGTGGGTGAGGGCCGCGAGCCGGGACGACGCTCCCGTACGCACGTTGACGGCGGTACGGGCTATGGCGCCGGTCGCCGGGACGCCGCCGAACAGCGGGGCGACCAGGTTCGCGAGGCCCTGTCCGAACAGCTCCCGGTCCGGGTCGTGCTTCTGGCCCACGGTCATGCCGTCGGCGACCTGGGCCGAGAGTAGCGATTCCAGGGCGGCGAGCGCGGCGACGGCCAGGGCGGGCGCGAGCAGCGAGCCGAGCGCGGAGAGGTCGAGGAAGCCGAGGGAGGGCGCGGGCAGTCCGGCCGGCAGGTCGCCGATGGGCGCGGCGGCGTCGAGGTGGAAGGCCTGGGCGACGAGCGTCGCGCCGACGACGGCGACGAGCGAGAACGGGATGGTGGGGCGCCAGCGGGCGCCGACGAGCATGACGACGGCGACGCCGAGGGCGAGTGCGACGGCGGTCCAGTTGGGGTTCCGCAGGAACTCCTCGACGGCCCGCCAGGTCACCACCAGGACCCGGTCGCCCTCGGGCTTGGGGACACCGAGGGCGTTCGGCACCTGCTGGAGGCCGATGACGAGGGCGATGCCGAGGGTGAAGCCCTCGACGACGGAGGCGGGGATGTACGCCATGTAGCGGCCGGCCCTGAGGACGGCGAGGGCGATGACGAAGATGCCGGCGATGAGTCCGACGGTGAGGACGCCGCCGGGGCCGTACTGCGCGACGATCGGGACGAGGACCACGGTCATGGCGCCGGTGGGGCCGGAGACCTGGAGGTTCGAGCCGCCGAACAGCGCGGCGAGCGCGCCGGCGACCACGGCGGTGGCGAGACCGGCCTCGGCGCCGAGTCCGGAGGAGACGCCGAAGCCGAGCGCGAGCGGCAGGGCGACGACGGCGACGGTGAGGCCGGCGAGCAGGTCACGGCGCGGGTTGCGGGCCATGGCGGTGAAGTCGGCGCGGACGGGCAGCAGGCCGCGCAGCCTGCGGAGAACGGTGTTCACTTGGCCGCGACCCCGGCTTCCTGACGCTCGACACGGATCTCTTGGACATCGCGGCCGTCACGGCCGTCACGGCTGTCCGGGACGTCGGCGTCCCGCACGTCACGGGCGGCCCGGAGGTCCCGGCGGTCGAAACCGGCCTCGCGGAGCTCTTCGAGCAGTTCGTTCCGGCCGGCGAGCATCTCGGTGAGGATGCGGCGGGCGGCGTGCATGAGCTCGGCGACGTCGCCGCCGGCGAGGGTGTAGACCACGGTGGAGCCCTCGCGGCTGGAGGTCACGATCCCGGACCGCCGCAGCACCGACAGCTGCTGGGACAGCGACGGCGGCTCGACCTCGATCGCGGCGAGCAGCTCGCGTACGGCCATGGGTCCGTTCTGCAGGAGTTCGAGGACCCGGATACGCACCGGATGACCCAGCATGCGGAAGAACTCGGCCTTGGCCTGGTAGAGCGGAACCGGCACCGTCTCGCCTTCTCCTCACGCCCCGCGCGGGCGGGGCCTCGGTCGGTGCTGTGCCCGCGGCTACCTGCGGGCACAGCCAACTCATGATGTAGTGAATTGCCAAATTTTGCAATTCACGGAAAATCAAGAGGCCGTGCCGACGCAGCGGCACGGCCGGGGTGGTCAGGCCTTCTTGACCACGCTGGACTTGAGCTGCATGGGGCCGAAGCCGTCCACCTTGCAGTCGATGTCGTGTCCGTCGACACCGTCGACGAGGCGGATGTTGCGGACCTTGGTGCCGGCCTTGATGCCGGTGGGGCTGCCCTTGACCTTGAGGGTCTTGACCACGGTCACCGTGTCGCCGTCGGCGAGGACGTTGCCCACGGAGTCGCGGATCACCTTCTCGCCGCCGTCACCGGCCTCACCGGCGGCCTCGGCGGACGCCGACCACTCGTGGCCGCATTCGGGGCAGACGAGCAGGCTGCCCATCTCGTAGGTGTAGACGCCGGAGCACTCGGGGCACGGGGGAAGGTTCTCGTTCACCCCTCGATTCTATGAGCAGCCGCGTTAATTGCGAAAATCGGCAACTCGTCGGCGGCGTGAGGGCGGCGGCAGCGCCCTCTTGTGGGTTCCTCCGAGCGAACTCTCATCCGCCATGGGTGGTCGTACATGTTTCTTGCAGATGCGAGCCGTACGCCTCTACGGTGTCGCGCATGCAGCCCTACAGATCGCACCGGCCGATGCCCCGCGTCCCCGCCCTCGCCCGCGCCGTCACGCGGCACCGGGCCGCCGCTGCCGTCCTCGGCGCGGCCCTGCTGCTGCCGCTGACCGCCTGTGGCAGCGGCGGCGACGGAGACGGCGCGAAGAAGGACGCGGGCGGCTCGACCGCCCCGAAGGCCGATCTGACGGTCCTGGCCGCGGCCTCCCTCACCGATGTCTTCAGGACGGCGGGCGCCGCGTACGAGAAGGCCCACCCGGGCACGAAGATCACCTTCTCCTTCGCCGGCTCGCAGGAGCTCGTCGCGCAGGTCTCGCAGGGCTCGCCCGCGGACGTCCTGGTCACCGCCGACACCAGGAGCATGGACAAGGTGAAGGGCGACACCGGCGCCCCGGCGGTCATCGCGAAGAACCGGCTGGTGATCGCCACCGGCGAGGGCAACCCGCTGAAGGTCGACGAGCTGAAGGACCTCGCCGACAGCAGGCTGAAGGTGGTCCTGGCGGCGCCCGAGGTGCCGGCCGGCAAGTACAGCAAGCAGATCCTCGACAAGCAGAAGCTCACGGTGAAGCCGGTCTCGCAGGAGCCCAACGTGCGGGCCGTGCTGAGCAAGGTCGAGCTGGGCGAGGCCGACGCCGGCCTCGTCTACAAGACCGACGCCGAGAGCGCCGCGGACAAGGTCGACGCCGTCGAGATCCCCGACGACCAGAACGCGATCGCCCAGTACCCGGCCGCCACGCTGAAGGACTCGAAGAACGCCGAGGCCGCCACCGCGTTCGTCGCTTGGCTGTCCTCGCCCGAGGGCCAGAAGATCCTCCAGGACGCCGGCTTCCAGAAGCCGTGACCGTCATCGGGGAGGCGCGCCGTCGGGCGTTGCCGTACCGACGCGCGAGGGCCCGCACCGGATGCCGGTGCGGGCCCTCGGGGCGTACGGGGTCGAACGGATGTCAGGGCGCGGTGCGCACGGGGAAACTCGTGGGGTGGCCCTGGGACTTGAGCCAGGGCAGCACCTCGCGCAGGGCCGCGACCGTCTGGCTGCGTTCGCCGCCGCCGTCGTGGAAGAGGATCGTCGGGCCGTTGGACAGCTCGCTCTTCACCGTGTTGACGATGACGCCGGCTCCCGGCCGCTCGAAGTCCTTGGTGTCCACGTTCCAGCCGAGCGGGCGCATGCCCTCGCCCGCGGCGAGCTTCCGGCTGTCCGGGGTGAACGCACCGCCCGGCGCCCGGTAGTACTCGATCTTCGCGCCCCCGGCGGCCTCCTCGATCAGGCGCTTGGCGTCGAGGATCTGCTGCTTCTGGTACGCGAACGGCTTGCGGTCCATGGTCGTGTCGTGGTCCATGGTGTGGTCGCAGAGCTTGTGCCCCTCGGCGACGACCCGCTTCACCAGCTGGGGGTACTCCTTGGCCCGCTGCCCGACGATGCAGAACACGGCCTTGACGTCGTTCTCCCTGAGGACGTCGAGTATCTGGGGCGTCCACCGCGGGTCGGGACCGTCGTCGATGGTGATGTTCACCGCCTTCCCGCCCGCCTCGGCGGCGTGCACGATGCTCTCGGGCACCTTCACCGGCGTCACCTTCGCCGGGCCCTTGCCCTCCTCGGTGGGCGGCACCTGCCGCTCCTGCCCGGCCCCGGCCCCCGCCCCTGACGACGCCTCGGCCTCACTGTCCGTCAGTACGGCGGTCCCCCAGGCCGCCAGACTCAGTGCGACCGCCGACGCGACGGCGGCTATGTGCGCCGTGTACTTGCCCTTCAGCCCCATGTGGTGCCCACTCCCCGATTCTCCTGACGACTCCCGCAGGAGAGGACGGAGAAGACGCCCGGACGGTTTCACGGGTTTCGGGCGGGGTTTCGGGCGGGGTTTCGGGCGGACGCCGCCCGCGGGTGCCGGTGGGTCCGGCACCCGCGGGCGGCGGGTCCCGTCAGTAGGCGCCGAAGACGTTGTCGATGGAGCCGTAGCGGTCGGCGGCGTAGTTGCAGGCCGCGGTGATGTTGGCGACCGGGTCGAAGGGGTCGAAGGAGGTGCCGGCGACGTGGTAGGCGCGGAAGGTGGGGTCGATCACCTGGAGCAGGCCCTTGGAGGGGGTGCCGGCGAGGGCGTTGGAGTCCCAGTTGTTGATGGCCTGCGGGTTGCCGGAGGACTCGCGCATGACGTTGCGGTAGATGCCGTCGAAGGTGCCGGGAATGCCCTCGCGGGCCATGATGTCGAGCGACTCGCGGATCCAGCCCTCGAGGTTGTCGGCGTACGTGTACCCGGCGGACGTCGCGGAAGCGGCGGAGGTGGCGGAACCGGCCGAGGTCGCGACGGCCTGGACCGTCTTCGACCGGACCGTCTTCACCGGGGCGGAGGCGGCGGCACCGGTGGCGGCGCCGCTCTTGCGGGCACCGGCCTTGACGGCACCGGTCTTGGCGGCGACGGCCTTTCCGGAGACGGAGAGCTTCTGGCCCGGGTGGATGAGGCGCGGGTCGGCGCCGACGACGCTCCGGTTGTCCTTGTAGAGCTTCTTCCAGCCGCCCCGGACCCCGTGCTTCTGCGCGATCTTGTAAAGCGAGTCACCGGCGACGACGGAATACGTCAGCGGTGCCGCCTTCACGGCCGCCGGGGCCGACTGCACGGTGATCCGAGCCGTCTGCTTTGCCACTGCGACGGAGGTTTCGGCCTGCGGCGTCGCCGCACCGGCCGTGGTGGCACCGGCCAGGGGCAGCGCGAGCGCGGCGCTGCCGGTGAGGCCGACGAGGGCGATGCCGCGGGCGAGCGGGGTGTTCTTGGGGCGACGGTGCTTGCCGGGTCCACGCATGGCGAGTTCCTCTCCTTCGCCTGCGAGGTGAGCTGTCGGGTTCGGGCAGGAGATGCCCGGCCGCGCGCAGCGCGGCTTCACCCCGAGCCGTGCCCGGAGACCGGGACCGGCGGCAAACCTGGGTCCCCCGCTCCTGCCGGAAGGGTGTGAGTGCGGTCGACCGGGCGGCGGCAGGATTCGGCGTTTCCGTCCGGTTTCGGGGCGACCGTATGCGAAGACAAATATCGAAAACAAGGCAGGAATTCATCACACGGAATCGATCTACCGATAAACACGAAAGGATCATTCCGGACGTTTCCCGCGACCCCTTCAACCCTTTTCCGGCCACCCGTTCCTGACGCTTCGACAGCATTCCGGAAGCCTTGCCGCGGCCGAAATGCCGTGACCCACATCACCCGCTCCAGCTGACCGCCATTCTGGCGATAATTACCCCCTTCAGGAATCACCTCGGCATTCCGGTATTCGGTACTCATAGTCGGACATAGTCCGTTTTGCCCCACGCCCTGAGCACCAGAACCGGCCACACCTCCCCCGCCGGGCAACCCCGTCTCTCCCTCCCCCGTCCTCCCGGGGCAGGAAGGGCCCGGCGTACCGGGGGTGCCGGTGGCCCGTGTCGACGAGAACGATCGTGAGGAAGAGCACTTTGATACGTGTCACACGCGGCGTGACCACCGCCGTGACGCTTCTGGCCCTGGCGGGTGTGTCGCCGGGGCTCGCGTACGGACAGCCGGCACCGGACGGGACGGCGGTCGCCGCGGCGCCGCGACTGCCCGAGGGATGGCGGATCGTCGGGGCCGGTGCGGAACGGCAGTTGGTGTGGACGGCCGGGGAGGCCGTGCCGATGGGCAACGCCCGGGTCGAGTTCCGGGACGGCGGGCGGCTCCTCGGCCATCCGGTGGCCGGGCCGGACGGGCGGACGTTCCGACTCCCGCTGGAAGACGCGCAGTTGGGGGATGCGAGGCTGAGCGTGACGGCGGGCGGACGAAGGCTCGACGCCTCCGCCGACGCCGCCGACCACGCCGGACCCTCCGCCGCCGCCCCGCGTCTGCGGCCCCAGGCCCCGGCGGCACGGCCCGAGGCCCCGCTGCCCGCCAACCCCGTGGACCCGGGCGCGCCCGGCCCGTACCGCACCGTCGCCGGCGAGTACGCGCTGAAGCCCGTACGGCTGCCCGGCTTCCCCGAGCCGGTCGAGATGCGGGCCGCGGTGGTGGCGCCGGCCGGCGCGCCGGGGAAGCGCCCGGTGGCGCTGTTCCTGCACGGGCGGCACGGCACCTGCTACAAGCCCGGCAGCGACCAGGAGTCGGGCGCGTGGCCCTGCCCGGCGGGCATGCGGCCCGTTCCCAGCCATCAGGGGTACGGGGCGGCGCAGCGGCTGCTCGCCTCGCAGGGGTACGTGACGCTGTCCGTGTCCGCGAACGGCGTCAACGGGCAGGACCACCAGGCCGACGACGGCGGCGCGCAGGCCCGTTCCTCGCTGGTGCGGCTGCACCTCGCCCGCTGGGCGGAGTGGGGTGCGCACACCGACAAGGCGCCGGCGGAGGTGCGGAAGGCGGCTGCCGCCGCCGATCTCTCCCGCGTCCTGCTCGTCGGCCACTCGCGGGGCGGCGAGGGAGTGAACCGGGCGGCGCTCGACAGCCTGTCCGCGCCGCCCGCCGACCAGGACGGCTACCGGGGTCCGGTGCGCTGGAAGATCCGCGGCGACGTCCTCATCGGGCCGACGATCTTCGGCCAGAACCCGGTGCCCGACGTGCCGTCGATGACGATCCTGCCCGGCTGCGACGGCGATGTGTCCGACCTCCAGGGGCAGATGTACCTGGACGGCACGCGCGGGGTCGGCCGGGGCACGGCGCTGCACAGCGCGGTGTACGTGGTCGGCGCCAACCACAACTTCTTCAACAGCGAGTGGACGCCTGGCCAGGCGCAGGCGCCGGCCGTGGACGACTTCGGGTCGGGGTGGGGATCGGGGCCGGGCGAGGACGAGCCCGACCCGGTCTGCTCCCCCGGTACCCGTACGCGACTGACCGCCCCGCAGCAGCAGACCGCGGGCGCCGCCTACATCGCGGCGGCGGCACGCCTGTTCGTGGCGGGCGACGACCGGGTGCGGCCGCTGCTCGACGGCAGCGGCAGGCGGGCGCCGTCGGCCGGTCCGGCCCGGGTCCTCACCCATGCCGTCGGTGCGGGCCGCACCCCGGCCTTCGTGCCCGGCTCGCCGGACGCGGGGGCGGCACTCGCCGTGTCGGGCGCGGGCCGGCTGTGCGCGCAGATCGACACCGACGCGGCCCGGTCCTGTCTGTCCCCCGACGAGGGGTCCCCCGACGCGGGCGGCAGGTCCCCGCACTTCGCGTTCTGGGAGACCTCGCCCGAGCCGGGGCGCGACGCCGTGGCCCTGCGGTGGAGCCGTAACGGCACGCCGGTCACGGTGCGTTCTGCGCGGCCGGTGTCCCTCGCGGGCGCCGAGTCCCTGGCCCTGCGGGTGATCGTGCCGCCGAACAGCCGGGGCACCGATCTCGACGTGGCCGTGACCGACGCCGCGGGCCGCCGCGCGAGCCTCGGCCGGGTGCGGGTGGACGGGCTGCCGGGCAGTGGGCGCACCTCCTCGTACTGGGCGCGCGAGGTCCGCGTACCGCTGGCCCCGGCCGCGCGGGCGCACCTCGACCTGGGCAAGACCGCCGCGCTCGTCCTCACCCCGCGCACCGCCGCCGGCCGCGCGTGGCTCGTGGACTCCTGGGCCTGGCACCCCGGTCTGCCGGCGGTGCGCCCGGCCGCGCTGCCGCGTGTCGACATCGGCCGGCTCACGGTCGACGAGGGCGACTCGGGCGTACGGACCTACCGTGTGCCGGTACGGGTCTCCGGCACGGGCAGCGGCCAGGTGCGGCTGTTCACGCCGAAGCCCGGCGCCGAGGGCTTCACCTCCCGTGTGGTGACGGTCCGGCCGGGGCACCGGGACATCGATGTCCGGGTGCCGGTGGAGGGCAACACGCGGTACGGCTGGGACGTGACGCACGACGCGTTCGTGAAGGCGGTGCGCGGTGCCGTGGTCGGCTCCCACAAGGGCGGCGTGACGGTGCGCGACGACGATCCCATGCCCGCCGTGCGGGTGACGCCCGTCGCGGACCGGGTGGCCGAGGGGCAGCCGCTGGTGTGGCGGGTGACCCTGTCGGCGCCCGCCGACGCCGACGTCATGGGCGGCTTCACCTTCCTGCCGCCGGCCGGCGGCGCCCCGGAGCTGTCCACGGCGGACTTCGATCCGGAGTGGGTGCGCGACACGTACGGCTCGGTGCCCGATCCGGCGCGGCCGCTGTCACGGCCTGAGTACCCGGACGCGTACGCGGCGTTCGCCGTGCCGGCCGGGGAGACGACGGCGGAGGTGCGGATGCCGACCGTGAAGGACGGGACCGCGGAGCCGGCCGAGTCGCTGCGGGCGGTGTCCTTCACGTACGACGGCGACTGGCGGCAGGTGCCGGGCGCGGAGTTCACCGGGACCGTACGGGATGCCTCGTAGCGTGGTGTGAACGGCCCGGCGTGGCAGGACCCGGCCCCTACGCCGCCGTCGGGTGCGGTGGCGGCGTGTGGGCCGGGCGGACCGGGCCGACGACGGTGAGCGGGATGCCGAGGGTCTCGCAGAGGCGGCGGGCCCGGGACAGCGCGCTGAGCGAGGCCGGGGACGGGTCGGCGGTGGGGAGCTGGACCCGGACGAGCCGGGGCCGGTGCGCGAGGAGCAGCGCCTCGGTCTGCAGGAAGGCCGCGGCCCTGCTGGTGACGTCGAGGTCGCGCAGGAGCGAAACGTGCAGGACGCCGTCCTCGAAGGCGTGGCTGATGAGCATGACGTTCTCCTTCCGCCGCCCGGTGGCCCGCCCCCGCCTCGCGGCATGCCCGGACGGCATGTGCGGGGCAGACGGCGGCTCACCCAGTATGCGGAGAAGCATGCCGGATGCACCCTTTCGTGCGGCGTGTCGGAAGACGTCCGGCGCGCGGCGCCGTCGCGGGCCCCGGCAGGCCCTCAGGCCCGGTGGGGCGGGGCGAGCGGGCCGTCGTCGGCGAGCAGACCGGCCCTCAGCTCGTCCAGGATCCGGTTGAGCAGCCGGGAGATGTGCATCTGGGAGAGGCCCAGGCGTTCGCCTATCTGGGCCTGGGTGAGCTCCTGGCCGAAGCGCAGGGACAGAATGCGCCGGTCGCGTTCGCCCAGTCGGGCGATGAGCGGCTTGAGCGCGGCGAGGTCCTCGACGAGCTCGTACGAGGGTTCCGGGGCGGCCAGGCGCCGCGAGACGAGCGGCGGGGTGTCGTCGTCCTCGGAGAGCGAGACGTCCAGGGAGCGGGCGGTGTAGCCGTGGGCGGCGAGCTCGCCCTCGGCGACCCGTTCGACGGTGAGGTGCAGATGGGCGGCGACCTCGGCGCGGCTGGGCCGGTGACCGTCGCGCTGTTCGAGCAGGTCGCCGGCCCTCGCCAGGTCGATCCGGAGTTCCTGGAGGCGGCGGGGCACCCGTACGGCCCAGCTGGTGTCCCGGAAGAAGCGCTTCATCTCGCCGACGACGGTGGGCAGCGCGAAGGCCGAGAACTCGATGCCGCGCTCCGGGTCGAAGCGGTCGATGGCCTTGATCAGTCCGATGGTGCCGACCTGGACGATGTCCTCGCGCTGCTCGGGCCGGTTGCGGAAGCGTCGGGCGGCGAACCGTACGAGGCTGAGGTTGAGCTCGACGAGGGTGTTGCGGACGTAGGCGTGGGCGGGCGTGCCCGGCTCCAGCTGCCGCAGCCGGGCGAGCAGGGCGCCGGACAGCGCCTGGGCCGCGTCGGTGGACACCCGGGTGGGCCGGTCGATCTCGGGCAGTCCGTCCAGGGCGGCGCGGCGGGTCGCGGCGCCGGAGCCGGGAGCGGGGCCGGGGGCGGGGGCGAGATCCGGGGCTCGGGTGGTCGCATGGGTGTGGCGCGCGGACATGGGGCTCCTTCGACGGGGCGGTGGGCCTGCGCCGTCGGCCGGAGCGGGCGGCGGGGTCCGTCGGTCGAGCGTCCTGAGAGAAGGATTCCCGTTCTGTGCGGCTTTGACACGAAGGGCGGAGTACGGGAGGGGTACGGGCGGACAGGCCACCGCCCCGGCCGGGCGCCGAGGCCCGGCCGGGGCGGTGGGGGTGGTGCGCCGCGGCTCGCTACTGCTGGGGCGGCTGCTTCGGGTCGTCGGTACCGCCGAGCTGTTCCTTGAGCTTCTCCTGGGCCGTGTCGACCTGGCTGCTGTACTTGCCCTGGGTCTTGTCATCGACCATGTCGCCGGCCTTGTCGACGGCCTTCCCGGCCTGGTCCTCGTGCCCCTTGAGCATCTGCTTGAGCTTGTCCATCACGGACATCGCGGCCCTCCTCGGACGGCCCCCCTGGTCCGTCCAGCATCCCGGACCCGCTCACCGCCCGCATCCGCAGGCGGAGGAAACGGTCCGACCGGGGGTCTACGCCGGGCCGCCGGACTCCGACCGTGGTCGGACGCGGGGCGGGCGCGGGACGCCGTAGCGTCCTCGGCATGATCACCTTCACCCGGGCGGCCACGGCCGCCCTCCTCGCCTGCGCGGTCGCCTTACCCGCGACCGCGCTGCCCGCCGCCGCGGCGAGCCCCGCGCCGTCCGTCTCCCTCTCCGCCCCAGTCGCCCCAGTCGCCCCGGCCGCCCCGGCCACGGCGATCCGGCTCCCGGCACCGACCGGCGCGTTCGGCGTGGGCGCCTCCGTCCTTCATCTCGTCGACCGGTCCCGCACCGACCCGTACGTGCCCTCGGCGGGCGCGCGGGAGCTGATGGTGACTGTCCACTATCCGGCGGCCCGCACGGCCCGGGGCGGCGCGCCCGCTCCGTACGCGACCGAGGAGGAGGCCCGGCTCGTCCTGGTGGGCCTGGAGAAGACCGACCCGGCCGACATCCGCGCGCTGGCCGGGATCGACACGTACAGCGGGAGGGACGTGCGGCTCGCGCCCGGGAAGCATCCGCTCGTGGTCCTCTCGCCGGGCTTCGGGGTGCCCCGGTTCCTGCTCACGAGCCTCGCCACCGACCTCGCCTCGCACGGCTATGTCGTCGCGTCGGTCGATCACGCCTACGAGAACTCGGGCATGTCCGTGCCGGGCGGGCCGGCTCTGACCTGCGTGGCCTGTACGCAGATGCATGAAGGGAAGATCAAGGGCGCCGACGTCACGGCCGTGCGGGCGGCGGACGTGCGCTTCCTCCTGGACCGGCTGACCGGACCGCGGGCCGTCGCCACCTGGCCGTACGCGCGGACCATCGACCCGGCCCGGATCGGGATGGCCGGGCACTCGATCGGCGGCGCGGCCGCCGCCACCGCGATGGTCGCGGACCGGCGGATCGACGCCGGGGTGAACATGGACGGCGCGTTCTGGGACACCCTTCCGGCCGACGGGCTCGGCGGGCGGGCGTTCATGTTCCTGGGCACCGACGACGAGATGCACCGGCCGGGCGGTGTCGACACCAGCTGGGACACCACCTGGAAGGCGCTCGGCGGCTTCAAACGCTGGCTGACGGTGTCCGGCGCCAACCACTTCACCTTCACCGACGCCCCCGTGCTGTTGCGTGGCCTCGACGTGCCGGACGAGGGCGCCACCATCCCGGCCGACCGGGCGCTCGCCGTGACCCGCGCCTATGTCGGCGCGTTCTTCGACGAGCGCTTGCGCGACCGGCCGCAGCCGCTGCTCACCGGGCCGAGCCCGCTGCACCCGGAGGTGCGCTTCCAGCAGCCCTGAGCCACCAGGGTCCCACCGGGTCGCGGGGCGGCGCCGCTCAGGCGCGTCCCGCGGCCTTCTGGCTGCGCCGGGACAGGGAGTCGACGACCACGGCGGCGAGCAGCACGGATCCGGTGATCATGAACTGGACGGCGTTGCTGACGCCCATGATGTTCATGCCGGACTGGATCGAGCCGATGACCAGCGCGCCGAGCAGCGCGGACCACACCGAGCCGCGTCCGCCGAACAGGCTGGTGCCGCCGATGACGGCGGCGGCGATGACGTTCATCAGCAGGTTGCCGCCGCCGGAGGTCTGGCTCGCGGACTGGATCTGCCCGGCGAGGAAGATGCCGCCGACCGCGGCCATGGTGCCGGCGATGGTGAAGACGCTCATCCGGACGAACGGCACGCTGATGCCGGCCCGCCGTGCGCCCTCGATGTTGCCGCCGACCGCGAAGATCTGGCGTCCGTAGCGGGTGCGGCGCAGCACGAAGTCGAGCAGCACGAGCAGGATCAGGAAGATCAGCAGGGCGAGCGGCAGGCCCTGGTACTGGTTGAGGATGTACGCGGTGGCGAAGGCGATGGCCGCGATGACCACCGTACGCAGCACGATCTCGGCGATCGGCCGGAACGGCACCCGGGCGGCCTGCCGACGCCGGGCGTCCTGGAGCGAGGCGAGCAGGAAGAGTCCGACGCCCACGGCTGCCGTGATGTAGGCGGTGGCTGGGCTGTGGAAGATGGTCGAGTAGAGCTTGGAGACGATGCTCTCGCTGGGGATGTTGACGGTGCCGGTGGCGCCGAGCACCTGGAGCATCAGTCCGTTCCAGAAGAGGTTGCCGGCGAGGGTGACGACGAAGGCCGGCACGCCGACCTTGGCGAAGAAGAAGCCCTGGATGAGGCCGACGGCCGCGCCGCCGCCGAGCGCGACGAGCAGCGCCAGCCATTCGTTCATGCCGTTGTTGACGTTGAGCACGGCGAAGATGGCGGCGCACAGACCGCTGACGGAGCCGACGGACAGATCGATCTCGCCGAGCAGCAGGACGAAGACGATGCCGACGGCGATCATGCCGGTGCCGACGATCTGCTGGCTGAGGTCGGAGAGGTTCTGCGCGGACAGGAAGGTGCTGTCGAGGCTGCCGAAGACCGTCCAGATGATGATCACGGCGACGATGACGGGCAGCGAGCCCAGTTCGCCGCTGCGCATCTTGCGCTTGAACTCGCCGACGTAGCCGCGCAGTCCCTCCTCGCGGACGATGAGGCGGGTGTCGACGGCGGGCATGGCCTCGGGCGCGGGTGCCGGGGTACCGGCGTCCTCGGGCAGCTCGGGCCCGGCCGGCCCGCCGGGCTTGCGGTCACCGCTCATGGCAGGTCCTCCTCCCCGCGCGTCTCGCGCTCCTCGCGGATACGGGCCTGACGCCGGGTCACGGCGCTCTCGGTGGCCCCGGTGATGGCGGAGATGATCTCCTCGGTGGTGGTGGACCGCCGGTCGAAGAAGCCGTTGTTGCGCCCGAGGCGGAGCACCGCGATGCGGTCGGCGACGGCCATCACGTCGACCATGTTGTGGCTGATGAGGATGGTGCCGAGGCCGTGCTCGCGGAGGCGTTCGACGAGGTCGAGGACCTCGGCGGTCTGTTCGACGCCGAGCGCCGCGGTGGGCTCGTCGAGGAGGACGACACGGGGGTCGCCGATGAGCGAGCGGGCGATGGCCACGGTCTGGCGCTGGCCGCCGGAGAGGGACGCGACGGGGATGCGGACCGACGGGATGCGGATGGAGAGGGTGTCGAGCAGTTCGCGGGAGCGCTTCTCCATGCGGACCTCGTCGAGCACGCCGAAGCGGCGCAGTTCCCGCCCGAGGAACAGGTTGCCGACGACGTCGAGGTTGTCGCACAGGGCGAGGTCCTGGTAGACGGTGGCGATGCCGAGGTTCTGGGCGTCGTGGGGCCGGTTGATCGAGACCCGCCGGCCCTGCCATTCGATGACGCCGTCGTCGGGCGGGTTCACCCCGGCGATCGCCTTGATGGCCGTGGACTTGCCGGCGCCGTTGTCGCCGACGAGGGCGACGACTTCTCCGGCGTGCACCTCCAGGTCGAAGTCCGACAGGGCCTGGACCGCGCCGAAGCGCTTGGAGATCCCTCGTAGTGACAGCACAGCAGCTTCCGGCACGGCGACCGCCTCCGACCCCTGCCAGGCCCGTTTCCCGGGCGATTACTTCAGACCGGCCTGCTGGCACGCGGCCTCGTACGTCGGCGTGCAGATCTCGTCGACCGTGTAGAGGCCCTGCTTCACGACGGTGTCGCCGATGTTGGTCTTGTCGACCACGATCGGAGTCAGCAGGTTGGCCGGGACCTTGTTGCCGCTGCCGCTGGTGACGGTGGTCGGGATCAGGTCCTTGGTGAGCGGCTTGCCCTGGGCGAAGTCGACGGCCATCGTGGCGGCGATGTCGGCCTCGGGCTTGTACGGCTTCATCACCGTGATGGTCTGCGTGCCGATCAGGATCCGCTGGATCGCGTCGAGCTGGGCGTCCTGCCCGGTGAGCGGCACGCTCAGGCCGGCCGCCTGGAGGGCGGTGGAGATGCCCGCGGCCAGTCCGTCGTTGGCCGAGTAGACACCGACGATGTTGTCCTTGCCGAGGGCCGCGATGGCGCCGGACATCTGCTGGTTGGCGTTGTTCGGGTCCCAGTTGGGAGTGTCGTACTCCTTGCCGATCTTCACCTTGCCGTCGAGGACGGAGTGCGCGCCGGCCTTGAACTCGGCGGCGTTGGGGTCGGTGGGCGACCCGTTGTGCATCACGATCACGCCGCTCTTGGCCTTGTCGCCGAGGGCGTCGAGGAGCGCCTGGCCCTGGAGTTGGCCGACCTTCTTGTTGTCGTACGAGACATAGGAGTCGACCGGGCCCTGCGCGAGCCGGTCGTAGGCGACGACCTTCACGCCCGCGGCGTTGGCCTTCTGGACCGAGGACTGGATCGACTTGGAGTCCACGGCGTCCAGGATGAGCACCTTGTCACCCTTGGCGAGCGCGGTGTTGACCTGCTGCTGCTGGGTGGTGGGGCTCTCGGCCGCGTTGTAGTAGTCGATCTGGGCGCCGGGCGCCAGTTCCTTGATCTTGGCCTCGATGTAGGGGCGGTCGAACTTCTCGTACCGCGTGGTCTTGCTCTCCGGGAGCAGCAGGCCGATCTTCACCTGGCCTGCCTGCGCCGCGCTCGTCTCCGTGTTCGTCGCCTGGTCGGCGTCGGAACTGCAGGCGCCCAGACTCAGCGACAGCGCCGCGGTTGCCGCGACGGTGATCGCCGCTCGCAGTGTTCGGGTCATGGCCGGCTCCTTCCGCGCGCCCTCCGTCCCTTCACCGCGGGACTGTGGGGCTGCGAAATCCGCCCGACCGCGGGAGCGTCGGCGCACCTATGGCCTACGTATCGACCCTAGCTCCAACCGGTGAAGGCGACCATTCGCGCGCCGCCACCCGTGCGGGGCACGGGCGGCGGGGCGTGGAGGAACGGGCGGTGCGGGTCAGCCGGCGACGCGGGCCATCCAGGCCTCGACCTCGTCGGCCGAACGGGGCAGCGCGGCGGACAGGTTCTCGTGTCCGTCCTCGGTGACGAGCAGGTCGTCCTCGATGCGGACGCCGATGCCGCGCCACTCCTCGGGGACGGTCAGGTCGTCGGCCTGGAAGTAGAGCCCGGGTTCGACGGTGAGCACCATGCCGGGCTCCAGGACGCCGCCGACGTACTCCTCGGTGCGGGCGTGGGCGCAGTCGTGGACGTCGAGGCCGAGCATGTGGCCGGTGCCGGCCATGGTGAAGCGGCGCTGGAGGCCGAGTTCGTAGGCGCGGTCGGCGGGGCCCTCGATGAAGCCCCACTCCACGAGCCGGGCGGCGAGGTGGCGCTGGGCGGCCTCGTGGAAGTCGCGGTAGGCGGCGCCGGGCTTGACGGCGGCCATGCCCGCCGACTGGGCCTCGTACACCGCGTCGTAGACCTTCCGCTGCACGGCGGTGAAGGTGCCGCTGATGGGGAGGGTGCGGGTGACGTCGGCGGTGTAGAGGGAGGTGGTCTCGACGCCGGCGTCGAGGAGCAGCAGCTCGCCGGGGCGGACGGGGCCGTCGTTGGTGGTCCAGTGCATGATCGTGGCGTGCTCGCCGGCGGCGCAGATGGAGCTGTAGCCCACGGAGTTGCCCTCCAGGCGCGCGCGGCGGTAGAAGGTGCCCTCGATCCAGCGCTCGGAGGTCTCGACGGCGCGGGAGAGTTCGGCGACGGCGTCGGTGAAGCCGCGGACGGTGGAGTCGACGGCCCGGCGCATCTCGCCGGTCTCCCACTCGTCCTTGATCAGGCGGAGCTCGCTCAGCGCCTCCTCCAGCTCGTCGTCGCGCGTCTCGTCGCTGCGGACCGCGGCCTCCAGGACCGGGTCGACGCCGCGGACGATCCGGGTGGGGGCGGTGGAGGCGGCGAGGTCCTCGGCGGCGGTGCGGACGTCGCGGCAGGGCAGGCCGAGGACGGTCTCGGACTCGGCGAGGGAGCGGCGGCGGCCCATCCACAGCTCGGCGGTGTAGCCGATCCAGAACTCGTCGTTGTCGCGGGCGTCGCGCGGGAGCTGGTAGCAGTACGCGTCGTGGCCGCCGTCCGCGCGGGGTTCGAGGACGAGGGCGCCGTCGCGGGCCTGGTCGCCGGTCATGTGCACATAGCCGGAGTACGGGCGGAAGGGGTAGGTGTCGTCGTTGGAGCGGGCCTTGAGGTTGCCCGAGGGGATCACCAGGCGCTCGCCGGGGAACCGGGCGGAGAGCGCGGCCCGGCGGCGGGCGGCGTACGGGGCCTGCGGGTCGGGTGTCAGGTCGTGCCGCTCGGTGTCCGCCCAGCCGGTGCGCATCAGGGCGGACAGCTCCTCGGAGATGCCCGTGTAGAGACCGTTCTTGCGGGCCTTGGCCACGTCGTACCCCTTCGTCCGGGTGGAGGGACCGCTTCGGTGGGTGTGCGGTCCGTCCCGGACGGTAGTGCGCGCGGCGGCCCGTGGGTGCACGGGAGTGCCAGTGGCACGGATCGGACACGGAGGGGGTGGGTGGCGCCGAGAATGGGGGGCATGACGAACGCGAGACTGGGTGAGGCCCTGCGACTGCTGGGCCTGGGGACGGCCGCCGGGCGGGTGTACGCGGCGCTGCTCGACGCGGCGCCCGCGCCGCTCGGCGCCATCGGGCGGGCGGCGGGTCTGGACGGGGCGGAGCTGGCCGCGGCGTACGGGGAGTTGGTGGACGCGGGCCTGGCCAGCGCGGCGGGGGGCGACGGGGACGCGGAGGACGTGGTCGCGCCGGTGCCGCCGGCGGCGGGTCTGGAGGCGCTCGCCCGGCACCGGGCCGCGGAGCTGGAGGAGTCGCGGATCGCGGTGGGCGGAGCTTTCGAGTCGTTCCGGCGCCACCGGCTCGCCGCGTACACCGACGATCTGGTCGAGGTCGTCACCGGCGACGCGATCGGGCCGCGGATGCGGCACGCCTGGGCGAGCGCGCGGGAGCAGATCCGCCAGTTCGAGTCGCCGCCGTACGTGCCGCTGCCCGGAGCCACGGACGACGCCCTCGCCACCCTCGCGCGCGGTGTGCGCCAGCGGGTCGTCTACTCGCGCGAGTCCCTGGAACACCCGGGCCATCTGCGCGACGCCGTCGAACCGGCCATCGCGGCCGGCGAGCAGGCCCGGGTCCTGCCCTCGGTGCCGGTGAAGCTTCTGATCATCGACGAGGCCTATGCGCTGGTGTCGCTGTCGATCCGCGAGGCGGACGTCGTCAACTCGCTGCTCGTGGTCCAGCCGTGCGGCCTCCTCTCCGCCCTCGTGGCCCTCTTCGAGCAGTCCTGGACGAGCGCCCTGCCCTTCCACGGCCGCACGGCCCGCCCGGCGGGCCTGCCGCCGGCCGACCGGCGCCTGCTCCGTCTGCTCGCGGGCGGCGCGAGCGACGAGGTCATCGCCCGCGAACTCGGCGTCAGCCGCCGCACGCTCTTCCGCCGTCTGCAGATCCTGATGGCCCGCCTGGGCGCGGCCAACCGCTTCCAGCTGGCGCTGCAGGCGCAGCGGGCGGGGTGGTTGTAGGGGGTCGCGGGGAGGTGGGACGAGGGCCCCGGGGCACCTCGTCGGTGCCCTCGTCCGCGCCTTTCGACAACCTGCACATTGTGTACGTGACCTGAACCGCCCCTCCCCCGCCGTTCCCCGGTCCGGCACACCCTCCCGGCGCCGCTGTCGGAATTCACCCCGGTTCGTCCTGCCGGGCCCAAGGGCCTCACGAATGCGTTACCCGTTCCTGGGGAGAAGGTGTCGGTGTTCCGTGAAACAAGCTGCACGACGGGCCGCCCGGGACGGCGTTCCGGCGCCGACGGGGCGTCAACGGAATTGGCTCACAAAGGCGTTCGCGTGCTTTGATCTGGCCCGCCGCGGCAGTGGATTCCCCCCATCAGATGAAAGGTGCGCTTTCATGCGTAACAACCTCGAGACCCGTGAGATCGCCGACACCGAGCTCGACGCCGTCTCCGGCGGCCTCGTCAGCGTCCAGGGCGGTCTCGTCGGCGCCGTGGGCGGCGACGTCACCAACCTGCTCGGCGTCGTCGGCGACCTGCGGACCGTGCAGAACGTCGAGGGCCTCGTGCAGGGCGTCCCGAGCCTGGTCACCGGCATCACCGGCGTCTCGGTGAACACCGGCGTCGCCGGTCTCTGAGCGGACTGAACGGTGGGCCGGGCGCTTCGGAGCGATGAACGCCCCAGGACGCCCGGCCCACCGGACGCCCGTCGCACCCTTTGCACGACGGGCGGATAAAGACGGTCGGGTCGAATGCGGTCGAAGGAACACGTCCATGCAGTTTCGCCAAAAGGCTCTTTCCAAGCTGCAATCACCCGAAGAACTCGATCTGCCGGTGCGTTTCGCGCGCCCGCAGGGGCGGCTCGTGCTCGCCGTCACGGTGCTCGTGACGGCCACCGCCGCATTCTGGGCTTTCACCGGGACGGTGACGTCGAAACTCCCCGCCGCCGGAATCCTCACCCGCCCCGAGGGCCGCTATCTGCTGCAGAGTCCGGTCGCGGGCCAGGTGACCGAGGTGCTCGCCGCCGAGGGCCGGACGGTCGCCGCGGGTGATCCGCTGGTCGTCGTCCGCACCGCCGACGGCGACCGGCAGGTGCGCGCGGTGGCCGCGGGGCGGCTTGCCGTGCTGTACGCACGGACCGGCGCCGTCCTGACGGCCGGCGCCGGTGTGGCGGCCGTCGAGCGGGGCACGGACCCCGCCGAGCCGCTGGTGGCCGTGCTGTACGTGCCGGCCGGCGACGCCGCCGGGATCCGCACGGGCGCCGCCGTCGAGGTGACCGTGCGCGGCCCGGGCCGGAGCGGCGACGGGGCGCTGCGCGGCAAGGTCGCCGCGGTGGGCCGGGTGCCCCAGTCGCGGGCCCAGATCGGCGGTTTCCTGGGCGACGACGGCCTCGCGGCCGAGTTCACCCGGCAGGGCAGTCCGGTCGCGGTCCTGGTCCGGCTGCCACGGCCCCCGGCGGGCCCCGAGGCCGCCGACTCCGGCACGCCGGTGACGGCCGCCGTCCACCTCGCCTCGCAACGCCCGATCGACTGGCTGCTCCCGTGAACCCGCGCAAGAAGAACACCCGTTCCGCCCGTTCCTCCGGGACCCGGCGCCGCTCGGCCCGCCCCCTGTCGCTGCCGAAGGGCCGCCGCCCGCGCCCGGTCCGTACCCCCACCGTCCTCCAGATGGAGGCGGTGGAGTGCGGCGCGGCGGCGCTCGCCACGGTCCTCGGGCACCACGGGCGGTTCGTGCCCCTGGAGGAGCTGCGCATCGCGTGCGGTGTGTCCCGCGACGGCTCGCGCGCCAGCAACCTCCTGAAGGCGGCGCGGAGTCACGGGCTCACGGCCAAGGGCATGCAGATGGACCTGGCGGCGCTCGCCGAGGTGCGGGGTCCCGCCGTGCTGTTCTGGGAGTTCAACCACTACGTCGTGTACGAGGGCATGGGCCGGCGCCTCGGCCGCCCGGGCGTGTATGTCAACGACCCGGCGAAGGGGCGCCGGTTCGTGCCGATGGAGGAGTTCGACGGCGCCTTCACCGGGATCGTCCTGGTGATGGAGCCGGGCCCCGGGTTCCGGCGCGGCGGGCAGCGCCCGGGCGTGCTCGGCGGGGTGTCGGGCCGGCTGCGCGGCACCTCGGGCACGATGGGCGCGGCGATCCTGGCGAGCGTGCTGCTCGTGGCCGTCGGCGCGTGGGTGCCGGCGCTCAGCCGTACGTACATCGACACCTTCCTGATCGGCGGACAGTCCTCGCCGCTCGGCGTGCTGTTCGCGGCGATGGGGTGCGCGCTGGTCCTCACCGCCGTGCTGACCGCGCTCCAGCAGGGCAATCTGCTGCGCGGGCGGGTGGTCTCCTCGACCCTGGGCGGGGCCCGGTTCCTGCGGCATCTGCTGCGCCTGCCGGTGGCCTTCTACTCCCAGCGCAGCCCGGCCGACCTGGTGCAGCGCCTGCGCTCCAACGACCAGGTCGCCGAGACCCTCGCCCGCGACCTGTCGGCGGCGGGCGTGGACGCGATCGTGGTGCTGCTCTACGCGGTGCTGCTGTGGAGCTACGACCCGCAGCTGACCGTGGTCGGTGTCGGCGTGGCGCTGCTCAACGTGGTGGCGCTGCGGATCACGGTACGGGTGCGGGCCACCGGCGCGCACAAGCTGCGCGCCGAGAGCGCGCGGCTGACCAACACCTCGTACGGCGGGCTCCAGTCGATCGAGACGATCAAGGCCACCGGCGGCGAGGACGGCTTCTTCCGGCGCTGGTCGGGGCAGCACGCGGTCACCCTCGACGTCCAGCAGCGGCTCGGCGTGCCGGGCGCGTGGCTGGCGATCGTGGCCCCGACCCTGGCCGCCCTGAACAGCGCGCTGATCCTGCTCGTGGGCGGACTGCGGGCGGTGGAAGGGCATCTGACGGTAGGTCTGCTCGTCGCCTTCCAGTCGCTGGTGACCGGGTTCACCGCGCCCGTCGCACGGCTCGGCGGGGTCGCGGGCCGGATCCAGGACCTCACCGCCGACGTGGCCCGGCTCAAGGACGTGGAGAACTTCCCCGTCGACCCCGTGCATCGCCGGCGTGAGCCGGCGACCGGCGCGCGCCGGCTCACCGGCCATGTCGAGCTCGACGGCGTCACGTTCGGCTACAACCCGCTGGACGCACCGCTGCTCGCGGACTTCTCGCTCGCGGTCGGTCCGGGCCGACAGGTCGCGCTCGTCGGCGGCTCGGGCAGCGGCAAGTCCACCGTGTCGCGCCTGATCGCCGGCCTGTACGCCCCGTGGGAGGGCGCGGTCCGGATCGACGGGATGCGGCTCGCGGACATCCCGCGCGGCGCGCTCGCCGCCTCGGTCGCCTTCGTCGACCAGGACGTCTTCCTCTTCGAGGGCACCGTCCGCGACAACGTGGCGCTGTGGGACCCGTCGGTGCCGGACGAGGCGGTCGTCGCCGCGCTCGCGGACGCCGCGGTCCTCGACGTGGTCTCGCGCCGCCCCGGCGGCATCCACAGCCGGGTCGAGCAGGACGGCCGGAACTTCTCCGGCGGGCAGCGCCAGCGGCTCGAACTCGCCCGGGCCCTGGTGCGCGACCCCAGCGTCCTCGTCCTCGACGAGGTGACCAGCGCGCTGGACGCGGTCACCGAGCGGGAGGTCATCGACCATCTGCGGCGCCGCGGCTGCGCGTGCGTGGTGATCGCCCACCGGCTGAGCACCGTGCGCGACAGCGACGAGATCCTCGTGCTCGACCGGGGCACGGTCGTGGAACGCGGACGGCACACCGAACTGGTGGCGGCGGGCGGCCCGTACGCCCGGCTGGTCGAGGAGCACTGACATGACCACCCCCTTCACGTCCCTGTCCTCCGCACCCGCGGCCGGCGCCGCCGACCCGGTGCTCTCCGCGCTGGGCGGCCTCGGCGCGCCGCTGGACTGCTCGGGCCTGCGCGGCCTGTCCCTGGAGGGGCCCTCGGTGCTGTGGCTGGTCGTGCACGGCGGCCTCGACCTGTTCGCGGTGGACACCGGGCAGACCGGGTCCTGGCACTTCCTCGGCCGGGTGGACGCGGGCGCGCTGCTGCAGGGGCCTGCCCTGGGCCCTGCCGAGGGCCCCCGGCACACCCTGGTCGGCCGCCCGTCGCGCGAGTGCCTGCTGCGCCGGATCGAGCTGAGCGAGCTGCACCGCCCGGAGCCGGAGACGTACGGGCAGGGGTACCAGGGGCAGGGGTACGAGGGTCACGGCGACGGGTACGGCTACGCGGGCGGCTGGGAGGCGTACGGAACCCCGGCGTCCCCGGTCGCGAGCCCCCTGGAGGACGCCTTCGCGCTCGGCGTCGGCCGGGGTCTGCGGGTCCTGTACGAGGCGCCGCTCGGCGCCCGGCCCGGCGGCGGGCGGGCGGCCGGCGACGACGAGGTCATGTGGATGCACGTCGCGCCGGGCAGCGTGGCGTACGGCGCCGTGTACGAGGCGGGCGCGGCCGGCGGTCTGCTCGTCGACGCGGCCCTGTGGCACGGCATGGTGGAGCAGCAGTACCGGCTGCGCCACGCCCTGGACGACTGGATCGAGGAGCGCGAGCGCGCGCAGGAGGACCGTACGGCCGCCGGTCTCGCGGCGGGCCGGGCGGCCGGCAGCGAGGCGGACCGTACGCTGCTCGCCGCACTCGGCCGGTCCGGCGGGCGGGGCGGCGGCCGGCGCGGGGCCACCGGCGGCTCGAACGGGGTCGACGCGACGCTCGCGGTGTGCCGGCTCGTCGCGGCCGACGCCGGGGTGGTGCTCGCGGAGTCGGTGGCCACGGTCGAGGCGGGCGCGGGCGCGGACGGCGAGCGGCTCGACCCGGT
The DNA here is from genome assembly GCF_040650755.1 of Streptomyces sp. NPDC048623. Taxonomy (NCBI): domain Bacteria; kingdom Bacillati; phylum Actinomycetota; class Actinomycetes; order Kitasatosporales; family Streptomycetaceae; genus Streptomyces; species Streptomyces sp. NPDC048623. Next base: position 252,774 of record NZ_JBEZHV010000008.1, read on the forward strand.
CGAGCGGATCGCGCTCGCCGCGCGGATCCGCACCCGGGAGGTCGGGCTGCGCGGCCGCTGGTGGCGGGAGGACTGCGGGCCGCTGGTGGGGCGGTGGGAGGCGGACGGCGAGCCGGTCGCACTGCTCTGGCGGCGCGGCGGCTATGTGGCGGTGGACCCGGCGGGCGGGCGCCCGGAGCGGATCGACGCGGACAGCGCGCGGGACTTCGAGCCGGCGGCGGTGATGTTCTACCGGCCGCTGCCGGAGGGCCGGCCGAGCCTGCCGCGGCTGCTGCGCTTCAGCGCCGGCGGCACCCGGCGCGAGCTGCGCGCCCTGTTCCTGGGCGGGCTGGTCTCGGTCGTCCTCGGGGCCACGGTGCCGCTGGCGACCGGCCGCGTCCTCGGCGCGTACGTACCGGCGGGCGAGAGCGGTCTGATCGTGCAGACCGCCGTGGCGCTCGGCGCGGCGGCGGTGCTCCAGGCGGCGTTCATGCTGCTGCAGAACGTGGCGCTGCTGCGGATGGAGGGCCGGATCGAGGCCACCCTGCAACCGGCCGTGTGGGACCGGCTGCTGCGGCTTCCGGCGCCCTTCTTCGGCGGCCGGTCCACCGGCGAGCTCGCCAACGCGGCGCTCGGCATCGGTGTGATCCGGCGGACGCTGTCGGGGATCGCGCCGGTGTGTCTCCAGTCGACCGCGGTCGCGGCCGTGAACCTCGTCCTGCTGCTCGTGCACAGTGTGCCGCTCGGGCTGCTCGCGCTGGCGATGCTGCTTGTCGTGGGGGCGGTGCTGCTCGGCCTCGGTCTGTGGCAGCTGCGCCACCAGCGACGGCTCGTCGAGCTCGGCAACCGGCTCGACAACCAGGCCTTCCAGACCCTGCGCGGGCTGCCCAAGCTGCGGGTCGCGGCGGCGGAGAGCTTCGCGTACGCGGCGTGGGCGCGGGAGTTCGCCCGTACCCGGGTGCTCCAGCAGCGGGTGGGCCGCATCCAGAACACGGTCACGGTGCTCGGCGCGGTGTGCCTGCCGCTGTGCACCCTGGTGATGTTCATGCTGCTCGCGGGCCCCGCCCGGGGCGCGATGTCGGCCGCCGGCTTCCTCACCTTCTCCACCGCGCTCACGCTGCTGCTGTCCTCGGTGACCCAGCTGACAGGTGCGGTGCTCTCCGTGGCGGCCGTGGTGCCCGTGTACGAGCAGGTCGAGCCGATCCTGGCGGCGGAGCCCGAGGTGCGGGCCGGCACGGTCCGCCCGGGTGTGCTGAGCGGGGCGATCGAGGCCCGCGGGCTGTCGTACCGGTACACCGAGGACGGCCCGCTGGTCCTGGACGGCGTCGATCTGTGCGTACGGCCCGGGGAGTTCGTGGCGGTCGTCGGCGCGAGCGGCAGCGGCAAGTCGACCCTGCTCCGTCTCCTCATCGGCTTGGACCGGCCCACCGGGGGCAGCGTCCTGTACGACGGCCAGGACCTGGCGGCGCTCGACCGGGCGGCCGTGCGACGCCAGTGCGGCGTGGTCCTCCAGCACGCCCGCCCGCTGACCGGCTCGATCCTGGACTGCGTGCGCGGCGCGGAGGCGTACACCCTGGAGGAGGTCTCAGAGGCCGTCACCCTGGCCGGGCTCGCCGAGGACGTCCAGGCCATGCCGATGGGCCTGCACACGATGCTCTCCGACGGCGGCGGGACCATCTCGGGCGGCCAGCGCCAGCGGCTGATGATCGCCCAGGCCCTCATCCGCAAGCCCCGCATCCTCTTCCTCGACGAGGCCACCAGCGCCCTCGACAACGAGGCCCAGCACGTCGTCATCGAGTCCACCCGCGCCCTGCGCGCCACGCGGGTGGTGATCGCCCACCGCCTCTCCACGGTGATGGGCGCGGACCGGGTGATCGCGATGGCGGACGGCCGTGTGGTCCAGGACGGCCCGCCCGCCGAGCTGCTCGCGGACCCGGCGGGTCTGTTCCACGAACTGGTCCGACGTCAGCTGACCTGATCGCGGCCCCGGGAGACCCCGTTCTCAGTCCTCCCTGAGCCAGACCGAGGTGTCCGGCGGGAGTGCCCCGTCCGGGGTGAGCGGGCCGCTGGTCAGGAGCAGGAGCGCGTGCGGGGGCAGCGGGACCGGCTCGGCCGACAGATTGGTCAGATGGAGCAGGCCGTACGGGCGCCGGAAGGCGAGTACGCCGGGGGCGGCCGGCAGCCAGTCCAGGGGGCCGTCGCCGAAGCCGGGCTCGGTGCGGCGCAGGTGCAGGGCGGTGCGGTAGAGGGTGAGGAGGGAGCCGGGGTCCGCGGACTGGCGGTCGACGGCGTAGCGGGGCCAGTCGGCGGGCTGCGGCAGCCAGGGTTCGGTGGTGGAGCCGAAGCCGGCCCAGGGGGCGTCGGCGGTCCAGGGCAGCGGGACGCGGCAGCCGTCGCGGCCGGGGTCGGTGCCGCCGGAGCGGAAGTGCATGGGGTCCTGGACGCGGTCGGCCGGGATGTCGGCCTCGGGCAGGCCGAGTTCCTCGCCCTGGTACACGTACACGGAGCCGGGCAGGGCGAGGGTGAGCAGGGCGGCGGCGCGGGCACGGCGGGTGCCGAGGGCGAGGTCGGTGGGGGTGCCGTAGGTCTTGGTGGCGAAGTCGAAGGCGGTGTCGGCGCGGCCGTAGCGGGTGACGGTGCGGGTGACGTCGTGGTTGCACAGCACCCAGGTGGCGGGGGCGCCGACGGGGGCGTGTTCGGCGAGGGTGGCGTCGATGGTGGCGCGCAGCCGCTCGGGTTCCCAGGGGCAGGCGAGGAAGGAGAAGTTGAAGGCGGTGTGGAGTTCGTCGGGGCGCAGGTAGCGGGCGAAGCGTTCGGCGTCGGGGAGCCAGACCTCTCCGACGAAGACGGCGCCGTAGGTGTCGGCGAGCGCCCGCCAGGAGCGGTAGATGTCGTGGAGTTCGTCCTGGTCGATGTACGGGTGGGGGTCGACGCCCTCCTCGAAGTCGGCGAGCGCGGGGTCCTTGGCGAGCAGGGCGGCGGAGTCGATGCGGACGCCGGCGACGCCCCGGTCGAACCAGAAGCGCAGCACGTCCTCGTGTTCGCGGCGGACGGCGGGGTGGGCCCAGTTGAGGTCGGGCTGTTCGGGGGTGAAAAGGTGGAGGTACCACTCGCCGTCGGGGACCCTGGTCCAGGTGGGTCCGGCGAACTGGGAGGGCCAGTTGTTGGGCGGGAGTTCGCCGTGGGCGCCGCGTCCGGGCCGGAAGTGGAAGAGGGCGCGTTCGGGGCTGCCGGGTCCGGCGGCGAGGGCGGCCCGGAACCAGGCGTGCTGGTCGGAGACGTGGTTGGGGACGATGTCGACGATGACGCCCAGGCCGAGGGCGGCGGCCTCGGTGATGAGTTTCTCGGCCTCGTCGAGGGTGCCGAAGGCGGGGTCGACGGTGCGGTAGTCGGCGACGTCGTAGCCGCCGTCGACCAGGGGTGAGACGTACCAGGGGGTGAACCAGACGGCGTCGACGCCGAGTTCGGCGAGGTAGGGCAGTCTCGCCCGGACGCCCGCGAGGTCGCCGGTGCCGTCGCCGTCGCCGTCGGCGAAGCTGCGGGGGTACACCTGGTAGATGACGGCGTCGCGCCACCAGTCGTCGGTGCGGGGCGGGTACGGGGCTGCCACGGGGCGGTCCTTTCGGGCAGGGCGGATCTCGCCGCCGGTCCGGATGCTGCGGGGCGTCGGACGGAGCCGGCGGCGAGGCTTCGGGTGGTGGAGCGGCCATCGGAGGCGGGGCGGCTGCCGGAAGCGGGCGGGGTCAGCCCTTGAGGCCGCCCGCGGTCAGGCCGCTCATGATGTTGCGCTGGAAGATCAGGAAGAGGATCAGCGTCGGCACGGACGCGATGGTGAGCGCGGCGATCAGGACGTTGACCGGGACCCCGTTGGACAGCGAGTAGATGCCGACGTTGAGGGTCTGCTTCGCCGGGTCGGGCAGGGTGAGCATCGGCCAGAGGAAGTCCTTCCAGACCCCGACGACGGCGAAGATCGACACGACGCCGAGGATCGGCCGGGAGATCGGCAGCACGATCGACCACAGGATCCGCACCGGGCTGGCGCCGTCCATGGACGCGGCGTCCAGGAGTTCCTTCGGAATCGAGTCGAAGAAGCGCTTCAGCAGGAAGATGTTGAAGGCGTTGGTGACGGACGGCAGCCAGATCGCCCAGGGTGTGTTGAGCAGGTTGCGTTCGACGATCGGCACGTCGAGCACGGTGAGGTACTGCGGGACGACGAGGACGGTGGCCGGGATCATCAGGGTGGCCAGCATCATGCCGAGGATGGCCTTGCCGAGGACGGGCCGGAGCCGGGAGAGCGAGTAGGCCGCGGCGACGTCCAGGACGAGCTGGAAGAGCAGCGCGCCGAACGCGTAGTAGAGGGTGTTGAGGAGCAGCGAGGAGAGGTCCATGACCTCCCAGGCGCGGCTGTAGTTCTCCGGCGCGAAGCTGCCGGGGACGAGGGTGGGCGGGGTGGCGACGGCTTCCTGGGTGTCCTTGAGGCCGCTGGACGCCATCCAGTAGAGGGGGCCGAGGAAGACGAGGGTGAAGCCGGCGAGGACGAGGGCGAGGGCGGTGCGGTAGAGGGCCTTGCCGCGGGGCCGGGCGATCCTGGCCGGTGCGATCAGGGTGCGTGTGGACATGCCGGTCTCCCCCGGTGGCTAGTCGGCCTCGGTGCGGGCGCTGAGCTTGACGTACGCCGCCGAGAACCCGGCGAGGAGTACGAGCAGGAGCAGGCCGAGGGCGGCCGCCGCGCCGTAGTCGTTGAAGTTGAAGGCGTACTGGTAGATCAGGTAGACGACGGTCGTGGTGGAGCCCTCGGGGCCGGCGCCGCCGGTGAGCAGGAAGGGTTCGACGAAGACCTGCATGGTGGCGATGACCTGCATGAGCAGCATCAGGGAGAGTACGAGCCGGGTCTGCGGGATCGTCACATGCCAGATCTTGCGGAGCAGTCCGGCGCCGTCGAGCTCGGCGGCCTCGTACAGCTCGCCGGGGATGCCCTGGAGGGCGGCGAGGTAGACGAGGGTGGCGCCGCCCATGTTCATCCACGTGGCGGCGATGACGACGGAGAGCATGGAGAGGGCGGGGTCCTGGAGCCACTGCTGTTCGGGCAGGTGGAGCAGGCGGAAGAGTTCGTTGAGGAGTCCGTAGCCGGGGTCGTAGAGGTATTTGAAGAGCAGGACGGAGGCGACCGGCGGGAGCATCACGGGCAGGTAGACGAGGAGCCGGAGGTAGCCCTGGCCGTGCCGGAACTCGTTGATGACGAGGGCGGTGACGAAGGGGACGGCGAAGCCGAGGACCAGGGCGAGGAGGGTGAAGAGGAGGGTGTTGCGCCAGGCCTGCCAGAAGGCGGGGTCGGCGGCGACGGTGGAGAGGTTGTCGAGGCCGTTCCAGGTGCTGCGGCCGTGCTCGGTCTTCTGGAAGGCGAGCAGGACCTCGCGGACCATCGGGTACCAGGAGAAGAGCGCGAAGCAGACGACGGCGCCGATGAGGAAGCCGTGGGCGGTGAGGTTGCGCCGCAGGCTCCGGGCGAACCGGCCGGCGGGCGCGGCCTCGGTGCGGGGCGACGGGGCGGGTCGGGGGGATCCCGTGGTGCGCGGGGTCAGGCCGGTGACCGACATCGGCGCTCCTTGTTCCTGGGTACGGGTCGGGCGGGGCGTCATACGGGGGCGGGCGGGCGGTCCGGCCGCTGCCGGACCGCCCGGGCGGGTCACCCGTGCGCGAGGACCTGGTCGACCTGGGTCGCGGCGGTGGAGAGGAGCTTGTCGATGTCGGCGTCCTTGTTGGTGAGGATCCCGGACATCACGTTGTCGAGGACCTTGTAGATCTCCTGGGCCTTCGGCGGCTCGGCCTTGGCGGAGACCGGGTTGTCCATGAAGGTCTTGAAGTTGGCGACCGGCATGGTGGCGTTCTGGGTACGGGAGGCGTCGTCCTTCGTCTTGGACTCACCGCGCCAGAAGTTGGGCTGCGGCACGCCGACCGGGAGGCCGTCGGCCTTCCAGCGGGCCCAGTCGAACTGGCCCTGGCCGACGGTGAGGTACTTGAAGTTCAGCCAGGCGACGGCGGCCTTGATCTTGTCGCCGGAGATGCCCTGCTTGATCATGTAGTTGTTGCCGCCGGCCAGGGTGCTCCTGCCGCCGGGGATCGGGCCCATGCCGAAGTTCTCGTACTTCGCGCCGAGTTGCTGGACCATGTACGCGATGTCGTCGGGTGCGGCGAGGAACATGCCGAGCTTGTCGGTGGCGATCTGCTTCTGCAGGTCGCCCCACTTGAGCAGCTGGGTCTTGCCCATGCTGTCGTCCTCCCAGCGCATGGCGTGGAGGTTCTTCGCGACCTGCCTGCCGAGCTCGTCGTCGAAGGCGGCCTTCTTGCCGCTCGCGTCGACGACGTCGCCGCCGAGGCTGTACATCGCGGCGGTGAAGTGCCAGCCGCCGGTGTTCCCGGCGCTGTACTCGCCGTAGCCGGCGACGCCGCCCCCGAGGCCGGCGATCTTCTTGGCGGCGGCGCGGACCTCGTCCCAGGTGCGCGGCGGGTTGTCGGGGTCGAGGCCGGCCTGCTGGAAGAGCTTGCGGTTGATCAGCAGGCCCATCGTGTAGTTGCTGGTGGGCAGGCCGTAGAGCTTGCCGTCCTGCTTGAGCGAGCCGAGGACGTCGGTGTCGATGTCGGCGAGGGCCGGGACGGTCTTGTCGTTGACGTAGGCACCGATGTCGGCGGCGCCGTCCTCGGCGAGGACCTGCGGCAGGTCGGTGAAGTAGGTGTAGAAGACGTCCGGCTGGGACTTGGCCTTGAGCATGGCGGTGAAGCGCGGGGGCTCCAGGCACTGGCCGGGGGTGGAGCGGCCCTCGATGGTGACGTTCGGGTAGATCTTGTTGAACGCGGCGACGTCCTCCTTCCACTCCTTCAGCTCGGCCGCCTTCGCCGCCGGGGGCATGCAGTCGATGGTGAGGGTCACCTTCGTCTTGGGGTCCAGCGGGGCGGACGGGTCGGTCGATCCGCTGCCTTCCGAGTCGCCGCCGTCGTCGCTGCTGCTGGTGCCGCAGGCGGCGAGCGCGGTGAGGGCGAGGGCGGAGACGAGGACGGCCGCGCCGGAGCGGCGGGTACGGCGGAACCGGGCAACTCTCATGGGGGTCCCCTTCGGGCTGTCTGAGCGTGGCGTGCGGGGTGCGGCACACTCAACCACCGCCGACAGATGAACGCAAGATATCGCGCTGATTTCGTAAATGCTCGACAGAGCCACGCAACTCCCCATGCGGGCAAGGCCGGTGCCCGCCGCGCGAGCGGCGTGCACCGGCCTTGCCCGACGGGCTCTCGGCTACGCATTGCGGTGGATGGTGAAGGTGGAGGTGGTGTTGCGGATGTCGACGGCGTTCCCGCTCAGATCGAGGCCGTTGAAGGTCACTTCGCCGACCGCCGGGCCCTGCCCCGCCTCGGGCTGCTCGTTGGCCCACACTCCGAACCCGGACTTGGCGTCGAAGGCGTCGCCGCTCTTGCGGGCGCCCGTGACCGAGACGTCGGTGAAGACCGTGTCCTTGATGGGGAACTGCGGCTGTCCGCCGACGTAGTTGGTCTGGAACATCACTCCGCTGTACGTCGGGTCGACGATGTCGACATGGTTGACCCGGATGCCCTGGAAGACCTTCGAGGCGGAGAACAGCCAGATCCCGGGGAAGGTCTGACTGCCCCAGAAGTGGCCTCCGGCCCGGACCACCGAGATGTTCTCGAAGGTCGTCGGCCCGGTCCCGAAGCCGTTCATGGGATAGCCGAAGTCCAGCGAGGAGATGGTGATCCCGGAGTAGACCAGGGTGTCCGCGATGTGGATGTTGCGGAAGGTGTTGTCGTAGCCGCCGTAGACGGCGACGCCCGCGGCCCGCCAGGTCAGGGTGGTGGTCAGGTTCTCGTAGACGTTGTTCTTCTCGTCGGCGCCGCCCGCGTCGATCGCCGAGAACAGCGCGAAGCTGTCGTCGCCGGTGGCCCGGGCGTCGTTGTTGGTCACCAGGTTGTCCGTGGACCCGTTGGTCATGTTGACGCCGTCGGCGAACAGGTCGCGGATCCGGGAGTTCCTGATCGTCATCCGGTCGGTGTTGGCGCCCCAGTAGAGGCACACCATGTGCTCGTTCCAGATGTCGTCGATGACGATGTCCGAGACGTTGGCGAAGTCGAAGACCTTTCCGGGTCCGTCGATGCGCGAGGTGTAGTTGCCGAAGTAGGCGAAGCCCTTGAAGAGCGAGCCCTTCGCCGTCGCCTCGGCCCGGAAGCCGACGTCGGTGTTCTCCTGGCCGGCCGGGGCGTGGAAGACGGTGTACCAGGGGCCTGCGCCCACGACCTGGACGGCCTTGCCGTACACCTGGAACTTGCTCGACGTCTGGTAGTCGCCGGGCGGCAGGTAGACGCCCGTGAGCGTGCCCGTGGTGTCCATGCGCACCTTGTCGAGCGCGTTCTGCACGTCCTGGTGGGTGAATCCGGCGGGCACGGTGTACGTGGCCGGGTCGGGGTTGGCGACCGGGGCGACCTGCTCCAGGTTGACGAAGTCGATCGCGTACGGGTGCGGGTTGGCGGCGTCCTTCTGGAGCCGGATCCTGCTGCCGGCGGGGATGGTCTCGCCGAACATCAGGTGCGCCTCGTCGTAGATGTGGCGCGGCGCCCCGGAGCCCGGGGAGTTGCCGGGCGCGGTCTCCGCCCCGTACAGCCAGGCGTACTTCGAGGTGACGGGCAGCGCCTTCTTGAGGGTGCCGTTCACGTAGACGTCGATCGTGGAGTCGAGCCCGCCGCCGCCCGGCGCGTCGGGCAGGGAGACGCGCGCGACGAGGGTGTTGGTCGCGGCGCGGGTGGTGAACTCGACGTACTCGCCGGTCGCGTCGAGGCTGACGGCCTTGCGGCCGGAGGCCTCGCCCGCGATGTCGCCGACGGTCCGGTTGGGGCCGACGACGGTGGCGCCGCCGCCCGTGGTGCCGTCCTCGGCCTCGTACATGTCGTACGGCATGTGGGCGCCGCGTCCGACGAACAGGCCTTGCACGGCGGTGTTGTTGGCGCGCTTGACCGCGGGTTCGTTCGCGTCGTCGGCCAGCACGGTCTTCACCGTGTACGAGCCGTTGACGGCGGTCCACGGGCCGAGGGTGACGTCGGCGGAGGCGCCGGGGGCGAGGGTGCCGGAGTGGGCGCCGGTCAGGGTCTTGACCACGGTGCCGCGGTCGTCGGTGAGGATGAGGGTGACACCCTGGCTGCCGGAGGCGCTCGCGTCGGTGCCCTGGTTCCGGACGGTGACCCTGAAGGTCACGGTGTCGCCGGCGGCGGGGCTGGACGGGGTGGTGGTGACGGCGGCGGGGAGCAGGTCGGAGCCGGCGACCGGCTTGACCACGAGGCCGGTGGGGCTGCTGTAGGTGTTGTTGGTCTCGTTCTGCTCGATGACGGCGCCGGGCTCGTCGGCGACGGCACTGAGCGCGTACGTGCCGGCCTCGCGGGTCCCGATGGCGGCGGCGACCGTGGTCTGGGCGCCGGCCGCGAGGGCGCCGACCTGCGCGGTGGCGACCCTGGTGCCGCCGAGGCGGACGGCGAGCGTGCTGGCCGGGGCGGCGACCGGGCCGCTGTTGCGCACCGTCGCGGTCACGGTGAGGGTGTCGGACTCGACGGGCGCGGCGGGGCTGACGGTGAGTCCGGTGACCTCCAGGTCGGGGTTGGGGGCGGGGGTGCCGATCACCTGGAACTCGGCCAACTGGCCAGCCGGAGCACCGGAGTTGGCGGTGAACTTCAGCTGCACGTCGGCGACGCGGGCGGTCAGCGGGACGGTGACGGAGTTGCCGCCGTTCGCCGGGTCGAAGGAGTAGCTCCTGGCGGCGACGAGGCTGGTGTGGCCGGTGGCGTTCTGCTCGCGGCCGAGGACCTCGATGGTCTGGGTACGGGCGGACCAGGCGGCGTCCGGGTTGAGCCGGAGGACGAGCCGGGAGAGGTCGGCGTTGGCGCCGAGCTTCACGGTGAGGGTCTGCGGGTAGCTGCCGCCCGCGCCCTCCCAGTAGGTGGCGGGGTTGTTGTCGTTCGCGTTCTCCGCCGCGTAGATGTGCACGGTGGAGCTGGCGGCGATCGGCTTGCCGACGGCGAGGTCGGAGCCGGTGCCGCCGGTGCCGTCGCGGGTCACGGCGTTGCTGGGCGCGGACCGGTTCCCGGCGGCGTCCTTGGCGCGGACGGTGTAGGTGACAGTGGCGGTCGTGGGCTGGGTGTCGGTGTAGGTGGTGACGCTGCCGCCGACGGTGGCCCGCAGGGTGTTGTTCGCGTAGACCTCGTAGCCGGTGACGCCGGTGTCGTCGGTGGCGGCGGTCCAGGTCAGCTTGATCTGACCGGAGGCGGGCTCGGTCAGGGCGAGGTTCGCGGGCGCGGTGGGCGCCTGGGTGTCGCCGGCGTCGCCGATCCGGGTGACGGTGTTGCTGTCGCCGGACTGGTTGCCGGCGGCGTCGCGGGCGCGGACGGTGTAGGACACGGTCTGCCCGGCGGGCCGGTTGTCCGTGTACGTGGTGGTGTCGCCCGCCACGGTGGTGAGCAGCGCGCCGTTGGCGTAGACGTCGTAGCCGGTCACGGCGGTGTCGTCGGTCGCGGCGTTCCAGGTGAGCCGGATCTGTCCGGCGGCGGGCTCGGTGTAGGCGAGGCCGGTGGGGGCGGTGGGAGCCCGGGTGTCACCGCCGGCCGGGCCGTAGATCTCCAGCTCGGAGATCTGGGCGGCGTTCTGGACGCTGTTGGCGGTGACCAGGACGCGCACATGGCGGGTGGTGACGGCGTCGAAGGTGATCGTGGCCGTGTTGCCGGTGGCCGGGTCGAAGCCGTACGCCCGTGCGGCAGTGAGGTCGGTGAAGGTGCCGCCGTCGGTGCTGCCCTGGATCTTCAGGGTCTGGCTGCGGGACTCCCAGCCGCCCGGCAGGGCGAGCACCACGCGGTCGACGCGGACGGCGGAGCCGAGGTCGGCGTTCAGCCACTGCGGGAAGGCGCCGCCCGCGCTCTCCCAGTAGGTGGCGCGGTTGCCGTCGTTGGCGCCGGGGGGCGGTGTACGTCTGGGTGTGGCTGCTGGCCGTGAGGGTGCGTCCGGCGGCGAGGTTGCCGGAGGAGCCCTCGGCGGCGTGCACTTCCAGCTCGGAGAGCTGGGCGGCCTGCCAGCCGGTGTTGGCGGTGACGTCGATCCGTACGAAGCGGGTGAGGGCGGCGGGGAAGCCGATGGTGACGGTGTTCCCGGTGCCGGGGCCGAAGGTGTGGGCGGCGGAGCTCTTGAGGGTGGTGAAGGCGGTGCCGTCGGCACTGCCCTGCACGGAGAGGGTCTGGCTGCGGCTCTCCCAGCCGGCCGGGAGCTTCAGGACCACCTCGTCGATGCGCTGGGTGGTGCCGAGGTCGGTCTGCACCCACTGCGGGAGGGAGCTGCCGGGGGCGCTCTCCCAGTACGTGCCCTGGTCGCCGTCGGTGATGTTCGCGGCGCCGTAACCGGAGTGGGAGCCGCTCGCGGCGGCCGGGTCGCCGAGGGCGAGGTTCGGGCCTCCGGCGGCCCCGGCGGGCGTCGGCGAACCCCCGAGCATCAGGAGGCAGGTGGCGACGAGCGCGCCCGTGGTCCGGGCCCATAGTGTGCGTATTCTCATCAGTTCCTCGATCTCGTCTACGGGAAACACAATGCTGTTCATTCCTTGCAATGAACGCTCAGAGAGTTCCAGAGGACTGTCGAGTCGTCTACGCCCCGGGACAAGACCGGGACAAGAAAAGCGCCCCGCTCCAGGTCGGAGCGGGGCGCCGGGCGGAGCGGATCAGCCGAGCGGCGGCGGGGCGGTCGAGCCGCGCACCACCAGCTCCGGCTCGAAGAGCAGCTCGCCGGAGTGGGTCTGGCTGCCCTGGATCTGGGCGCAGAGCAGCTCGACCGCGGCCCGGCCCATGGCCTCGATGGGCTGGCGGACGGTGGAGAGCGGCGGCTCGGTGCAGTTCATGAAGGCCGAGTCGTCGAAGCCGACGACGGAGACGTCGCCGGGGACGCCGAGCCCGCGCCGGCGCGCGGCCCGGATGGCGCCGAGCGCGAGCGGGTCGCTCGCGCACACGATCCCGGTCACCCCGCGCTCCCACAGGCGTCCTGCGGCGGCCTGTCCGCCCTCCAGGGAGAACATGGAGCGCTCCACGAACTCCTCGGCCAGCTCACGGCCCGCCGCCCGCGACGCGCCGTACGCCGCTTCGAGCTTGCGCCGGGAGGGCACATGGTCGGCCGGGCCGAGCACGAGGCCGATCCGCTCGTGCCCGAGCGAGGCGAGATGACGCCAGGCCTGCTCGACGGCCACCGCGTCGTCGCAGGACACGCAGGGGAAGTCGAGCCCTTCGATGGAGGCGTTGACCAGGACCACCGGGATCCTGCGCTCGGCGAGCCGCCGGTAGTGCTCGTGCGGGGCGTCCGCCTGGGCGAACAGACCGCCGGCGAACACGACGCCGGAGACCTGCTGCTGGAGCAGCAGGTCCACGTAGTCGGCCTCCGAGACGCCGCCCTTGGTCTGGGTGCACAGCACCGGGGTCAGCCCCTGCTGGGCCAGGGCGCCGCCGATGACCTCCGCGAACGCCGGGAAGATCGGGTTCTGCAGCTCGGGAAGCACCAGGCCGACGAGCCGGGCCCGTTCGCCGCGCAGCTGGGTGGGCCGCTCGTAGCCGAGCACGTCGAGGGCGGTGAGGACGGACTGCCGCGTCGCCTCGGAGACCCCGGGCTTGCCGTTGAGGACCCGGCTGACGGTGGCCTCGCTGACCCCCACCTTCTTGGCAACCTGTGCAAGTCGTCGCGTCATGGCACGCAAGGCTAGCGCAAGTCCCGCAAGAGAATTGCGTCGCGGATGTCGGATGCGCGGGGGGCGCACCCGCCTGCCGGTTCAGTGCGGGAGCAGATGGCGGTAGCACTCCGGATGGGTCGCGAGGAAGTCCGCGAAGGACTGTGGCGGGTGCCCGGTCAGGGTGCGTACGTCGTCCGAGACATCGGCCATCTCCCCCGCCGCCACCGCCTCGTACGAGGTGACCCAGCCCTCGACCTCCCAGTCGGGTGCCTCGTACACCGCCCGCGAGGCGTACGCCTCCTCCCTGGTCTCGGGGACGTACGCGACCGGCCGCCCGCTCGCCCGGGTGAGCGCGGCGGCGATCTCGGCGAAGCTCAGGGCCTCGGGTCCGGTCATGTCGTAGGTGGCGCCGTCGTGCGCGCCTCCGGTGCCGAGCAGCACCGCGCACGCGGAGTCGGCGATGTCGTCGTGGGTGACGGCGCCGACCCGGCCGTCCCCGGCCGGTCCGCGCAGCACGCCCTCGGGCGAGGTCATCGCGGCCAGGTCGGCCTGGTAGGTGCTGTCGCGCAGGAAGGTGAAGGCCAGGCCGGTGGAGCGGATGTGCTGCTCGGTGTGCCAGTGGTCGCGGGCGTAGGTGAAGGTGGCGTGGGGCGCCGCGTTCAGGTACGAGAGGTAGACGATCCGCCGCACCCCGGCGGCGAGGGCGGCGTCCACGGCGGTGGCGTGGACGCGGACCCGGCCGGGTGCCTCGTGGGCGGAGACCAGGAACAGGGTGGCCGCGCCGTCGAGCGCGGCCCGCATCGCCCCGGCGTCGGCATAGGACGCGGCCCGGGTGTCGCCGGTGGCCAGGGCGGCCAGCTTCTCCGGGTCGCGCCCCAGGGCCCGCACCGTCGCGCCCGCCTCGGCCAGGCCCCGCACCACGCGCCGCCCGATCCGCCCGGTGGCCCCGGTGACCGCGATGAGCTCGCTCATGTCCTGCCCTTCCGCCGTACGCCCCGCACCCTGCGCCCCGCACCGGGGCCCGTACCCCATTCGACCCCGCGCGGCCGTCCGCCGCACGCCCGTGCGCCCCCTCGGGCGCCCCCGGGACCTCGGACTCTGCGGTCAGCCGGGGGTGAGGGTGTAGGTCCGGGAGGAGGTGTAGAAGTCGAGGGCGGCCCTGCCCTGTTCGCGCGGGCCGGAGCCGGAGTCCTTGGTGCCGCCGAAGGGCAGGTGGAAGTCGACGCCGGTGGTGGGCGCGTTGATCCGGATCATGCCGGTGTCGAGCCGGTCGAGACCGTCGAGGGCGGCGGCGAGCCCGGCGGTGTGCACGGAGGTGACCAGGCCGTACCGGGCGGCGTTGACGATCCGTACGGCGTGGTCGAGGTCGCGGGCGGGCAGCAGGGCGGCGACCGGGCCGAAGACCTCCTCGGTGAGCAGCCGGTGGCCGGGCGCGGCCTTCTCGACGAGGGTGGGCGCCGCGTACCAGCCCGGCCGGTCGGGGACGGTGCCGCCGGCGAGTACGGAGAGGCCGTGCCAGGCGCCGGTGACGGCCTCGCGGGCGTTCTCGCCGATCAGCGGGCCGCACACGGTGGCCTCGTCGGCCGGCTCGCCGACCGGGACGGCCCGCAGAGCCTCGGCGAGGGCCTCGCGCAGCGGGTCGAGTGCGGCGCCGACGCCGATCACACGGCTGGTGGCGGTGCACTTCTGGCCGGCGTATCCGGCGACGGCACCGGCGATGTGCGCGGCAGCCCGCTCGATGTCGGCGTCGGGCAGCACGATCGCCGCGTTGAGGCCGCCGGTCTCGGCCTGCACGGGGACGCCTCGGGCGGAGGCGGTGCGGACGACCTCGCGGCCGACACCGCCGGATCCGGTGAAGGAGACCACGTCGGCGGCGGAGACGAGCGCCGCGCCCTCGGTGGCCCCGCCGGGAACGACCGTGAACACCCCCTCGGGCACGGCCTGTCGGATCAGCTCGGCGAGACGCAGGGCGCAGGCGGTGGCCTCCGGGGCGGGCTTGAGGACCACCGTGTTGCCCGCGGCGAGCGCCGGGGCGGCCTTCCAGCTCGGGATGGCGAAGGGGAAGTTCCAGGGGGTGATCAGCCCGGCCACGCCGTGCGGGCGGCGCCGGGTGAGCAGCAGTCCGGGGCCGGCCGCGGTCTCGTGGACGGCGCCGGTGGGCTCGTACGGCGCCTGCGCGTAGTAGCGCCAGAGAGCGACGGTGCGGGCGAGTTCGGCGCGGGCCTCGGCGACCGGCTTGCCCACCTCCCGTACGGCGAGCGCGGCGAGTTCCGCGCTCGCGGCCTCGACGGCGGCGGCGACCGCGCCGAGGGCGGCGGAGCGGGCGGCGGCTCCGCCGAGGACCCAGCCGGGCTGTGCGGCGCGGACCCGTTCGACGGCGTCGGCGGCGGCGAAGGCGCCCGGGGCCGTGAGTTCGACGAGGATGTCGGCCGGGTCGGCGGGGTTGCGGGAGATGACGGTCATACGGCGAACCTTCTCTGCGGTGTCCGAGTGAGGCGCAGTGCAATTTCACATTACTATTTCACGGGTCACATCGCAGTTGCTGGGCCATCTTCTCCGTACGACAAGGGCCGCCCTCCCCCTGAGGGGAGAGCGGCCCGGCGCGGTGGCCTGACGCGGTGGCCTGACGCGGTGTCTCGACCAGGTCAGCCGGTGAAGCCGGCGGTGATCCGGGTGAACTCCCAGTCGCTCTGGGCGATTCCGGAGCAGGTCTCGGTCACGCCGCCGCCCGCGCAGCCGCGGTCGCGGTTGACGGACCAGAAGGCGAGCCGGGCGATGTGGTGGGCGTTCGCCCAGTCACGGATCTGCGTCCAGATCTGCTGCGTGGTGACCTCCTGCTGGTCGGAGAGGCCGTTCATGCCGGAGATGCCGACGTGGGCGTAGGCGGTGGCGTCG
Organism: Streptomyces sp. NPDC048623; assembly: GCF_040650755.1. Lineage (NCBI taxonomy): Bacteria > Bacillati > Actinomycetota > Actinomycetes > Kitasatosporales > Streptomycetaceae > Streptomyces > Streptomyces sp. NPDC048623. The sequence goes on from NZ_JBEZHV010000008.1 coordinate 268,385, forward strand.
TCCCAGCCGTAGACCGACTTCAGCTTGTCCTTCAGGCCGTTGGCGGCGTTGACGGTGTTGCCGTACATGTCGGCGCCGCCGCCGAAGTCGAAGGGCATGATCGTGAAGACGTCGATGCCGGCGTTCAGCGCCTTGGACTGCTCGATGAGCCGGTTCCCGTAGTAGGTGGGGCCGGTGGTCGCGGTGCCGAAGGTGAGGATGGTGCGCAGGCCGGGGTTGTTGGCCTTGACGATCTTCAGCGCGCCGAGGATGCGGTCCTGGACGGCCGTGTTCTCGAACTCGTCGGTGTTCTCGATGTCGATGTCGATGGACTTCAGCCCGTACGCGTCGATGACCTTCTGGTACGCGCCGGCCAGGGCCTCGGGGGTCGAGCAGTTGGGGCCGAGCTTGTTGCCGGACCAGCCGCCGATGGAGGGCACGATGTCGCCGCCGGCCGCCTTGACGGCGTTGATGGTGGACTGGTCGACGCCGCCGGTGAGCGGGCGCTGGCCGTCCCAGGCCGGGTTGCAGCCGCCGGAGGAGAGGATGAAGGCCATGGTGAAGGTCTTGATGCCGGTGGCGTTCATGACGGTCGCGGGCGCCGGCGGGTTGCCCCAGCCGAGGTAGAGGTAGGGCGCGGCCTGCTTGAAGCCGGTGCCGCCGCCCCCGCCGCCGGCCTCGGTGGTGACGGTGGCCTGGTTGGAGGCCGCCGAGACGTTGCCCGCGGCGTCGCGGGCCTTCACGGTGAAGGTGTACGAGGTGCCGGCGGCGAGCCCGCCGACGGTGGCGGAGGTGCCGGTGACCGTGCTGACCTTGGTGGCGCCCTGGTAGACGTCGTAGCCGGTGACGCCGACGTTGTCGGTGGCGGCGGTCCAGGCGAGGGACACCGAGGAGGCGGTCTTGGCGGACACCTGGAGGCCGGTGGGCACGCTCGGCGCCTGGGTGTCGGTGCCGCCGCCCCCGCCGCCGGGGCCGTCGAGGCTGATGTCGTCGGCGTAGTAGGTGCCCTGCGCGTACCAGCCGTGGGTGTAGACGGTGGCGCTGGTCTGGCTCGCGCCGGTGGTGAAGCTCAGCGAGAGGCGCTGGTACGCGGAGGCGGACGGGGTCCAGGTCGAGGTGCCGCCGTCGACGCCGAGGTACACGTAGTTGCCGCGCACCCAGCCGGACAGCGTGTAGGTGGTGTTGGGCTGCACGGCTACGGTCTGGGAGCACTTGGCGATGTCGGACGCGCTCACCGCGCCGGCCAGCGCCTTGGTCCCGCTGTGCACGGGGGTGGTGACGACGGAGCCGGCGCCGCCGGAGCAGCTCCAGCCGGACAGGGTGCCGGACTCGAAGCCCGGGTTGCTCAGCAGTTCGGCGGCCTGAGCGGGGGCGGGCAGGGCGACCAGGGCCGCCGCGCCGAGGAGCGACGCGCCGAGCGACGCCACCACGCGGTTGCGGACAAGCACCGTACCTCCAGGGGGAGTTGTGGGGGTTGGAGCAGGAGGGGAGAGCGGGAGGACAAGCGCGTCACAGATTGGACTGGACCAATCCGTCCGTCAAGCCCCCGTCTCACCCCCTGGCCGCTTCCGGCCCCTGCCCGGTGCCACGACTCCAGGCTCTCCCCGCCTAGTTGGGAGCGGGGCGCAGCCGGTCGATCGGGTGGCTCTCGACGTACGGCCCGAGCTTGTCGTCCTTGTACGCCTGCCACAGCGTGGTGCAGCGCGCCCGGTCGAGGTAGACCACCGACTGGCCCTTCTCCATGCCGGTGCCCTTCACCGGCGCGTTCATGAAGGTCATGTCCCCGGACCGGACCTCCCGCATGTTCCACACCAGGTCGCGCATCTCGCCGTCGCCGAAACGCTCGTCGACCGAGACCGTCTCGGTGAAGATGTCGAGGGTCTCCTTCAGCTTCAGCGGGTCCTTCAGGGACGCCGAGTCCATCACCTTCTCCAGGACGGTGCGCAGATAGTTCTGCTGCCGGTGGGTGCGGTCGAAGTCGCCGTTCGGCAGGTTCTTGCGCTCTCCCACGTACGCCAGGGCCTGCTGCCCGTTCATGTGCCGGCGCTCACCGTCCGACATGATGATGTCGACGCCGCCGACGGCGTCGGTGAGCTTGCGGAAGCCGTTCCAGTCGATCACCGCGAAGTGGTCGACACGCACGTCGGTGAGCCGCTGGACGGTGTCGATGAGCAGCGGCGGACCGCCCCAGGAGAAGGCCGCGTTGAGCTTCGCCCGGCCGTGGCCGGGGATGTCCACCCAGGAGTCGCGCGGCAGCGAGACCACATAGGCGGCGGAGTGGTCGTCCGGGATGTGCACCAGCATCATCGCGTCGCTGCGCTGGTCGCCGTACTTCCACAGCCTGCCCTTGGCGTCGCTGCCGGTCGTGGGCACGTCGGAGCGCGAGTCCAGGCCCATGAGCAGGAAGTTCTGCCCGCCCTTGGACGCGGCGGGCACCGGCACATTGGTCGGGAAGGTCTGCGGGATGCGCTGCACCCGGCCGGTGTAGTGCTGGTACGCCCAGTAGCCCGCCCCCGCCGTGAACAGCAGCGCGGCGACGAACAGCGCGAGGGCGCTCAGGAGCACCGTCCGGCCCTTCGGCCGCCGCCGCTTGCGGGGAGGCCCGGGCTCGTCGCCGCCGTCCGTGCCCTCGTCCTCCGCGCCGCCGGACCCCTCCCGCTCTACCGGCCGCTCGCCGAAGAGCGCGTCCCCGATCGAGCGCCCCTCGGCAGTCCCTCCCGTCTCAGCCGTCTCAGCCGCCCCTCCCGTCCCAGCCGTCTCGGCCGCTTCCGCCGCCTCGGCTCTCTTCTCTTGAGCCGTGTGTTCCTGCTTCTCGTGCGCGCTCATGGCCGCGCCTCCCCCCTCCGCGGCCTCCCCGCCCCGGATCGACCCCACCCCAGCCCCGACGCACCCCGCGGGGGGCGTACTTCAGGCCACAAGGATGCCGAAGTTCGGCCGGGCGCGCGACGGGTCCCGGGAAGCGGATGGGAGCGGAACCGGGCGCCGGGCCTGGGTGGCCCGGTCCGGGTGTCCCGCCGATCCGCCGGTCAGCTCGTGACGGTGATCTGCTGGGCGGCGTCGGTGGTGTCGGTGATCTGGTAGGTGGCGCTGAAGGCGGCCGACTGGTTGCCGGTCGGGCAGAGGAAGCCGCCGGTGACGGTGGCGGGGACGGGCGCGCCGCTGATGGCGAGGGTGGACGGGGCGCCGTTGGCCCAGGTGCCGTTGACGGCCGTGGGGCCCGTGGGTGAGGCGGTGATGGTGCAGGAGGCGAAGCCGCTGGTCTTGAGGATCACCCCGCCCTTGGGGATGGTGAAGCCGCCGGCGGCCGGGGCACCGTTCTGCGCGGACAGCGTCCAGGCGCCGTTGGTGGAGTTGGCGGTGACGCTCACGCTGACGCCGAAGACGCTGGTGCTGCAGCCGCTGAAGGTGGGCGGGTTGACGGGGACGGTGACGGGTCCGTCGGCGTTGTGGTTGGCGGGTGCTGCCGGGATCTGGTTGTTGGCGCCGGTGGTCGGCACGGACGCGGAGACCGTGCAGGTCATGGTGGTGGACCCGGCGACGAAGGTGGCCTTGCCGGTCAGCTTGGCGGCGAAGGAGTGACCGGCCGGCCCCAGGGTGGTGGAGGCGGCCTGGGTGCCGGCCCCGCCGAAGGTGAGGGCGGCGGCCGCGGCGAGGCCGGTCGCGGAGACGAGCAGCTTGGACATGGGGATCTCCTCGGTTTCGGAGTGTGGGGAGCGAGGAGGTGCGGATACGCGTGGGGTGAGTGGGGGCCACGCGAAGTGACTTGAGAGTAGAACCGGCCGGTAGAGGTGTACAGCAGGGTTTTCCGCCACTACTGACAGACTGTCAGGAAGGTTGGCCCGATGGACCACTTGACTCAGCAGGTCGCTTGACCTGCTGGGCTCCTGACCCCGGCAGGATGCACCTCACCCCCACCCCCGCACGCACGACGCCGCCCCCGGGCGGAGCCTCGTCCGGGGGCGGCGGCGTTGAGCGGCGATGTCGGCGCACGACGCTCGGGTACGGGGTCCGGGAGCCCCCACGGCTCTCGTTCGGAAGCGACCCCGACGCCTCCGATCCTGCCGTGTCCACGTGCCCGGTTCCGTGATCGACGGCCCTGTCCCACACGATCCGGCGAAACGCGGGGCGCCTCTTGACGGCCCGCGCGCTCCGGCGCGCGCCCGCCGTACGGGGCCGGTGCGCCCCCGCCCGTACCGCCGTCCGCGCCCCGCCCGCACCCACCGCCCGGAGTCGTAACTCCCGGTTCCCTTCAGGGTGGTTGACGGTCCAGGCGGAGGGCTGCGAAGGTCTGCCAGCCCCCACATCCAAGGAGCCCATGTGCATCCGACATCCGCGCCGGGGCGCCGCCGGACGGCGCTCGCCGCCCTGCTGTGCGCCCTCGCCCTCGTCCTCGGCGTCCCCGCCACGGCCTACGCCGCCGTCCTCCCGCCCCTCCCCCAGAACGCCGACGGTCTCGACCAGACCTTCGCCCCGGCGTACGACTTCGACACCGACGGCTGCTACATGACGGCCGCCATCGGCTCCGACGGCACGCTCAATCCCGGTCTGAAGCTCGGCGGCACGGTCAACGGGCACTGCCACGACCCGGCCCAGCTGGCCGCCGCCAACAGCTACTCCCGCGCCAAGTGCAACAACGGCTGGTGCGCCGTCGTCTACGCCGGCTACTACGAGAAGGACCAGGCGACGTGGGGCCCGCTGGCGATCGGCCACACCCACGACTGGGAGCACGTGGTCGTGTGGATCAGCGGCAACGAGGTGAAGTACGTGTCGGCGTCGCAGCACAGCGGCTACCAGGTGGCCGACCGCTCGGTGATCCGCTTCGACGGCACCCACCCCAAGATCGTCTACCACAAGGACGGACTCTCGACCCACTGCTACCGCTTCGCCAACTCCTCCGACGACCAGATCGAGAACTCCACCGGCGGCTGGTTCTACCCGCGCCTGGTCGGCTGGAACGGCTACCCGGCCGGTCTGCGGGACCGGCTGACGGGCGCGGACTTCGGTTCGGCCACGCTCAAGATCGACGATGCCGACTTCTCGTACACCCTGAACAACGCCAAGCCGGCGGGCATCCCGTTCGACCCGTACGCCTAGGGCGGCCCGGGCACGGCCGCCCGGCACGGCCTCCGGAACCCCAGCCGGTTTCGGCCCCCGGGGCCGGAACCGGACGCCTGCCGAACGATCCGGTCCCGGCGTTGGGGATACTGGAGGGCCCACGGGATCGAGGCGACAGGGAGGGCCGGGTGGAGTTCCGCCTGCTCGGGACGGTGTCCATCACGGCCGAGGCGGGTGAGCTGCCGCTCGGCCCCGCCAAGCGGCGAAGCGTGCTCGCGGCGCTGCTGCTGCGCGGCAACTCCGTCGTGCCCGTGGACCGGCTGATCGACACGGTGTGGGCGGAAGACCCTCCGGCCCGGGCCCGCACCGTGGTCCAGGGGCATGTCTCCCGGCTGCGCGCGCTCTTCGAGCAGGGCGGCGCGGACGACTACGGGGTGGAGCTGGCCACCCGTTCCCAGGCCTACGAGCTGCGCATGCCCGACGAACTCCTCGACACGCACCGTTTCGAGGAGCTGGTCCAGCTCGCCGGGCACCAGAAGCACCCGGGCGACGCGGTCCTGATGCTGCGCGAGGCGCTGGCCCTGTGGCGCGGCCCGGCGCTGACCGGCACGGTCGCCAGCGAGCCGCTGCTCGTCGCCGCCCAGGCCCTGGAGGAGACCCGCCTTGTCACGGTCGAGCAACTGGCCGCGGCGTACGGGCGGCTCGGCGAGCACACCAGGGCGGCGGCGGTGCTGCGCGCCGAGGCCGCGGCCAACCCGCTGCGGGAGTCCCTGACGGCGGCCCTGATGCTGTCGCTCTACCGCGCGGGCCACCAGTCCGACGCGCTCGACTGCTACCACCGCACCCGCGGCCTGCTCGCCGACGAGCTCGGCGTCGACCCTGGCCCGGCCCTGCGCGCCGCCTACGAGGCCGTCCTGCGCGGCCTGCCGACGGCGGCCCCGGTCGCGGTGACGATCGCGGAGGGGCCGGTACGGGGCGAGCCGGCCGTGGGCGGTGCGGCGGCGGGCGGGGTGGCACCCCGTGCGGCACTTCTCGAGCACGATCCGGCCCCGACCGGCGAAATCGCGCCCTCGGTGGCGTCGGTACGGGGCGGGGCCGGCGCGCCGGCGGCGGGCACCGTGCCGGGGGCGGAGGCCGCCGGGGTGGTCGGGGCGGCCGTCTCGCAGGCGCCGGCCGGGCACGGCGCCTTCACGCGGCCGGTGACCGGGATGTGGATGCCTGACGCCGGGATGTCCGGTGCTGGGGTACCTGACGCCGGAATGCGTGAGGCCGGGATGTCTGACGCCGCGGAAGGCGCGATGTCGCTGGTCGCGGGCGGGCCGGCTGCCGGACCGACGGCCGGACCAGGGGCCGGGCCGGCGACTGGGCAGGTCGCGGGTCTGCCGGCCGCCGGGCCGGGGGCCGGGCCGGGGGCCGCGCCCGCCGCCTGGCCCGCGCCCGATCTGCTGCCCCGTACCCCGCGCGGCTTCCTCGGGCGGGAGCGGGAGCTCGAAGCGCTCGACGCGGCCGTCGACGCCGCGCGGGTCGCCATCGTCACCGGCCCCGCCGGGGTCGGGAAGACGGCGCTCGCCCTCCAGTGGGCGCACCGCCGGGCGCCCCGGTTCCCCGACGGGGTGCTGTACGCCGATCTGCGCGGCTTCAGCCACGACGAGGGCCTGGAAGTGGTGGACGTCCTGCGGGAGTTCCTGCTCGCGCTCGGCGTGCCGCCCCGTCAGGTGCCGGAGTCGCAGACGGCCGCCGCCGCGCTCTACCGGTCGCTGACCGAGGACCGTTCGCTGCTCGTCGTGCTGGACAACGTACGGGGCGCGGACCGGGCCGGGCCGCTGCTGCCCGCCGGGGCGCGCTGCGCCGCCGTGGTGACCTCGCGGCTGCGGCTCGGCGGCCTGGTGGTCACCGAGCTGGCCCGACCGGTGCCGCTGGCCGTGCTCGGCCTCGACGAGTCGGCGGCGCTGCTCGCGGCGGCGGTCGGGGCGGACCGGGTGGCGGCGGAGCCGGCCGCCGCGCGGCGGCTCGCCGCGCTGTGCGACGGGCTGCCGCTCGCCCTGCGGGTGACGGCGGCCCAGCTGGCCGCCCGTCCGCACTGGCGCCTGTCCGATCTGGCCGCCGAACTCGCCGACGAGCAGCGGCGCCTCGCGCTGCTGTCCGTGGACGGCTGCGCGGGCGGCGACGGACAGGGCGTGGCCGCGGCGCTGCACCTCACCGTGCAGGGGCTGCCGGAGGAGGCGGCCCTGCTGTTCCGGCAGCTCGGGGCGCTGCCGGGCCCGGACCTGGACCGCAACGCGGCGGCGGCGCTGCTCGGCCGCCCGCCGGCGGTCGCCGCGACCGCCCTGGACCGCCTCTGCGACGCCCATCTGCTCACCGAGTACGCGCCCGGCCGGCACACCCTGCACGACCTGGTGCGGCTCTACGCGCGGGGCCTGCGCGCCGAGGACGGCACCCTGCTGCGGCTGCTCGACCACTACATGTGCACGGCGATGGCCGCGACGAAGACCGCCGAGCCCGACGACCTGCCGTGCTGCACGCTGCCCGCGGACGCCCACCGGCCGCCCGCCACACCGCACTTCGCCGGGCGGGACGCGGCGCTGCTCTGGTACGCGGCCGAACGCGACAACCTCGCCGCCGCGGTGGCCGCCGCCCGGGCCGCGGGCCACCACGACCGGGCCTGGCGGCTCGCCCTGCTCCAGTGGCCGTACATGCTGTGGAACAGCCACGACGGCTGGGTGCCACTCCTGGAGGCGGCGGTCGACTCGACGGCCCGCGAGGACGACCCGGACGCCGAGTCCCGGGCCCGCGCGCTGCTCGGCTGGCTGCTCGTCCAGGACGACCGGATCCCCGAGGCGCTGGTCCACCTCCGCCTCGCCCCCGGCCTCGCGGCGCGCGCCGGCGAGCCGTCGAGCGAGGCGACCGCCCTGGTCAACCTGGCGGTCGCCCTCGACACCACGGGCGTCACGGACGAGTCCCTCGCGCACACCGCCCGCGCGATCGCCCTCGTACGGGACGGCGACGACGTCATCACCGAACTCCTCGCCCTGGAACACCGCTCCCAGCAGCTCCTCGCCGCCGGCGACCCCGCCGCCGCCCTGGCCTGCGCCCGCCGCGGCCTCGCCCTCGACGGCGACACGGTCAACGGCCTCCTGGGCGTCCGCCACAGCATGCTCACCGCCACCATGGGCGCCGCCCTCCTCGACCTGGGCGACCCCTCCGCCGCCGAACCGGCCCTGACCCGCGCCCGCGAACTGGGCCTGGCCCACGGCTACAAGGAAACGGTGCAGCGCGCGGAGGCGGAGCTGCGGCGGCTGCGGGTGGTGACGGGGGGCGAATAAGGGCTCGCGGGCACGTGCGGGGTGGGGCGGGCGCCTCACTCGCCCCAGGCCCGGACCGGCCCGTCCGGCGCGAGTTGGGCCGACGGTACGACGTCCCGTTTGAGGGCCAGGCACATACGGCCGTGGACGGCGCCCATGGTCGGGCCGGCCGACGGGGCGCGGAGTTCTCCGACGAGTTGCCAGTAGCGGCCGATGAGGGGGTCCGCGCCCTGGACGAGGAGGCCGGCGAGGCGGCGCCGGAAGGACGGGGTGTCGCGCGTGTCGAGCGCGTCCGCGTAGGCGGCCACGAAGCGGTCCAGGGCCTCGTCGTGGTCCGCCGCCGCCAGTTCGTACGCCTCGGCGAGACCCGTGTAGAGGGCGCTCGGCCGGTGCGGCACGTCCGCGAGGTGGACGGTGGGCGCGGGGGCCGTGGCGATCAGGGCGTGCAGCCGGGCGTAGGCGAGGACCTGGGCCGGTGTGGGGTCGGCGGGCGGCTGCGGGACCGCGGCGTCCACGACGGCGGCCGCGAGCCGCGCCGGGAACCGTACGGGCAGGGTGCGCCGCCAGAAGCGGGCCAGCACCGTGGTGTCCGGCGGCGCGGCCAACCCGCCGAGCAGCCGCAGCCGTTCGGCCCGCTCGGCCGCCGGCGCGCTCTGGAGCAGCCGCAGCGAGGCCTCGTGCCAGCGCAGCGCCGTCATCCGCCGCTCCACCTCGTCGAGGCGGCGGGCGACGACGTCCTCCCACACCGCGCCCTGGTCGAGCACCGGCCCCACATCCGTGACCGGCACCTCAAGGGCCCGCAGCGCCCGGATCGCCCGCAGCCGCTCCAACGCCCCGGGCCCGTACCGCCGATGCCCACCGCCGGTCCGCCCGCCCTCGGGCAGCAGCCCCTGCTCGGAGTAGTACCGCACGGCCTTGACCGAGACGCCCGCCCGCTCGGCCAGTTCCCCGATGCTCCACATCTCGTCCTCGGTCCCCACGTTTCGAGCGTAATGGGCGGGCGCGCCCGCGGCGGCCTCACGGGTGCGCCCGACCGGGAAGCACTCCGCCGCGCGCTCGAAGCGGCGGGCCGGACGTCCTCGCCTTGAATCTCCCCCTGGAGGAGTTCCTATGTTCCGCGTGACGGAACGAGGCGAGGAGAGAGCGATGACCGCTTTCGTGTTGGTGTCCGGGCCCTTCACCGGAGGGTGGGTCTGGGACGAGGTGGTGGCGCGGCTGCGGAAGGCCGGGGCCGCGCCGTATCCGGTGACGCTCACCGGGATGGCCGACGAGGACGGGACGGGCGCGTCGTCCCCGGACGCGGACCAGGAGACGGACCGGCACACGGATCTGGAGACGCACATCGCCGACGTCCTGGCGACGATCGACCGGATCCCGCTCGCCGACGAGGTGGTGCTCGTCGGGCACGACTACGGGATCCATCCGGTACTCGGGGCCGCCGACCGGCGGTCCGGACGGGTCGCGCGGGTGGTCTACCTGGACGCGGGGCTGCCGCGGGACGGCGACCCGGCAAGCGCGTTCGTCCCGGAGGCGTCAGCCGTCGGCCGGGCCGACGCGAGCGGGGGCGGCACCGGGCTCGTACCGGCGCCGGCGGGGGACGAGTGGGCGGGCTGGGGCAGTACGGAGGGCCTGTCGGCGGCGGATCTGGCGCGGCTCGACCGGCTGGCCGCGCCGCAGCCGGTGCGGACGCTGACCCAGCCGCTGCGGCTGACCGGCGACCCCTTCGGCCGGCCGACGACGGGCGTGCTGTGCACGGCGAACGGCGCGAGCATCGCGACCGTGCAGATGCTGGTGACGGCGGGACCGGCACACTTCCGGGTGCTCGCCGCGCCGACGGTGGGGTACTTCGAGCTCGCCACCGGCCACTGGCCGATGCTCTCCGCGCCCGGCCCGCTCGCCGAGGTGCTGCTGCGGGCGGCGGCCGACGAGGGCGAGCGTCTCTCCGTACCGGACACGGAGCCGCTCGCCGGCGGCGGCACGCCGTTCCTGCTCGATGTCGAGGAGCGGCCGCGCGAGCGGCACGGCCGGGTCGATCTGCACCTGCCGGAGGGAGACGCGGACGCGCCACGGCCCGCGGTGCTGTTCGTGCACGGCGGGCCGGTGCGGCCGGACCAGCGGCCGACGCCCCGGGACTCCGCATACTTCCTCGGGTACGGGCGGTACGCGGCGGGCCTCGGCGTCGTGGGCGCGACCCTGGACCACCGGCTGTACGGCCTCGCGGACTATCCGCTCGCCGCCGAGGACGTGGCGGAGGCGGTGGAGCTGCTCCGGGCACACCCGCGGGTCGACGGCGACCGGATCGCGCTGTGGTTCTTCTCCGCCGGCGGTCTGCTCGCGGCGGACTGGCTCGCGGCCCCGCCGCCGTGGCTGCGCTGCGTGGCCCTGAACTATCCGGTGCTCGCGCCGATGCCCGACTGGCGCCAGGTGGGCGAGCGCTTCCGCCCGGCGGAGGCGCTGTCGGCGGCGAGCCCGCCGGTCGTACTGACCCGTGCGGGTCTGGAGCATCCGCCGTTCCAGGAGACGGTCGACGGGTTCCTGGCGGCGGCGGAGCGCACCGGCGCCGAGGTCGAGCTGATCGACCTGCCGCTCGCCCACCACGGCTTCGAGGCGATGGCGACCGACCACACCCCGGAGAACCGCGCCGGCGCGGCCCGCGCGGCGGCCTCCGTCGTACGCCGCCTGACGGCGCCCCGCTGACCCGGGCCGGCGCCCCAGCCGCTCAGCCCCTGATCGCCTGGGTGCGCCACGTGCTGGGGCTCGTGTCGAAGCGGGTGCGGAACCAGCGCGAGAAGGTGGCGAGGGAGGAGAAGCCGAGGAGGCCGGCGATCTCGGTGAGAGGACGGTGGGAACCGCCCACGTAGCGGCGCGCCAGGCCCGTACGGACCGAGTCGACGATCGACGAGTAGCCCTCCCCGCTCTCCGTGAGGCGTCGCTGGAGGGTCCTCGGGTCGATGTCGAAGGTGCGGGCGACCTGTTCCAGGGAGCAGCGGCCGGTGGGCAGCAGTGCCTCGACGATCTCCCGCACGCGGTCGGTGAAGGCACTGGCGGGCGAGGGCGCGATGTTCTCCAGGAACTGCCGGGCGTAGGGCCGCAGCCGGGGATCGGCGAGGGTGTTGGGCGCTTCGAGGTCCGAGGGGTAGAGGACGATGCCGGAGCGCGGCTGCCCGAAGGTGACGTCAGGGCCCAGGACCCGGTGATGGGGACCGGGGTCGGCCGGGGCGGTGCGTTCGAGCGGGACGCCGACCGGCGTCCAGTCGGCGCCGAGCAGTCGGCCGATGAGACCGTGGCAGACCCCGACCAGCATGTCCGTCGCCTGGGGGCGGCTGTCGGGCGGTGAGTCGAGGGCCAGGTTCACCCAGATCCCGGCCAGACCGTTGCTGAGGGTGATCTCTGCCCGCAGGGCCTCGTTGTAGAGGTGGAGGTGCTGGATCAGCAGCTCCAGGGCGCTGCGTACGGAGGGCTCCTCGCGGGCGACGAGGCCGATGGGGCCGAGGTTCGAGAAGCGGGCGAGCTCGGCGAGCCGAAGGCCGAAGTCGGGGCAGTCGGTGGCGGCGGCGGTGTCCTCCAGGAGCCGGGCGACCGCGGCCACGGGGAGCCAGCGGTCGGCGGCGGCGAGCACGGCCGGGTCCAGGCCCACGCCGCGCATCAGAGCCGACGGGTCCGCCCCCAGGGAGCGGGCGAGGTCGACGTAGTTGGCCAGTCCGGTGGTGCGCATCCGCAATTCCACAGTGGTCTCCCGAGCGGTCTCCCGAGGAGTCTCCCGGGCGGCGACGTGTGTCGCGAAATGCTAAATGATTCGTCGTCCAGCGCAAAGCACGTCGCCTTTCGGCCGGGTAGCGTCCGGATCCAAGCGCTCCGGCGTCCGAGCCGCACTCGATCCCGGGCGCACCGATCGTGCCGTGCCGTGCCGCGCCGTCCCCGGCCCGGCATCTGCGCCGCTGCCACCGCCACCGCCACCGCCACCGCCACCGACCCGAGGAGATCCCGTGACCACGACCGCGACCCAGGCCACCGGGGAACCGGCCACGCCGCCCACGCCGCCCGCGCCGGCGGCGCCGGCCGCCGAGGCGTACGTCTTCGCCTATCCGCTGGTCACCATGGAGCTGACCAGACGTCAGATGACCACTCCGGGCGCGGCCGTCCCCGGCAGTGCCGCGCCCAACACCTTCGCCCACCTGCCGGTCACCCCGGACGCCTCGTTCGAGGGTGTGGTCAGCCCGAACGCGGACACGCTGTACTCCCTGGCCTGGCTGGACCTGTCGGCAGGGCCGGTGCGGCTCTCCGTGCCCGAGACCCGCGGGCGGTACTTCCTGCTCCCGCTGTACGACGCCTGGACCAATGTCTTCGCCTGCCCCGGCAGCCGTACCACAGGAAGCGCCGCCGGTGAGTTCGCCGTGGTCGGCCCGGGCTGGAGGGGCGAGCTGCCGGACGGCGTGGAGCGGATCGACGCCCCCACCTCCATGGTCGCCATCATCGGCCGTACCCAGGTCAACGGCGCGTCCGACTACCCGGTGGTGCACGCCGTCCAGGCCGGCTACCGGCTGACCCCGCTGACGGACGGCGCCACCGCCGCCGCGAACGCCGACTCCGGCCCGGTCGACCTGGTGACCGCTCCGGTCGACCAGGTGGCCGCACTGGACCCCGCCACGTTCTTCGCGATGACCGCCCACCTCATGGCGGCCAACCCGGCGAAGGCCGACGACGCCCCCATGGTCGAAGGGCTGGCGCGGCTCGGCGTCGTCCCCGGCATGCCGTTCGACTGGGACTCCCTCAGCCCCGAGACGCAGCAGGCCGTCACCGAGGGTGCCGCCGAGGGCCTGGCCCAGATCCAGGCGGCCGGCCGCAAGCCGCGGGCGCGGGTACGCGACGGCTGGATGACCGCGTTCGAGATCGGCGCCTACGGGACGGACTACCTGCAGCGGGCCGCGGTCACGCTGGTCGGCCTGGGCGCCAACCTCCCCCAGGACGCGGTCTACCCGATGTGCCGGGTCGACGCCGACGGCGAGCCGCTGCACGGCGACAACCGCTACCAGCTGCACTTCCCCGCCGACGGCCTCCCGCCGGTCAACGCGTTCTGGTCGCTGACGATGTACAACGACCGGCAGTTCTTCGTCGACAACCCCATCGACCGGTACGCCATCGGCGACCGCGACGCCCTGCGGTTCAACGCCGACGGCTCGCTGACGCTGCTGATCCAGCACACGGCACCGGCCGAGGGTCTTGAGTCCAACTGGCTTCCCGCGCCCGAGGGTTCCTTCAACCTCATGCTGCGCCTCTTCTGGCCCCGGCCCGAGGTCCTGGGCGGCACCTGGCACGCACCGGCCGTCCACCGCGTCGGCTGACCCTCCCCCAAAAGACCGCCCCCGCCCCCGCAGCCCCCGCCCCGGAGGTCTCCCATGGACAGCCCCTCGCCCACTCCCGCGGTGCTCCCGGCGCCCGACGCGCCGGGTTCTCCGCCCTCGGAGCCGCCGGTCTCCAGGCGCTACGCCTGGACCGTGTTCGCGCTCGCCTTCGCGCTGATGCTCACGGACTTCGTCGACCGGCAGATCATCGTCGCCACCTTCCCCCTCCTCAAGGAGGAGTGGGGACTGTCGGACACCCAGCTCGGGGCACTGGTCTCCGTCGTCTCCGTGACCGTGGCGCTCGGCGCACTGCCCTTCGCGCTGGTCGCCGACCGCTGGAGCCGGGCGAAGTCCATCGCCGTGATGGGCACGGTCTGGAGCCTGGCGGCCATGGCCTGTGCCACGGTGGGCAACTACGCCCAGCTCCTCGCGGCGCGGGCGGCCATCGGGCTCGGCGAGGCCGGTTACGGGCCGGCCGGCGGCGCCCTGATGGCCGGCCTGTTCCCGCAGCGGCTGCGGGCGACCGTGGTGGGCGCACTCCAGGCGGCCGGACCGCTCGGTGTCGTCCTGGGCGTCCTCCTGGGCGGACTGATGGTGCCCACGCTCGGCTGGCGCACGACGCTCGCGGTGTTCGCCGCGCCCGGCTTGCTCCTGGCCCTGCTGTTTCTGCGGGTACGGGAGGGGCGCACACCGGGGGCGAGCCCGGCCGCCGCGGCCGACGCACCGCCGATCCGTACGCGGGGCGCCCTGGCCGAGCTCTTCCGCAGCCGTACCGCGGTCGCCGCGTACCTGGGGGGCGCCCTGCAGCTGGTGGTGCTCTCCACGCTCTACGCCTGGCTGCCCAGCTACCTCACCCGTACCTACGCCTACACCAGCGCCGAGGCCGGTGCGGTGTCGGCGGTGGCGGTCGTCGCCAGCGCGGCCGGCACCGTCGTCCTCGGCTACGCGGCCGACCGGGCCGGAGCGGCCCGGGCCCGGCGCAAGCTGACCCTGCCGGCGGGTCTCGCTCTGCTCGCGCTCGTCCTGCTGGCCTCCGCCTTCGCCTGGGTGCCGGCGGGCCCCGTGCAGCTGGTCCTGATCGTGGCCGGTGCCTTCGCGGTGACGGCGGCGGTGGGGCCGGTCCCCGCGGTCGTGATGGACGTGGTCCATCCGAAGCTCCGTGCCACGGCGCTCGGCATGGTCACGCTGATCCAGAACCTCTTCGGCCTGGCCGTGGGCCCGCTGCTCACCGGCTGGCTCTCCGACACCCTGGGCATCGCCGCCGCGCTCGCCCTGATGTCGCTGTTCTGCGCCGGCGCCGCCGCCGCGCTGTGGACCGCCTCGCGCAGCTACGAGAGCGAACTGCGCACGGACACCGACAGCGTCACCACCACGCCGCAGGCCGCCGCCGCCCTCTGACCCCCGGCTCCCGACTCCGGGCTCCCGGCCCCTCTGTCCTCACCCTCTCGCACCCGTACGGAGTTCCTGTGTACAACCTCGCCGTCATGCTGGAGGACAGCGCCCGCGCCGTCCCCGACCGTACCGCCGTCGTCCTGGGCGAGCAGCGGCTCAGTTACGCCGAACTGGACACCGAGGCCCGCCGGGTGGCCGGCCTGCTGCGCGCCCGTGGCATCGCGCCCGGCGACAAGGTCGCCCTGTCCTGCCCCAACCTGCCGTGGTTCCCGATCGTCTACTACGGGATCCTCAAGGCCGGCGCCGTGGTCGTCCCGCTCAACGTGCTGCTCAAGGGCCGCGAGATCGCCTACCACCTGGCCGACTCCGGGGCCAGGGCCTACTTCTGCTTCGAGGGCACCGCCGAACTGCCCCTCGGGCGGGAGGGGTTCTCGGGCTTCGAGCAGACCCCGGGCTGCGAGCACTTCTTCCTGATGACGGCCGACGCCGCCACCACCGAGTCCCCCGTCCCGGGAGCCGAGTCGCTCACCGAAGCGCTCGCCGGCCGGAGCGGCGACTTCGACACCGTCCCCACCGAGGCCGACGACACCGCCGTCATCCTCTACACCTCCGGCACCACCGGCCGCCCCAAGGGCGCCGAGCTCAGCCACGCCAACATGGCGTTCAACGCCCTGGCCTGCCACAAGCTCTTCGGCGAGGCCGAGCACGACGTCCACCTCGTCACGCTGCCGCTCTTCCACTCCTTCGGCCAGACCGTGCAGATGAACGCCGGGTTGTCCGCCCGCGCCACCCTGGTCCTGCTGCCCCGCTTCCAGGCCTCCGACGCCCTCGCCCTGATGCGGCGCCACTCGGTCACCTTCTTCGCCGGCGTGCCCACGATGTACTGGGCCCTGCTCGGCGAGGACTCCGGCACCGCCACCGCCACCGCCACCGCCACCGCCGACGAGCGGATCGCCGCGCACCTGCGCACGGCCATCTCCGGCGGCGCCGCCCTTCCGGTGGAGATCCACCGGCGCTTCGGCGAGCGGTTCGGCGTGACCATCCGGGAGGGGTACGGCCTGTCGGAGACCAGCCCGGTCGCCACCTTCTCGCCCCGCGGCGAGGCCGTCCGCCCCGGCTCCATCGGACGGCCCGTCTGGGGTGTCGACGTGGCCCTGATCGCCGAGGACTGGTCCCCCGTCGAGGGTCCCGACGCGGTCGGTGAGATCGCCGTCCGCGGCCACAACGTCATGAAGGGCTACCTCGGCCGGCCCGACGCGACCGCCGAGGTGATGCGCGACGGCTGGTTCCGCACCGGCGACCTGGCCCGGCGGGACGCCGACGGCTGGTACTACATCGTCGACCGCGCCAAGGACCTGATCATCCGTGGCGGGTTCAACGTCTACCCGCGGGAGATCGAGGAGGTCCTGCACACCCACCCCGCGGTGAGCATGGCCGCGGTCATCGGCGTCCCTCACGACCGGCACGGTGAGGAGGTCAAGGCCTGCGTCGTACGGGCTCCCGGGGCGACGCTCACCGAGGACGAACTCGTCGCCTGGTGCAAGGAGACCATGGCGAGCTACAAGTACCCGCGCCTGGTGGAGTTCCGCGACGCCCTGCCCACCAACGCCACCGGCAAGATCCTCAAGCGTGCGCTCCGGGACGCCCCCGCTTCGTAGCGACCGCCGCACTCCCCGCGTACCCCCACCCCACCTCACCCACCCCACCCACTCGTCACACTCCGAGAGGCTCCCCTCGCATGGCCAAGGAACAGTTCACCCCGCAGGAACTCGCCGACTTCAAGGCGGCCCAACGCCTCGCCTACGACGCGGTGGCGGCCGTCGAGGCGCAGCTGTACGAGGGGATCACCGAGAAGCAGGCCGCGCGGGCCGTCGAGGACTGGCTCCGGGACCACGGCGTGAACCGCTTCTTCCACTACGGCTTCGCGTGGTTCGGGGAGCGGACCCGGTTCCGGGACTTCACCAAGCCCAAGGGCGGCGCGCTCGCCAGCCTCCTCAACCCGAAGATGGCCCACTTCGGCAAGCAGTTCCAGCCCACCGACCGCCCGCTGCGCCACGGCGAGGCCGTCATCCTCGACGTCGGTCCGGTGGTCGGCGACATCGCCTGCGACATGGGCTACTCGTGCACGCTCGGCGGCGACGACAGCGAGGAGTTCCACGAGGCGCGCATGGCGCTCGAACCGCACCGCGCCCTGATCCTGGACCTGGTCAGGAGCGGTGCCACCCAGGCCCGCATCTACCGCGAGGTGGATGAGCTGATCGCCGACCAGGGCTTCGAGAACATCCACAGCTACTACCCCGGCTCGGTCATCGCGCACCGGGTCGGCAAGGTCCCCGGCACCCGTCTGCCCACCTTCCGGATCAACGGCTTCAGCCCGCAGGCCCTCGCGTACCTCAGCGGCCATCTCCTCTCCTCCGCGATCCGTCCGCGCCTGAACCGGACGCCGCTGTGGAACGAGGGCTCCGACCGGCCCTGCGAGCCCGGTCTGTGGGCCGTCGAGCCGCACATCGGCAAGGGCGAGATCGGGGTGAAGTGGGAGGAGCTGCTCGTGGTCACCGAGGACGACGCCTACTGGCTGGACGACGACCTGCCGCACACGCGCTACTGGGACCGGCACCGCGGCTGATCACGAAACACGGAACGGGGACCCGAACGGCCCCTACCGCCTGTCCGGGCATCGACGCAGCCTGGGAGGGGTACGTAGTCGATCTCCCCGGCCGGGAGACGGGTGACGGGAGACGGCGGACAGGTGGCAGGCATGAACGCGCGGGCCAGGAGCGACGCCGAGGAGACGCGGGTGCTGGTCGTGGAGGACGACCGGGGCATCGCGGAGTCCCTGGTGCGCGGTCTGCGGCAGGCCGGATACGGGGTCGAGGGGGTCCGGACCGGGCGGGCGGCCCTGTCGGCGCCCACACCCGATGTCGTCCTCCTCGACCTGGGGCTGCCGGACATCGACGGGGTCGAGGTGTGCCGGCGCCTGCGGGCCCGGTCGGACACCGCGATCATCGCCGTGACCGCG
The DNA here is from genome assembly GCF_040650755.1 of Streptomyces sp. NPDC048623. Classification (NCBI taxonomy): domain Bacteria; kingdom Bacillati; phylum Actinomycetota; class Actinomycetes; order Kitasatosporales; family Streptomycetaceae; genus Streptomyces; species Streptomyces sp. NPDC048623. Next base: position 286,474 of record NZ_JBEZHV010000008.1, read on the forward strand.
CGGGGCGAGGAGGCGGACCGGGTGGTGGCCCTGGACGAAGGCGCCGACGACTACCTGGTCAAGCCCTTCGGCCTCGCCGAGCTGCTCGCGCGGATCCGGGCCGTGCTGCGCCGCCGGCGCCCGGCCGAGCCGGAGCTCCTGCGGCACGGGCCGCTCACGCTGGATCTGCGGACCCGGCAGGTCGCGGTCGAGGGACGGGCGGTGGCGCTGACGCCGAAGGAGTTCGCGATCCTGGAGTGCCTGGCCGCCGACCCGGGCCGGGTGGTGAGCCGGCAGCAGATTCTGGAGCGGGCCTGGGACGCCCACTGGTACGGCCCGACGAAGGTGCTGGACGTGCATGTGGCGGCGCTGCGCCGCAAGCTCCGTGCGCCGGGGCTTGTCGAGACGGTCTACGGGCAGGGGTTCCGGCTGGGTCCTGTCCGGAGTTCCAGCGCGGGAGAAGGAGCGGACGCCGCGACGCCGCCGAGGGACTCCGGACAGGACCCAGGGGCGGTCGAGGGGTCGCGGGAGCGGTCGTGACCCGCCGGATCACCTGGACCCTGCTGGTCCTGACGGCCGTGCTCCTCGTCCTCGCGGTCGTCCCGCTCGCGGTGTCGCTGACGGCGCGCGAGCGCATCGCCTACCGCGACAGCCAGCGGGCGGCCACCCGGGTGATCGCCGCGGCGGCCGAGGAGCACCTCTCCGACAACAAGCCCCCGACCGTCCTGAACCAGGAACTCGACGCCGCGGCCCGGGCCGGGGACTGCGCCTCGGTGTACGACGCCTCCGGGCGCCTGGTGGCCGGTACGCCGTGTACGGCGGCCCGGGGCGAGGAGGCGGAGGAGCTGGTGGAGGACGTGCTGGCCGGGCACGAGCCGGAGCCGCCGGAGAACGAGGGCCGACTGCTCGCCGCGGAACCGGCCGGTGAGGTGCGCCGGCCCGCCGGTGCGGTCGTCCTGGCCCGCTCCGCCGGTCCGCTGGACGCCCGGATCGCGGCGATCTGGGGCTGGTCCGGGGCGATCGGCGTCGCGGGTCTCGCCGCGGCCGCGCTGCTGTCCGTACGGCTCGCCCGCTGGGTCAGCCGTCCGCTGTCGACGCTTGACGCCAGCGCCCGCCGGCTGGGCGAGGGCACCCTCGACGAGCGGGCCGAGGTCGGGGCCGGTCCGCCGGAGGTACGCCGGCTCGCCGCCACCTTCAACACCATGGCCGCCCGCACCGAGGCCCTGGTCCACGGCCACCGTGCCGTGATCGCGGACGTGTCCCATCAGCTGCGCACCCCGCTGGCCGCACTGCGGCTGCGCCTCGATGTCCTCGCCGCCGGCGCCGAGCCGGACACGGCGGTGGAGCTGGCCGCCGCGCAGGAGGAGATCGCGCGCCTGTCGCGGATGGTCGACGGTCTGCTGGCGGTCGCGCGCGCCGAGCAGGCGACACCGCGGCCGGCCGCCGTACGGGTCGGCGAGGTGGTTGCCGAGCGGGTGGCCGCGTGGGCGCCGGTGGCCGAGGAGCGCGGGGTCCGGCTGACCGCCGTGTCCGAGGGGGCGGCGCCGACCTGCGCCCTTGGCGCGGGTCACCTGGAGCAGATCCTGGACAACCTGATCGCCAACGCTGTGGAGGCCGCGGACTCCGGCGGGAGCATCACCCTCGGCCATGGCACAGTACGGGGGCGGGCCCGGGTGTTCGTGCGGGACGACGGGCCCGGGATGACGGACGAGGCGAAGGCGGTCGCCTTCCGCCGGTTCGGCAACCCGCAGGCCCGGGGCACGGGCCTGGGGCTGGCCATCGTGCACCGGCTGGTCACGGTCAACGGCGGTTCGGCCGGGCTGGAGGACACCCCCGGCGGCGGGCTCACGGTCGTCCTGGAGCTTCCGCTGTGGCCGGAGGGCCGGCACGAGCAGGGCGGGGCGTAGACACTTCCGGCGCGGAGATCTTTACCGGTTCTGAAGAAGTCGTGAGCGAGTTCCTGGGCGCCGTGAGCACAGTCTGGAGGTGCACGCAGCCGATCCGGGCCGCCGATTCTCCAGGAGCGCTGCCATGGTCCCCTCGCCCGACGACTTCCGGCCGACACCCGCCCCCGCCTCTTCGTCGTACGCACGCGACCGCGGACTGCGCCGCAGCCGCCGCACCACCCGGTGGATCGCGGTCACGGCCGCGGCGGGCGCGGCGGCCCTGGGCGTCACCTACAGCCGGCTGCTGCCCGGCGGTTCGGCCTCCCCCGCGCCGGCGAACGCGCCCGTGCAGAACCCCACGGCGCCGACGGCCGCCACGACCGGGCAGGACGACGACGGGCAGGAGAGCGACGAGAACGACGAGGACGACAACGGGTACGGCGAGGACCGGGACGACGAGGAGTACGGCGAGGAGGAGGGCGAGGCAGGGCGCGCGGCTCCCGCGACGCAACCGGCACCCCGGTCCCCGGCCCCGCAAGCCCCGGCTCCGCAGTCCCCGGTTCCCCAGCCCCCGGCCCAGCCGCCCGCCCCGACCCAGCAGCAGCCGCAGACCACGACGGGGGCGTCATGACCACGCACACCCCGGCACCCACCCCCGCCCCCGCTCAGGTCGGCTTCCCGGCCCTCGGCACGACGGCCGCCCTCCTGGTCACCGAGCCGGACGCCCTGCCCGCCGCCGAAGCGGAGCTGCGCGCCGAGCTGGACGCCGTCGACCGTGCCTGCAGCCGCTTCCGGCCCGATTCCGAACTCTCGCGGGTGAACGTGGCCGCGGGTGCCGAGACGGAGGTCGGCGGCTACTTCGCCGAGGCCCTGGAGGCCGCCCTGCGGGCCGCCCGGCTCACCGGCGGCGTGGTGGATCCGACCGTGGGCAGCGCGGTGATCGCGCTCGGCTACGACCGTACGTTCGCGTCCGTACGCCCCGACGACGCCCGCCCCGTCCCGGTGGGCCGTCCGGCGCCCGGCTGGCGGCGGATCGTCTTCGACCCGCGGACGCGCCGGCTGTGCCTGCCCGCGGGCACCCGCCTCGACCTCGGTGCCACCGCCAAGGCGCTGGTCGCCGACCGTGCCGCCCGGCTGGCCGCGGAGGCGACCGGCTGCGGCGTCCTGGTGAGCCTCGGGGGCGACCTGGCGACCGCCGGACCGGCTCCCGAGGGCGGCTGGCGGATCGCGCTCGCCGACGACCACGCCCGGCCGGCGCCGGAAGGCGGCGCCGCCGTCGCGGTGACCGGCGGGGCCCTGGCGACCTCGGGCATCCGGGTGCGCGCCTGGCGGCGCGGCGGACGGGTCCTGCACCACATCGTCGACCCGGCCACCGGAGAACCCGCCGTACCCGCGTGGCGCACGGTCACCGTCGCGGCCGCCACCTGCGTGGACGCCAACGCCGTCAGCACGGCGGCGATCGTGCTGGGCGAGCGGGCGCCGGACTGGCTGCGCGGCACCGCCCTGCCGGCCCGGCTCACCGGCCTCGACGGCAGGGTCGTACGCCTCGGCGGCTGGCCACCCGACTCGCACGCCCCCGCCCCCGCCCCCGCCCCCGCGCCCGCGCCTCCGGGCTCGCGGAGCCCGGACCTCGGAGGCCCGCGATGACGACGACCCTGGCGCTGACCGGCAGCCCTCTCTGGTACGCGAGCCGTGCGGGCGGCACCCTCGCGCTGGTCCTGCTCACCGCCACCGTGGTGCTCGGCATCGCCTCCGGTGGACGGGCCGCGCCCCGCCGGATCGGCCGCTTCGAGATCGGGCTGCTGCACCGCAACCTGGCCCTGTTGACGCTGGTGTTCCTCGGCGCGCATGTGGTGACCGCGGTGCTCGATCCGTTCGTGCATCTGAGCTGGGCGGTGACGGTGGTGCCGTACGGGGCGTCCTACCGGCCCCTCTGGCTCGGGCTCGGCACGGCGACGCTCGACCTGCTGCTCGCGGTCCTCGTCACCAGCGCGCTGCGGCGCCGCCTCGGGGTACGTTCCTGGAAGGCCGTGCACTGGCTCGCGTACGCCGCCTGGCCCCTGGCCCTCTTCCACAGCGCCGGGACCGGCACCGACACCCGGCTCCCCCTCCAGCTGTGGCTGTACGCCGCCTGCCTCGCGGCGGTGGTCGGTGCCGTGTGGTGGCGGCTGGCGAAGGCCGGTCCCGGACATGTCGCCGGGCGCTTGACGGCGGCCGTGGCCGCGATCGCCGTACCGGTGGTGCTCACCGCGTTCCTCGCCGCCGGGCCGCTCCAGCCGGGCTGGGCGCAGCGCGCCGCGGTGACGCCGACGGTCCTGACCGGAGGCGGACGATGAACGGAACGACGGACGCCACGCCGGACGCGGCGCCCTACTCCCCGGCGCACCACGCGCCCCGGCTCCTCTCCGGCCTGTACGCCACCGGTGCGCCGGCCACCCTCGCCGATCATCTGCGGCACTACGGCCCGCCGGCGCCCGGAACCGGCACCTCGATGTGCGTGGTGGAGGCCGTCGAGGCGGCCGGGCTCACCGGGCGCGGCGGTGCCGGGTTCCCCACGGCCCGCAAGCTGCGCGCGGTCGCGGAACGGGGCGGCCGGGCCGTGGTGGTCGTCAACGCGATGGAGAGCGAACCCGCGAGCCGCAAGGACGCGTTCCTGCTCGCCGTCGCACCCCATCTGGTCCTGGACGGCGCGGTCCTGGCCGCGACCGCGGTCGGCGCCGACACCGTCCATGTGTGTCTGCCCCGCACCCGCGCCGTCCGGTCCGGGCAGCTGCGCGCGGCCCTGGACGAACGGCGGCACGCCCGTCTCGACGCGGTGCGGCTGCGCCTCCACGCTCTTCCGCACACCTATGTCTCCAGCGAGTCGACGTCTCTGGTGCGCTGGCTCAACGGCGGCCCGGCGCGCCCGCAGGGCAGCCCGCCCCGTACCCATGAACGCGGTGTCGCCCGCCGCCCCACGCTGGTGAGCAACACCGAGACCTTCGCCCACCTGGCCCTGATCGCCCGCTACGGACCCGACTGGTTCCGGCAGGCGGGAACGCCGGACGAGCCCGGCACGCTGCTCGTCACCGTCTCCGGCGCGGTCGCGGCGCCGGGCGTCCTGGAGACCGCGTTCGGCACACCCCTCGACGTGGTCCTGGGCCGCGCCGGAGGCCGTACGGAGTCCCTGCAGGCGCTCCTGTTGGGCGGGTTCGGCGGCACCTGGCTTCCCGTGGAGCGCCTCCATGTGCCCCTCGCCCGGCGCGCGCTGGCGTCGCTGGGCGCCGCACCCGGTGCGGGCGTGCTGGTCGCCCTGCCCCGGGCGGCCTGCGGGCTGTCCGAGACGGCGCGCATGCTTGCGTACCTCGCCGCCGACGGCGCCGGTCAGTGCGGGCCGTGCCGCTTCGGACTGCCCGCCGTGGCCGAGGACTTCGCCGCGCTGGCCGCCGGACGGGCCGACGCGGACCTGCTGCGACGGCTGCACCGGCGGGTCGGGCTGCTACCGGACCGGGGCGCCTGCCGCCACCCCGACGGCGCCGCCCGCCTGGCCGCCTCCGCCCTACGCGTCTTCGCGGACGACGTCGGCCTCCACCTCGCCCAGGGCGCCTGTGCCGCGGCCCACCGGCCGCCGCGGATCCCCGTACCGCCCGCCGTACCCCCGGAGACCTGGCGATGACCCCCGCGACCCCCGCGACCCGCGCGACCCCCGCGACCGGCGCCAAGACCCTGCGCATCGACCGTATCGCCTGCGCCGGACAGGGCCTGTGCGGCGAACTGCTGCCCGAGCTGATCGAGCTCGACGAATGGGGCTACCCCATCGTGAAGGACCGGTCCGTCCCCGGCCATCTGCGCGCCCACGCCCGCCGAGCCGCCGCGGCCTGTCCCCTCCTTGCCCTCCACCTCGACGCCGGCCGCGGGTGACGGCCGACGTCGAGGGTCAGGCGGTCGGAAGGTCAGACCGTCAGGCGGTCACTTCAGGTACGGCCCGTCCGTACCGATCTTCCCGGGTGCGGCGTTGGCGCCGCCCAGGTCGAGGACGTACACCCGCAGATTGCCCTTGCCGGAGGCGGGGGCGCTGAGGGTGCCGTTGGTGACGGTGACGGTCTGGCCGGTCACGGCCTCCTTGTAGGTTCCGTTGAGGATGCCGGTGAAGGTGGCGCCGTTGCCGACGGAGACCAGGGCGTAGCTGTCGACGCCGGTGGTGGTGTCGGTGTAGCGGCGCTTGAAGGCCATGTCACCGCTGACGCCCTCGGTGGAGTACTGGCCGCTCTGCAGCGCGGGGATGGCCCGGCGGATCTGGTTGAGCCGCTGGAGGTGCTTGACCAGGGGCTGCTGGAGGGTGGTGGCCACGGTGCCGGTCGCGCTGGAGACGGACGAGAAGTCGCTCGCCGTGATGTCGCCGGCGATCTTGTCGCCGTAGTAGGCGCGGCCTGTGGTGGCCAGCGGGCAGGTGGGCCCGCAGTCGATCTGCTTTCCGGCCTGGAACTCGATCTCCGATCCGTAGTAGAGGGTGGGAATGCCGCGGAAGGTCCACATCAGCGCCATGTTCTCGGCCCAGGCGTCGGTGCCGCCGCTGTAGCGCGTGCTCGACTTGTTCGGGCCGTAGTCGTGGCTGTCGACGTAGACGACGTTGTACGTGGCGTCGTTGGTGGAGTCGTCGGAGTCCTTGCCGTTGTTGAAGGCGTTGGACGCGTAGCCGAAGTTCATGTGCATGCGCATGTCGATGATGTTCATGCCGCTGAACCGGCTGTGGTCCGGGGTGCGGTAGGAGTTGCCGTCGAGGAAGGCGTTGTTCGAGGTGGGCTGGTTCGCCGGGCCCTGGGTCTCCTCGTACGCGTACATGTCGAGCGCCGCCCTGGTGTCGTCGGCGTCGTACTCCTTGCGCTCCTTCCAGGTGAAGAACTGGGCGGAGTGGTTGACCGAGCCGCGGTTCCACTTGTCGTTGACGAAGGCCCCGACCTCGCCGAAGACGAGGAAGTCCCTCGCCTTCTGCGCGCCCCACTTCTGGGTGACCCGGTCCTGGATGGCGGGCAGGAAGCGCCGGTTCCAGGTGGTGCGCGGGATGTGGACGGCGGTGTCGATCCGGAAGCCGTCGACGCCCATGTCGATGTACCTGTTGTAGGCGCCGATCAGGTACTGCTGCACGGCGGCGTTCTCGGTGTTGAAGTCGGCCAGGTCCTCGTGGAGCCAGCAGGAACGCGAGTCCTCGCCCTCCCAGTTGCCGAGCCAGCACTGGTGGTAGTACGCCGACGGGAACATCTTCGACGTGGGGCCGGGCCACTGGCAGTTGTAGATCGTGTACCCCTCGGCGCTCTTGGCACCGGTCGGAACACCCCAGTTGGGGCACGTGTTCCCGGCGGGCTCGGCGGTCGACCACAGGTCGCCGTTGTAGTACGACTTCCCCGACACCGGCTCGACGGTCAGACCGTCGTACGCGAAGCCGCTGTCCGGCTGGTCGTAGTACCAGCTCCACTGGGTGTCGCGCACGCCGTACACCGTGGGGACGAACAGGCCCTTGGCGCCCCAGCGGGAGGAGTGGTTGTAGACCACGTCCTGGTAGATCTTCATGCCCTTGGCGTGGGCGGCGTTGATCAGGTCCTGGTAGCTCGCGCCGGCGGACTCCAGGCGGGGGTCGACCTTGTAGAAGTCCCAGCCGTGGTAGCCGTGGTAGTCGTAGTCGGAGCGGTTCAGCACCACCGGTGTGATCCACACCGCCGAGAAGCCGAGGCCCTTGATGTAGTCCAGCTTCTGGATCAGGCCCTTGAAGTCACCGCGGAACATGGGGTCGTCGTTCGCCGCGTTGCCGGACTTCACGTGCTGGCTGCCGCCGCGGTTGTTGGAGCTGTCGCCGTCGTCGAAGCGGGCGGTGAGGACGAAGTAGATCGGGTCCTTGCGCGGGTCGCCGCCGAGCGGGGCGCCGGGGTCGGCGGCGGGCGGGGTGTCACCGGTGGTGGCGCACTGCTGCACGCTCGCGGCGGAGACGTTGCCCGCCGCGTCCCGGGCCTTCACGGTCCAGCAGTAGGCGGTACGGGCCTCCAGGCCGGCGGCGGACAGGACGGTGGAGGTGGTGTCGGCCACCGCGGTGCCGCCGCTGCCGCCCGTGCGGGTGACCTGGTAGCCGGTAACGCCCACGTCGTCGGTGGACGCGTTCCAGGTGAGCACCACGGAGGTGTCGGTGACGCTCGTGCCCAGGCCCGTGGGTGCGGTGGGCGCGGTGGTGTCCGGCTGGACGGCCGCGCAGGGGTCGGTGTGGGCGATCACGCCGTCCTTGACGGTGATCGTGCCGGTGCCGAGCTGGTAGTTGGCGCCGTTGTTGTTGTCCCAGGTGCCGGAGCCGTTGTTGAAGGTGGCCTGCCAGGTGGTGGCGGTGCCGAGGTCGACGGTCAGTCTGACCCAGTCGGTGCAGGCCGCCGTCATCCGGGTGCCGGGGACGGTGGTCCAGCTGCCACCGGTGGGCGCCCAGTGCAGGTAGTAGGCCGGCCAGTTGCGCGTCGGGGTGTAGTAGTACGCGGTCGCGGAGGTCGGCTGGGCGGCGGCGCACGGGTCGGTGGTGGTCACCACGCCGTTGGCGACCGCCGAGATGCCGCTGCTCAACTGGTAGTTGGCGCCGTTGTTGTTGTCCCAGACGCCGGAGCCGTTGTTGAAGGTGACGGCAAGCCCTGAGGCCGTGCCCAGGTCGATCGTCTTCTGGAACCAGCCGGCGCACGCCGCGGTCATGGGCACACCGGGGGGTGTCGTCCAGCTGCCGCCGGTCGGGGCGTAGTGGATGTCGACGGTGGTCCAGCTCGCGGAGGGCTTGTAGTACACGGTCGCGGTCGTCGCCGCGTGCGCGGTCACGGCCGGCAGCAGCGCGGCCAGCATGCCGAGCAGGGCGGTGAGGAGGGCGAGACCGGCCGGCCGCCGGGGACTCCCACGTCTCGGGGGTGGGGGTCGGTGGATGGGGGTGTGCATGAGGGCGGCTCCTGGCGTGAGGACGTACGGGCCTGCCGCGCCGCCGCCCCGCGGCTCTGGGGCGGCGACGAGGCCGTTCGGGGAGGGGGTGCTGGGGCCTACCTGGCGACGAGGAGGAGGGTGGCGCGGCCGTGGAGGCGGTAGACGGTGCCGGCTCCGCCGATCAGCGCCTCGGCGCCCGGTTGCGCGACCTGGTTCGCGCCCTCGGCCCAGGTGGAGGTGTCGGTCACGCGGTACCAGTTCTTGCCCGCGCCGGGTGAGGGGAGGGTGAAGTCGACGTCGCCGGACCAGCCGTTGTAGCCGACGTAGAGGGCGCTGTTCGGGTCGCCGAGTTCGGTGCCGTCGTAGCGCCAGGCGAGGGCGTGGTTGTTGGCGTTGCCCCAGTAGGCGCCGTCGGGCGCGGTGCCCGCCGGGGTGAACCAGTCGAGCTGGCCCATGCCGTTGCCGTTGCCGTCAGCGGCGCCGTAGAAGTTGGCCGGGCGCAGGGCCGGGTGGGCCTTGCGGAAGGCGATCAGGCGCTGGGCGTAGGTGCGGAAGGTGCTCTGGTCCGACGTCCACGACGTGGTGAGCCAGTTGGCGGAGGAGTCCAGGTTGTAGGCGTTGTTGTTGCAGTTGACCGAGCGCAGGTACTCGTCGCCGCCGGTCATCATCGGCGTCCCGGCCGAGAGCATGAGCAGGGCGAGGCCGTTGCGGGCCGCCTTGCGCTGGTCGGCCGCGATGCCCGCCTGGTCCCAGGAGATGTTGTAGTCGGAGCCGCCGTCGGACGGGCCGTACGGCCAGGACTGGTTGTTGTTCTTGGTGTTGCAGCGGTAGAGGTCGGCGAGCGTGAAGCCGTCGTGCGCGACGACGAAGTTCACCGAGTTCCAGGGGGCGCGCCCGCTTGCCTGGTAGAGGTCGGAGGAGCCGGCGAAGCGGGTGGCGAGGTCGCTGGGGGTCACGTTCTCGCTGCCCATGGCGTTCTGGTCGCGGCGCACGGTGTCGCGGTACTTGTCGTTCCATTCCGACCAGCCGGCCGGGAAGTTGCCGACCTGGTACGTGCCGCTGCCCAGGGCCCAGGGTTCGGCGATCCAGTCGGTGCCGGCCCCGCCGCCCGCGGGCCTCGGGGGCATCAGGGCGGTGATGCGGTTGAGCGCCGTGTTCGGGTCGGTGCGGCTGTACTGGAAGCAGCCGTGCTCGCAGGTGTTGCCGAGCACGGGCGCGAGGTCGAAGCGGAAGCCGTCGACGCCCAGGTCGTCCTTCCAGTGCGCGAGCGAGTCGGTGATCAGGGCACGTGTGACGGGGTTGTACGTGTTGAGGTTGCCGTTGACGCCGGTGTTGTCCCAGGACGCCTGCATGTCGCTGGTCAGCGAGTAGTAGGCGGGGTTGTCCAGGCCGCGCAGGTTGAGCAGGCTGTAGGTGTTCTTGTCCCCGGCGTTCCACGGCCCGCCCTCGGCGGCGTGGTTGTAGACGACGTCGGTGAAGACCTTGATCCCGGCGTCGTGGTAGGCCCTGACCATCTCCTTGAACTCGCGGGTCGGCCCGCCGGCGCTCTTGTCGGCCGCGTAACGGCGGTCCGGGGCGAAGAAGTTCAGCGTCTCGTAGCCCCAGTAGTTGTCACCCGCGGTGCCGGTGGGGTCGACGTCGTTGGCGTCGTTCTGCGACTCCTGCACGGGCAGGAACTCCACCGCGGTCACGCCGAGCGCCGCGAGGCCGGCGGCCTTGAGCCCGGCGCCCTTGTAGGTGCCCTGGTAGGCCGCCGGTATGGAGGGGTCGCTCTTGGTGAGGCCCCTGACGTGGACCTCGTAGACGATGTCGTCCTTCAGCGCCCGGGTGGGCTTGGTGCCGGTGCTCGTCGTGTCCGCTGCCAGCACGACGCCCTTGGGCGCCTGGGGGCCGCTGTCCAGGGTGCGGTACGAGGGGCCGGTGCCGTAGACGGTCTTCGAGGGAGCGCCGGGAGTGAGCGGGTCGTGGCTGAGCTCCAGGGCGTACGGGTCGGTGAGCAGTTTGTTCGGGTTGAACCGGTTGCCGGCGCTGTCCACGTCCGTGAGGAACCCGGCGCTCGATCCCTTGGTCCACGCCGGGTCGTAGGGCCAGTTGGGGCCCCAGGCGCGATAGGCGTAGTAGACCGGGCCGGTGATGCCGTACTGCTGGCGGATCGTCGTGACCGGCACGGACACCGCCCAGTCCCCGGTTCCGGAGTCCTGGGTCAGGGCGATCCTGGCGGCCTCCTGGACGCCGGTCGCGGCCGTGTACAGATACAGCTCGATGCGGGTGGCGCGGGAGGAGTGGACGCGGAAGTCCACGTTGGCGCCGGTCGCGTCGTAGCGGGCGCCCAGCGGGCCGCCGGTCGCGGCCGCGGCGGGGGTCGTGAGGGCGACGGGGGTGAGCGGCGCGGCGAGGGCGGCGCCGGCGGCGAGGACCGCGGTGGCGGCGCGTGTCCCGAGACGGTGTCTTCCGCGCGTGCGGGCAGGGGTGGGCGACGAGGACACGACGGCTCCTGTGGGCGGCAAGGGAGAAGCCCCGGCGCCGTCCCTGACGCCGGTGACTTGAAAGTGGTTGCTGAATCTTGCCGAAAAGTAGTGCAACCTTTGAATGCGGTAAAGACCTTGCGCAAGGTCTCTCCGACCTCGCGCAAGGTCTCGCCCCGCGTGCTCTCCCTGCGGGTCAGGTCCCGTCGGGCGCCGTCAGACGGCGGCGACGATGCGGTAGCCGGTGATCACACCGGGCCGGATGCTGAGGAACCGGTCCGCCTGCTTGTCGATCCAGGGAACGAGGCTGTCCCGGTACCGCTCGATGAGCTCGGCGTCCTCGACGACGGTCACGACGCCGGTGAGGATGACGCTCCATCCCTCCAGCGAGTGCGGGCTGAGTTCGTCGGCCTGGTAGGCCACGATGGCGCCGGTGAGGGCCTGCTGCATCAGAGCGGTCCCGCTCCGGGTGCGCAGGATGATGCGGCCCTCGTCGACGAGGTGGTTGACCAGGCGGATGGTCGGCAGCGCCTGGTGCGTGAAGCTCACCCGGCCCAGGTGGGCGGTGGCGAGCAGGCGCAGGGCCTCCTCGTCGCCGGTCTCGGCGAGGCGCAGCTCGGCGGTCTCTGCGACGGCGGGGGTACGAGTGACGGTGTCCATGACGAAAGGCTCCGGATGGGTTGGGGCGGACCGCCGGCGAGCGGCGGGTTTCGGACCGGGCGGCATGGGGAAGGACGTGAGGCCACTTCATCATTCGCGACACTGCCGCACCCAGGGCCGAAAGACCCATTCCAGATCGGCGTCCGCCCTGTGTCGTTCCGCCCGTCCTCCCGGGCGGGGTCACGGTGCTCCCCGACCGTCACCGCCGCCCTCCTCCCCCGCGTCGGCGGCCTCCGCGCGGGCCACATGCTGCTTGACCGTCGCGAAGCTGTCCGGCGCGACCGAGATGGAGTCGAGCCGGGCCCGGACCAGGAGCGCGGTGAATCCGGGGTCGTCGCTGGGCCGCTGGCCGCACAGGCCCACCGGGCGGTCGACGGCGTGGGCGCGCGCGGCGAGCAGGGCGATGCTGCGGACGACGGCGGGGTCCCGCTCGTCGAAGACATGGGCCAGGGCCTCGGAGTCACGGTCGACGCCCAGGGTGAGCTGGGTGAGGTCGTTGCTGCCGATGGAGAAGCCGTCGAAGCGTTCCGCGAACTCCTCGGCCAGGATGATGTTGGCCGGTATCTCGGCCATGACGTAGACCCGGAGCCCGTTCTCGCCGCGTACGAGCCCCTCCTCCGCCATCACGCCGAGCACCCGGTCGGCCTCGCCGAGGGTGCGGCAGAACGGGATCATGACGACGACGTTCGTCAGCCCCATCTCGTCCCGGACCCGGCGCAGCGCCCGGCATTCGAGGGCGAAGCCCTCGCGGTAGCCCGGGCTGTAGTACCGGCTCGCGCCGCGCCAGCCGATCATCGGGTTGGCCTCGTCGGGTTCGAAGGGGCGCCCGCCGAGGAGCTTGGCGTACTCGTTGGTCTTGAAGTCGCTGGTGCGCACGATGACGGGCGCCGGCCAGCGGGAGGCGGCGATCCGGGCGATGCCGTGGGCGAGCCGGTCGACGAAGTACTGCCCGCGCTCCGGGTAGCCCTCGGTGAGCCGGTCGACGACCTGCCGGTCGTGGGCGTCGAGCCGTTCCGGGTGGAGCAGGGCCATGGGGTGGACCTTCACCTGGTGGGCGACGATGAACTCGAGCCGGGCGAGCCCGACGCCGTCGGCGGGCAGCCGCCACCAGCGGAAGGCGGCCGAGGGGTCGGCCAGGTTGAGCGTGACCCGGGTGCGGGTGGCCGGCAGTTCGGCGAGGTCGGTCGAGGTCTCCTCGTACGGCAGCAGACCCTCGTAGATCCGGCCGCGCTCGCCCTCGGCGCACGAGACGGTGACGGGCGCGCCGTTGCGCAGCAGCCGGGTGCCGTCGCCGGTGCCGACGACGGCGGGGACGCCGAGCTCGCGGCTGACGATGGCGGCGTGCGAGGTGCGGCCGCCGTGGTCGGTGACGATCGCGGACGCCCGCTTCATGACCGGTTCCCAGTCGGGGTCGGTGACGGTAGTGACGAGGACGCCGCCCTGCGGGAAGCGGTCCAGGTCGACCGGCGCGTCGAGGGCCACGACGGGTCCGCGGCCGATCGCCTCGCCCACGGCGATGCCCTCGACGAGGGGCGGGGGCACGGGGGTGGCGGTCAGACGGCAGCGGCGCAGGGTCGTGGCGCGGCGACGGGACTGCACGGTCTCGGGGCGGGCCTGGACGATCCAGAGTTCGCCGGTGCGCCCGTCCTTGGCCCATTCGAGGTCCATGGGGCAGCCGTAGTGCTCCTCGACGGCCAGGGCCCACCGGGCGAGGGTGCAGACCTCGTCGTCGCCGAGCACCCGCAGGCCGCGTTCGCCGTCGGGGGTGTCGACGGTGCGGGTGAGGCCGTTGTCGGCGTACACGGTCTTCACGCGCTTGGCGCCGATCTGTACGTCGATCACGGGGTCGAGCGCCGGGTCCTTGAGGCTCGGTTTGAAGACCGTGTACTCGTCCGGATCGACCTGCCCGCTGACGACGGTCTCTCCCAGGCCCCAGGCCGCGCTGACCACGACGACCTCCGGGAAGCCGCTCTCGGGGTCGAGGGTGAAGGCGACGCCGGCGCCGGCCAGGTCGGAGCGGACCATGAGCTGGACGCCGACGGAGAGGGCGACGGCGAGGTGGTCGTAGCCCATGCGCTCGCGGTAGTCGATGGCCCGGTCGGTGAAGAGCGAGGCGTAGCAGCGCCGGCAGGCGTCGAGGAGCTGTTCGCCGCCCCGGACGTTGAGGTACGTCTCCTGCTGGCCGGCGAAGCTGGCCTCCGGCAGGTCCTCGGCGGTGGCGCTGCTGCGTACGGCCACCTCGGGCTCCGGGATCCCGGTCTGCTCGGCGAGCTTCTCGTACGCGGTGAGCACGGCGTCGCGCAGCGGCGCGGGCAGCGGCCGGGCGAGGAAGAGCGAGCGGACGGCGGCGCCGACCTCGTCGAGCCGGGCGCCCCCGTGCAGGCGGTCGATCTGGGCCGCGACGCGTTCGCGCAGGTCACCGACGCCGAGGAGGTCCTCGTACGCCTCCGCCGTGGTGGCGAATCCGGGTGGGACGCGGAGGCCGGCGGCGGTGAGCCGGGTGGTCAGCTCGCCGAGCGAGGCGTTCTTGCCGCCGACCCGGCCGACGTCCTGCCGGGCGAGCTCCGTGAACGGTACGACGTGGCGCACGGTCCCCATGGTGTCCTCCCTCGGTCCCTGTCGCTCCACCGTCCCGCGGCCCGGCGGGGCGCGCCGAGTGCCGAGCGGGGCAGTCGGGCCGGGGCCGGTCGGTCCGTACGGGACGGGGACCGTTCGGCCCATGCGGGGGAGGTCGTTCAGGACCGCGGCGCGGCGGTGCCCGGCCCGGAGGGTGCGTCGGAGGGCGCGTGCGGCGGGAAGTGCTGGACGCGGGCGTCGGGTCCGGGGAAGACCAGGGTGGTCCTGCCCGTGTCCGACCAGCGCACGTCGTAGGGCGGGGTGCCGTCCGGGTGGTGCAGGCCGACGATCTCGCCGTCGCGCCCTTCGTCTCCGACGGTGGCACCGCCGACGATCAGCCGGTCGCCCACCCGGGCCCACAGGCCGGCGTGGTGCTCGACGTACTCGTCGTACCCGTGGTGCTCGTCGTACCCGTGGTGCTCCTGGTGCTCGTGGTGCTCGTCCGGGCGGTGTCGTGTTCCGGTCGCGGCCATGGCCCTCGCCTCCCGGCATCAGCGCGCGGTCGCTCTCCCTCCACTCTGCGCCCTTCGGACGGCGGCCGCAGGGGCCGGAGGTCCCGGAGACGGTCAGGCGGGGCTCAGGCGGGGCTCAGCCGTACCGCCGTGACCTTGTACTCCGGGCACGAGGTCACCGTGTCGGCGTGCTCCGAGGTGAGGGAGTTGACGCCGTCGCCGGGGAAGTGGAAGGCGCAGAAGACCTGTCCGGGGGCGAGGTCGGGCCCGACCCGGGCGATAAGGCGCGCCTGTCCGTGGCGGCTGTCGACGACGACGGGGGCGCCGTCCCGCACCCCGTACCGCGCGGCGTCCTCGGGATGCAGGTCGAGCCGGCCCCGGGTGTCGAGCAGGAGGTTGCCGCCGCGCCGGGTCATGCTGCCGGAGTTGTAGTGGGCCCAGCGGCGTCCGGTGACGAGGAGCAGCGGATAGGCGGCGTCCGGCGCTTCGCCCGGCGGGAGGTAGGGGGCGGCGGAGAGGTGGGCGCGGCCGTCCGGGGTGGCGAACTCCTCGGTGTACAGGGTGGCTTCGCCGGGCCGGTCGGGCGAGGGGCAGGGCCAGGGGACGGCGCCCTCGCGGTCGAGGCGGGCATACGAGAGCCCGGCGAAGTCGGGGGCCACCCGGCCGCACTCGGCGAGGGCCTCGGCAGGGGTCGGGCAGCCGAGGCCGGCGCCGAGCGCGGCGGCCACGGCATGGACGACGGCGAAGTCGGTACGGGCCGCGCCCGGTGGCCGCACCGCCGCGCGGACCCGCTGGAACCGGCGGTCGAAGTTGACGAAGGTGCCGTCCTTCTCCAGCCAGGAGGCCACGGGCAGGACGACGTCCGCGTGCCGGGCGGTCTCCCCCAGGAACAGCTCGTCGACGACGACCAGCGGGCAGGTGTCGAGCGCCTCGGCGACGCGTCGGCTGTCCGGGTCGGTGGCGCAGACGTCCTCGCCGATGATCCACAGGGCCCGCAGCCGCCCGTCGCGGGCCGCCTCGAACATCTCGGGGATCCGCAGTCCCGGTGTCGCCGGTACGGGACGGCCCCAGACCGCTTCGGCGCGGGCGCGGGCGGCCGGGTCGGTGACCCGCCCGTAGCCGGGCAGCAGGTCGGGCAGGGCTCCCATGTCGGAGGCGCCCTGGACGTTGTTCTGGCCGCGCAGCGGGCTGATGCCGAACCCCCGTCCCGTGCCGCCGACGGCGCCGCGCAGGATGGGCAGGTTGGCGAGGGTGCGGACGCCGTCGGTGCCGTGCAGGTGCTCGGTGACCCCGAGCCCGTACAGGATTGCCGGGCGTTCGGCGGTCCCGTAGAGCCGGGCGGCCGCCGTGATGTCCGCGGCGGGGACGCCGGTGATCTCCGCGACGCGGGACGGCGGGTAGGCGTCGAGCAGGGTGGTGAGTGCGTCGAGGCCGGTGGCGCGCTCGCCGAGGAACGCGGGGTCGGTCAGTCCTTCGGCGACGAGGACATGGGCGAGGCCGTGGAAGAGGGCGACGTTGGTGCCGGGCCGGGGGCGCAGATGGAGGTCGGCGTGGCGGGCGAGGCCGACGGCGCGCGGGTCGGCGACGAGGAGGGTGGCGCCGTCGAGGGCGCGTTCGAGGAGCCGGGCGCCCACGACGGGGTGGGCCTCGACGGGGTTGGCCCCGACGACGAGGAGGCAGTCGGCGGTCGCCACGTCGTCGAAGGAGTCGGTGCCGCCGGCCCTGCCGAAGGACGCCGTGAGACCGGCGGCGGACGGCGCGTGGCACAGGCGGGAGCAGTTGTCGACGTTGTTGGTGCCGATGACGGTCCGCAGGAACTTCTGGACGAGGTAGTTCTCCTCGTTGGTGGCGCGGGCGGAGGAGATCACGGCGACCGCGTCGGGCCCGTGGTTCTCGACGGCGTCCCGCAGTCCGTCCGCGACGACACCGATCGCCTCCTCCCAGGTCGCGGGTGTCAGGACGCCGGCGCGCCGGACCAGGGGTTCGGTGAGGCGTTCGGGCGAGGTGAGGTAGCCGTACGAGAAGCGGCCCTTGACGCAGGCGTGCCCCTGGTTGACCGCGCCGTCCCGGGCGGGGAGGACGGCGGCGACCCGGTCGTCGCGGGTGACGACGTCGAGGGTGCAGCCGACGCCGCAGTAGCCGCACGTGGTCCGCACCCGGCCGGGGTCCGGGCGCCGTGAGGTGAGGCCCTGGCCGGGCCCGGGCTGGGTGATCGCGCCGGTGGGGCAGGTGTCGACGCAGCCGCCGCAGGCCACGCACTCGGATTCCGCCCAGGAGCCGCCCGTGCCCGGGGCGACCACGGTGTCGGCGCCGCGCCCGGTGAGGGTGAGGGCGAAGGTGCCCTGCACATCGGCGCACATCCGGACGCAGCGGCCGCAGGCGATGCACAGGTCGCGGTCGAGACGGACGTACGGGTGGGTGTCGTCGCGCCCGCGCGAAGGCGCGGCGGCAGGGCTTCGGCCTTCGTCCGGCTCGATGTCCAACGCCCGGCAGACGTCGGCCAGTTCGCTGACGGAGTCCGCCGCGAGCGCGTACGGCGGGAGCGCGCCGGCGATCAGGGCGACGGCGTCCAGGCGCAGGCTCCGGATGTCCTCGCCGGCCGTGTCGACCGTCGCGTCTGGCGCGGCGGGCGTGACACAGGCGGCGACGGTCCGCCCGTCCGCCCGCACCAGGCAGGTCCGGCAGGATCCGGCGGGCCGGAGGCGGTCGTCGTGACAGAGGGCGGGCAGCTCGGCACCGGCGGCCCGCGCCGCGTCGAGCAGGCTCGCCCCGGCGGGCAGTTCGACGCTGACACCGTCGACCGTGACGCGGGCGGCCTGGGGCCCGGTCACCGGTCCCACCCCGCGAGGGCGGTGCCATAGGCGCGGGCGAGGCTGCGGACGGCGGCGGGTACGCGGCGGCCGAAGGCGCAGAGGCTCGCCTCGCCCATCAGCCGCGCCAGGCGTTCGTACGCCTCCCCGGGGGCGCCACCGGCGGCGTCGTCCATGTCGGCGGTCTCGCGGGCGAGTTCGAGCCCCCGCCGGGTGCCGACCCGGCACGGCGAGCACGCTCCGCAGCTCTCGTCGGCGGCGAACTCCCACAGATGCCGCAGGAGTTCGCGGGGATCGGTGTCGGCGTCGAAGGCGACGAGGCCCGCGTGACCGAGTGCGGCACCGTGCTCGTCGAGTGCCCGGGAGCCGAGCGGGACGTCGAGGGCGTCCCCCGCGAGAAAGCCGCCGAGGGGGCCGCCGATCTGGACGGCAACGCATGCCCGCCCGTCCTTGAGCCCGCCTCCGTACCGCGTGACGATCTCCCGTACGGAGGTGCCGAGTTCGATCTCGTACGCCCCCGGGCGGGCGAACCGCTCGGACAGGCAGACCAGTTTGGTGCCCGGCTCGTCCGGCAGCCCGCGCCGGGCGTACGCCGCACCTCCGTGGTGGACGATCCAGGGCACGGCGGCCAGTGTCTCCACGTTGTTGACCACCGTCGGCGCGTCCCACAGGCCGTGGTCGGTGGGGTACGGGGGCCGGGGGCGGGCGCAGCCGCGGGCGCCTTCGAGGCGGGCGATGAGCGCGGTCTCCTCCCCCGCCACATAGGAGCCCGCCCCCTCGACGATCTCGACGTACGGGCGCGGCCCGGCGGTCTCGACCGACTCGGCGAGATCGCCCGCCGCCACCGCGTCCCGTACCGCCCGGCGCAGGCGGGCCATCGCCCTCGGGTACTCGGAGCGCACAAGGACGGTCCCGCGCGGTGCGCCGCAGGCGAAGCAGGCGAGCGCCAGCCCGGCGAGGACGCGGTCGGGGTCCTCCTCCATCAGCAGCCGGTCGGCGTACGAGCCGGGGTCGCCCTCGTCCCCGTTGGCGACGACCACCGCACCCGGCCTTCCCGCCACGGCCGCCCACTTCGCGGCCACGGGGAACCCCGCGCCGCCGCGCCCGCGCAGCCCGGAGGCCGCGATCTCCTCGCGTACGTCCTCGGGGCGCCGCGCGGCCGCCGCACTGCGCCAGACGCCCCATGCGGGCTCACCGTTCAGGATGCCCGCGAGGAGGACGGGGGCTCCGGTGGTGTCGGCGGCGGGGATGGCGGGCGCCCGCGGGGGCGTGCGGCCGGCGAGCTGGTCGGCCAGGTCGTGGCCGGCGCGGGGAAGCGTGCCGTCGAGTGCGGCGGGGCCCGCGTAGCAGTAGCCGAGGCAGTGCACGGCCTGCAGGGAGGTCCGGCCGTCGGCGTCGACGTGTCCGGCGGTCACACCGAGCGCGTGCTCGGCCTCCCCCAGATGCCGTCCGCCGCGGGCGGCGAAGCACGCCGTCGCGGTGCACACCCGTACATGCCGCTCGCCGCGCGGTGCGGCGAGATCGGCGAAGTAGCCGGCGGGACCGAGCCCCGCGGCGCCGGGCAGCCCGACGGCCGCGGCGACCTCGGGGGCCCATTCCCCGGGCGCCCGGGCGGTGCGCGCCCGCGTCCGCTCCAGCGCGGCCGGCAGCAGACCGCCGCGCGCTCCGTGCCGTGCGGTCAGCTCACGGAGCGCGTCACGGTGTCCGCCCGGCTCCCCGGGCATCCGACCGGCCATGGTCCCAGGGTGACCGGGGGCGCCTCAGCCCGCATCCGGACGGTCGGGGCGGCGAGACACCCCAAGGGCCTGTCCGGCGGATCAGGGGCGGACAAGCCGCGGCGTCCGGTGCATGGGGGCTCCCCAGGCCCGCCAGGGCCGAGGGGAAGCAGCGAGGTGCCGTGCTGGGGGCACCTCCCAGGCGCAGCTCCGGGGGAGTCGCGGACCCGGCCATGATCCGCCGGACAGTGCCCTACGACTCTCCGCCCCGCAGGGCGGCCAGGCGCCTGCGGTACTCCTCCTCGTCGATCTCGCCGCGGGCGAGCCGCTCGCCGAGAATCTGTTCGGGCGCCGTCGGCCCCTGGCGCGCGGGCCGTTCCGCGTGCCGTTCCGTGGCCCGGTCCAGTGTGCGGAAGATCAACACGACGACGGCGATGAGGAGGCCCCAGAAAAGGATCATCCCGGCCGCCATGGCGAACCAGCCCCATCCGCTCATTCCGTTGCCGTACCAGAACATCATGGCCACTCACGCTCCCTGACGGCGGGACCGGCGGGTGCGGGAGACCGCCTCGTCCGGGCCCGGCACCTCCACTGTGCTCCGACCGGGCCACCGCGCACAGGGCCGCCCGGCCCCTTTCGACGGCCGGTCGGCCGTGGAAGGGGCGCGACGGCGGTGGGTGCGGCGATGCTACGGAGAGCCGTGCGTAGGCAGCACGTTGAGCTCCTTGGCGATGCCGTCGGCCCACTCCGCGATCGCCGCCCAGTCCCGGTGGTCTCCGTAACGGCAGCCGAGCACGCGGAAGATAAAGGCGCCCTTGCGGTCGAGGTGCTCGCGCCGGATCACTCCCGAGAAGCGCCGGTGCTCCCGCGGACGGACGGCGTCGACGAGCGCGGCGATCCCCGGCTGCACCACGCGTTCCGCGAGCCGCCGCAACGGCCGGGGCAGGGCGGCGCTCATCCCGACGCTGAACATCCACACCGGCTGTCCGCGCAGCTGCTCGGCGCTCCCCCGGACGAAGGACTCCGCCACCGGCAACCAGGCCCCGTCGTGCACCGCGCTCCCCACCACGAACGCGTCGGCCGGCGGGAGCTCCTGTCCGTCGGCACCCGTGCCCGGTGCCGTGCCCAGCGCCCCGACCTCGACGTGATGACCGCTCGCGCCGAGGCGAGCACCGATCCGCTCGGCGATCTCCTGTGTGGAGCCATGCTCGGTGGCGTACAGGATCCGCACGAAAGCCATGGCACTCCCTCTGTGTCGGCTCGGGTCGGGGCAGGTCATCGGGGCTCGCCCTCCCCGCACGCGCCTGCCTCTCCAGCCTCTCGCGCGGCGCCCGTCACGGCCACCTCGCCACGGAAAGGCGCTCGCCCCTGGGGCACCCTTCGGTACGGACCTCTTCGGGCCTTGCGCGGGTGGGAGCGGCGCCCCTATAACGTTCCCGCAGACTTCGGTGGGGATGGCCGGAAATGGTGGTGAACCACCGGCCTGGGAGGTCCCGAACTCCGCCGGGATCGGCATCAGCCTGCGCGCGCCGACCGACGGAGACAAGAGCACATGACCGATGACGCCTTCCGCGATGCCATGGCCCGCCTCGCCGTCGACCCGGCTTTCAGAGCCCAGCTCGACGGCGACGTCGACGAGGTCGCACGAACACTCGGCCTGACGGCCGAGCAGGTGGCCGAGCTGCGTCGGCTCCACGTGGAATCGGACGCCGGGGAAGGCCCGGCCACCCTCGACGCGCGGTTGTCCAAGTCGTCGCTGTTCTTCGGCAACGCGGCGCATGCGCTGGCGCAGTTCGACGTGTCCGGAGCCGACGCGGCCGCAGCCGATGTGTCCGCAGCCGACGCGGCCGGCGATGACCTGGCCACCGACCTGGGCGGCTACCGGGACGCCGCGGACGCGCTCGACGGGGCGGCGTCCGACTCCCTCAGTCTGATCGGGGGTGCCCTCGACGGCTCGGGGCTCGGCGACGGCGGGAGTCTGCTCGACGGGCTGGACGGACCGGGCGGGCTGGACGGACCGGGCGGCGCGGGTGACTTCGGCGAGTTCGGCGAGTTCGGGGAGTTCGGAGGCTCTGGGGACTCCGGATCGTTCGGTGACCTCGGCCCCGGCGGTTTCGGGGACGGTGGCGGCGACCTGGGCTCCGGGGGCGGTTTCGGGGACGGACTCGGCGGTTCCGAAGGGGGTTTCGGCGACTTCGGCGGATTCGGAGAATCCGGAGGGGACTTCGGCGGCACGGGTGGCGGGCACGGCTCGCTCGGCGGGGGCGAAGGAGGTCTCGGCGGCTTCGGCGGGCCCGGCGGTGACGGCGGTTTCGACGGCGGCGGTTCCGGTCACTTCGGCCACGGTGGCATCTACGAGCGCGGTGAGGGCGAGGGCGGCGGCTCCGGCGAGGGCGGGGACAGCGGTGGCTCCGGTGGCTCCGGTGGGGACAGCGGCGGCAGCCAGGAGAACACCGAACGCCGTCCCGGCCAGAGCGGCGGCGGCCAAGGCGGTGGCGGTCAGGACGGCGGCCACGGGGACAACGGCGGCTCGGGCGGTGGTCAGGGCGGCGGTGGTCAAGGGGGCGGCTCCGGTGAGGGCGGTGGCTCCGGCGGCGGTCAAGGCGGCGAGGGCGGTGGCTCCGGCGAAGACGGCGGCCACGGTGGTAGCGGTGGTGACACCGGCGGCGGCCACGGTGGTGGCGGCGAGGGCGGCGGCTCCGGCGACAGTGGCGGCGGCCGTGGCCAGGGCGGTGGCGGCGGAGACGGCGGCGGCGCACAGGACAACATCGGCCGCCGCCCCGGTGGTGGCGGCGGCGAAGGCGGCGGCTCCGGTGGAGACGACGGCGGTGCGCCGGACAACACCGGCCGGCGTCCCGGCGGCATCCACGAGCGCGGCGAAGGCGGCGAGGACGACGCCGGAGGCGACGGCATCATCGTCCAGAACGGCCTCATCGTGCAGGGCGGCATCATCGTCCAGGGCGGCCTGACCGCCCCCGACCTCGGAGCCGCCGCCACGCACATCCCTGACGCCGGCCCGGCCACGGACGGCGGCGGAGGCTTCGACGAGGGCACGTTCACCAGCGGTTCCGGCGCGGGCTGAGCCGAGCCACCACATGCTCTGCCATGTCTGCCGCGTCCACGTGCGGCGCGACTTCCCGTACTGCCTGCGCTGCGGCACGCTCCGCCGCGGCGCGACGCCGACCTCGTACGCCGCTCCGCAGCTCCGCGGCCTCGACGACCCGGCGCTGCTCGTCCCGCTCACCGGCCCGGTCACGACGCTCGGCCGGGGCGCGGACAACGACGTCGTCCTTTCCGACGCCAGCGTGTCGCGCCGGCACGCCCGGATCGTGCGCGCGGAGTCGGGGTTCCGGATCGAGGACCTGGACTCCTTCAACGGCACCGCCGTCGCCGGTACCGAGCTGCACGGCGGTACGGCGCACCTCGCCGACGGCACGGAGCTGTCCGTCGGCGACGTACGCCTGGTGTTCGAGCAGCCCCGCGACGCCCGGATCGGCTCGCGCACCGTCGTCGTGGGCACGCAGTTCACCCAGCTCCCCACCGCCGTGCAGCAGCAGGAGGAGGCGCCCGAGGCGAAGGGCCCGCTCACCGCGCGCCCGCGCCGGCGCTCCGGCTGGGCGCTCAAGCAGGTGCCCACGGACCGCGGTGCGTCGCGCTGGGTGCTGAACAACACCCGTACCGGTGTGTATCTGGAGCTGGACGAGCGTGAGGTCTTCCTCTGGAACGCCGTCGACGGCGAGAACACCGTACGGGACCTGCTGTTCGCGTACGCCGAGCGCTTCGGCGAACTCGCGCTGCCGCGCATCGAGGCCGCGCTGGCCTCCTTCGCGGGCGCCGGCCTGCTGCGCGGCCTGCCGGGCCGGCCGGACGAGGCGGAGGCCGGGCGCTGGCGCCGGGCGGGCCGGGCGCTGTACCGGGCGCTGCTGAAGCTGGAGATCTCCGTCCCCGGCCTCGACCGGGCCGCGGGCCGCCTCTACGACGCCTTCGGCTGGCGCTTCTTCACCCGGACCGGGGTGACCCTGGTCTGGCTGTCGGTGGTCGGCGGCCTGGTCGCGTTCTTCGCCGCGCAGCGTCGGCAGCATCTGCTCGACTTCGGCGGCGCGGGCGCGTGGGGACCGGTCCTGCTGATCGCCGGGTACGTGTCGGCCCTGGTCGTCCACGAGGCGACGCACGCGCTGGCCGTGAAGTCGTACGGCCGCAAGGTCCGCCGTGGCGGGTTCCTGCTGATGATGGGGATGCCGTTCGCGTTCGTGGACACCAGCGACATGTGGTTCGGCTCGCGCCGTTCGCGGGTCGTGGTGGCGCTCTCCGGGCCCGTCTCGACCGCGGCGCTGGCCGGCTGGTGCGCCGCGGGCGCGGCCTTCCTGCCCGCCGGACCGGCCTCGGCCGTCCTCTTCCATCTGGCCTTCGGGCTCTATCTGAACACCCTCTACAACTTCAACCCCCTGATGCCGCTGGACGGTTACCAGGCCCTCACCGACGCCCTGCGCGTGCCGCGCCTGCGCGAGGAGGCGAGCGCCTACTTCCGCAAAGGTCTGTGGCGGGATCTGCGCGCGGGCAGGCGGCCCGGACCGCGCCAGGCCGGCATGGCGGCGTACGGCCTCGCGGTCGGCGTCGGGACGTACGGCTTCCTGCTGCTCGCCCTGCTGGCGTGGCGCTCCCGGATCGGGGATCTCCTGGAGGGGCGGGTGGCCGCGCCGTGGGACACGGTCGTCATGGGGGCCGTGGTCGCCCTGGTGGCGTTCCCCGTGTGGGCGGCGCCGGTGCGGTGGCTGGTACGGCGGGTGCGCCGACGCCGTACCGCCAAGGGCGCGCCCGTGACGACGGCGGTGGGCTCGGCCGTGGAGGGGACGGCATGACGGACGGCGCGGGTGGGGCGCGCACCCCGGACGCGGCCCCGGACGCGGCCCCGGACGAGTGGAGTGTCCCCGGCTACGAGACCGTACGGCCGCTCGGCGAGGGTGCCGGCGGGCGGGTCGTCCTGGCCCGGCACACGGCCACCGGCGTGCCGGTCGCGATCAAGTACCTGAGCCGGCGCCTGTACGGAGACACGGAGTTCCTGGCCCGCTTCCGGGCCGAGGCCCGGCTGCTCGGCGATCTGCGGCACCCGTGCGTGGTGCGGTTGTACGAGTACGTCGAGGCGCGCCGGGGTGCCGCGATCGTCATGGAGGCGGTGGACGGGGTCAGCCTGCGCCAGTTGCTGCGCCGGCACACGACGACCGGTCCCGAGCCCGCGCTCGTCCTGCTCAAGGGCTCGCTGCTCGGGCTCGGCGCCGCCCACGCGGCCGGGGTGGTCCACCGGGACTACAAGCCGGAGAACGTGCTGGTCCGCGCCGACGGCACGAGCACTCTCGCCGACTTCGGCATCGCCGCACGCACCGGCCGTGAGACGGAGGCCGCGGGCACGCCCGCCTACATGGCTCCCGAGCAGTGGCGGAGCGAGCCCGCGGGACCGGCGGCGGATGTGTACGCGGCGACGGCCGTGTTCTACGAATGCCTGGCCGGGCGGCGGCCGTTCGCCGCCGACGACGTGACCGCGCTGCGGCTCCAGCATCTGCGGGCGCCCGTCGAGCTGGGCGAAGTTCCCTCCTCCGTACGGGGATTGCTGCGCAAGGGGCTGGCCAAGGACCCGGCGGACCGGCCGTCCGTCGAGGCCTTCCTCGCCGACCTGGAGCGGGCCGCCACCGAGGGCTACGGCGCCGGCTGGGAGCAGCGCGGACGGCGCCGGCTCGCCGAACTCACCGCTCTGCTCGCCCTGTTGTTCCCGTTCACCACGACGGCGGCGCTCGACGGATCCGCCGGCGCCCTGACCCTGCTCGGCCGGCTGAAGCGCGGCGGCTGGAAGGCCGCGGCCGGCGCCGCCGCACTGGCGGTCGTCGCGGGCGGGATCGCCGCGGTGACGACCCGGCCGCCCGACACGGCGACCACGGCGGCCAGTTCGGTGCCTTGGGAGGCGCCGACGGCCTCCGTCGCGCCCGTCCCCTCCGGCTCCGCCACGCCGGGTGCCACCACGGCCACGCCGACGGCCGACGGCTCGCCGTCCGCCACCGACACCCCCGGCCCGGCACCCTCGACGGCCTCCCCCACGGACGGCGCACCCTCGCCCGAGACGACCCGGCCCGCCACCCCGACGACGGCCACGACCACTCCGGCCGCGCCCACGCCCGGCACGGTCACGCTCGTCATCGGCTCGTGGCAGCGCGGGCCCGCCCCGGGCACGCTGATCGCGGACGTCACCGTCGACACCACCGGCACCGGTCCGCTGACCCTCACGGCGGACTACTACGTCGACACGCCCGCCAACCCCTACGGCTCCCGGACCCGGCAACTGTCCGGCGCCACCCACTACGCCGTGACCTTCGAGGCCGACTTCTCGAACCACCCGTGCCGGGGCACCTGGGTCGTCGCCCTCACGAGCACGCCGACGGCCGCGAACGGACCGCAGACCGCTTCCCTGGACGCGCCGCCGTGCTGAGCGGGAAAGGGACCGGGGAAAGAGAACGGAACGACATGACGACAGCCACCACCGTCACGGGGCGGCCCCTGTCGGACTGGTCGCGCGCCGGGTGTCACGGCACATGGCACGCGCTGCTGCCGCTTCCGGACCGGTCCGACGAGCCCGCCCTGGGCGCCCTGCGGATCGACCGCACCCTGCCCGTACGAGAGGGCGCACGGGAGCGGCTGAAGGCGGCGGTGCTCGGGGTGGCCAGGCTGCGGCTGCCGGGCACGCCGGCCACGGTCGACCTCGTGGTGGAGGCCGGGGAGGTGTGGCTGATCACCGGACGCCCGCCCGTTCCCACGCTCACGGACCTGCTGGCCGCCGATGCTCCCGGGCCGGGCCTCGGCCCGGACGCGGGCAGCGTGGCCAGTGTCCTCAACGAGACCGCGCAGACCCTCCTTGCCCTGCACGCGGCCGGACTGGCCCACGGATCGCTCACCGGGAACTGCGTCGTCCTCGGTCCGGACGGCACCGCCCTGCTCACCGAAGCGGCCCTTGCCATGGCGCTGGGCGACGGCATGTCCACGGCTGATCTCCAGCGCGCCGATATCGCCGCGTGGGCCGCTCTCGCCCGGTCGCTCGGCGACGCGTGGGCGCCGCCCGGGTCACCGGCGGCGGAGCTGTTCGTCCGCTGCGGCAGTGTGGCGGAGTCCGACGGCCTCGGCGCCGCCCGCGCGGCCCTGGTGGCCGGACGCGCGGTGCTCCCGGCGCACTTCCTGCGGCGCACCGCGCTGCGCGCGGCGGCAGCGGCCGCGATGCCGGACCTCGCGCCGCGCGGCCTCGCCCCGCGAACGCCCGAGCATCCACCGCCCGTCACCGCACCCGTCGCCCCGTCCGTGCCCCCGGCCTCGGCTCCGGCCGCGAATCCGGCTGCGAATCCGGCTGCGGATGCCTCCGACGAGCAGCCCACCGCCCTGGGCAGGCGAAGCCGTACCGCCGAGTCGACCGCCCGGCCGAGCACCGTATCGACAGACACCACGGACGCCACGGACGCCCAGGCCACCGTCCTCGGCAAGCGCCACCGCGACCGCCTTCCCGGCCCACGCCCCGCAGCGGACGCGGACAGGAACGCGGACGCGGACGCAGCCGCGGACAGCGACATCCTGCTGCGCTTCGGTCCCGGCGTCCCCACCGACGAGCAGGACGCCCTCAGCGCCCTGTGGCAGTCCCGCGGCCCCGCACCGGCCCGCCGCCGTCGCCGACGCGGCCTCTGGTCCGCGGCGACCGCGGTCCTGACCGCGGCCGCCGTCGTGCTCTGGCTGGCGCTGTTGCGCCCCGGCCCAGGGCCGACCGTCACGGCTGCGGACGTCCAGGCCCCCACCGCCGCGTTGCACTGCGGGCAGACCGCCGACGTGATCGGCGTCCTGACCACCGACGGCCGGGGCGGGCCCGTGACGTACCGCTGGCTGCGGGGCGAGGGCGAGCAGTCGGAGGAGCTGACCCGTACGGCCCGCAGGGGCGAGGCACGCGTGACCGTCCACCTTCGCTGGACGGTCAGCGGCCCCGGCCGCTTCCGGGGCACCGCCCGCCTCCAGGTGCTGCGCGGCGACGCCGCACCGCTTGAGGCGGAGGACAGTTTCACGTACTCCTGTCCCTGAGTTGTTCCCGTCCGGCAATCTCCCCGCAACACGAAACACCACGGAAACGTCCGTGTTCGCATCGCGAAACGCGCCGCCGTGAGGCTCTCCCCGACACCGTAGGAGGAGACACCCTTGATGCCCCTCGCCGCCGCACCCCGGCTCGACACCGGCGACACCGCCTGGCTGCTCGCCGCCACCGCGCTCGTGCTGCTGATGACCCCGGGCCTGGCCCTGTTCTACGGGGGCATGGTCCGTACGAAGAGCGTCCTCAACATGCTGATGATGAGCTTCGTGTCGATCGCCCTGGTCACGGTGGTCTGGCTGGTCGCGGGCTACTCGCTCGCGTTCGGCGACGACGCCTTCGCCGGCCTGATCGGCGGCCTCGGGCACCTCGGCCTCGCGGGCATCGGCCCGGACAGCCTCACCGGCACGGTGCCCACGTTCCTCTTCAGTACCTTCCAGCTGACCTTCGCGATCATCACGGCGGCGCTGATCAGCGGCGCGGTGGCGGACCGGACCAAGTTCGCGGGCTGGCTCGTGTTCGTGCCGGTATGGATGCTTCTCGTATACGTTCCCGTGGCGCACTGGGTGTGGGGTCCCGGCGGCTGGATCACGCAGTCGCTCGGCGCCCTCGACTTCGCGGGCGGACTCGTCGTCGAGATCGCGTCGGGCGCGTCCGGCCTGGCGCTCTGCCTGGTGCTCGGCCCGCGCATCGGCTTCAAGAAGGACGCGATGCGGCCGCACAACCTGCCGATGGTGATGCTCGGCGCCGGTCTGCTGTGGTTCGGCTGGCTCGGCTTCAACGGCGGCTCGGCGCTCGGCGCGAACGGCCTGGCCGCCGCGTCCCTCCTCAACACCCTCGTCGCCGGCTGCACCGGCCTGCTCGGCTGGCTCTTCGTCGAGCAGCGGCGCGACGGCCACCCGACCACCTTCGGCGCGGCGTCGGGCGCGGTCGCCGGGCTCGTCGCGATCACTCCGGCGTGCGGGGTGGTCTCGATGCCCGGCGCGGCCGTGGTCGGGCTCGCCGCGGGCGTCGTCTGCTCGTACGCGGTCGCCTGGAAGTTCCGCTTCGGCTACGACGACTCCCTCGACGTCGTGGGCGTGCACTTCGTCGGAGGTGTCGTCGGCACGCTGCTGATCGGCCTGTTCGCGACCTCGGTGATGACCGGCGGCAAGGAGGGCCTGTTCTACGGCGGGGGCCTCGGCCAGCTGGGTCGGCAGGCCGTCGCGGTGGCGGTCGTGGCGGCGTACACGTTCCTCGCGACGTACGGGATCGGCAAGGTCCTGGACCGGGTGATGGGGCTGCGGGCCTCCGCCGAGGAGGAGCGGACGGGACTCGACCAGACGGTGCACGCGGAGACCGCTTACGATCACGGCGTGCTCGGCCACGCGGGTGGACCGCTGCACTCCGCGTCCCCCGTCACCTCCCCCGTCTCCCCGCTCGCCAAGGACAGGAAGCCCTCCGCATGAAGCTGGTCACCGCGATCGTCAAGCCGTTCCGCCTCGACGAGGTGAAGAACGCGCTCCAGGAGCTCGGCATCCACGGGCTCACGGTCACCGAGGCCAGTGGTTACGGGCGCCAGCGCGGGCACACCGAGGTGTACCGGGGCGCCGAGTACCGGGTGGACCTGGTCCCCAAGGCCCGTATCGAGGTCGTCGTCGAGGACGCCGACGCGGAACCTGTCGTCGAGGCCATCGTCCGGGCCGCCGGCACGGGCCGGATCGGGGACGGCAAGGTGTGGGTGGTGCCGGTCGAGACCGTGGTGCGCGTGCGCACGGGGCAGCGCGGCCCGGACGCGCTCTGACCCGCTCCGACCGTCCTGATGAGCTCCGACCTGCTCCGACCTGCTCTGATCTGCCCTGACCTGCCCCTGACGCGCTCTGACATGCACTGACATGCTCTGACGGGCGTGGTCCCCCACGCGGCCGCGGCCCCTCGATGGGGCCGTTCGGCCCTGGCGGACTGCACCGAGTGGACGTAGGCGTGCGCGGGCCTCCCGGCGTCGGATGGAAGGCATGAACGCCGACCGGGAACTTCTCGTCGCCACCGGAGTACGCAAGATCTACCGGACCGGCTCCGTGGCGGTCACGGCCCTCGACGATCTGGATCTGGCCGTCCGGCCGGGCGAGATGGTGGGTGTCATGGGTCCGTCGGGATCCGGCAAGACGACGCTCCTGAACTGCCTGTCGGGCCTGGACGACATCGACGCCGGGCGCGTCGAGATCGAGGGCCGGGACCTCTTCGCGATGTCGGACGCGGTGCGCACGGAGCACCGGGCCCGCACGATGGGCTTCGTCTTCCAGGCGTTCAACCTGATCCCGGTCTTCTCCGCCGTGGAGAACGTCGAGCTGCCGCTGCTGCTCGTCGGGACCCGTCCGCACGAGGCCAGGAGCCGGGCCCTGGCCATGCTCGACCGGGTCGGCCTCGGCCATCGCGTCGGGCACCGGCCGAGCGAGATGTCGGGCGGCGAGCAGCAGCGGGTCACCATCGCCCGCGCCCTGGTCGGCCGGCCCGCCGTCGTGTGGGCCGACGAGCCGACCGGCAACCTCGACACCACGATGGCCGGCCAGGTCATGGACCTGCTGTGCGCGCTGAACCGGGACGAGGGCCAGACGATCGTCCTCGTCACCCATGACAGCGCCATCGGGGCGCGGGTCCCCCGCCTGATCCGGATGCGCGACGGGCGGCTGGTCGGCGACGTCCGGCAGAACGTACCGGGCGGTGCGGAGGCCGCCGCCGATCTCTCCCGGGGCTGATCATGTATCCGAACCTGCTCGTCCCGCTGCTCGGAGCGCTGGCGCTCGCGCTCGGCGCCCTGGTGTGGGTCGCGCTGCGGCAGCCCGTGTCCCGTCGGCTCGCCTTCCGGCAGCTCGCCCGCAGGCGCACCGAGGCGGCGCTTGTCGTCGGCGGTTCGGTGCTCGGTACGGCCATCATCATCGGCGCGCTGGTGGTCGGGGACACGCTGAACTTCTCGGTGCGCCAGGAGGCGTACCGCACCCTGGGGCCCGTCGACGAGCGGGTCATCACCCCTGCCGGACCGGCCGGGCGGGCGGCCGCCGGGCGTCTGGCGGGGCTCGCGGACAGCCCGGACGTCGACGGTGTGCTGCACGCCCAGGCCACGCAGGCGTCGGCGGTCACCCGGGCCGACGGCCGGCCGGTCGCCGAGCCTCGGGTGCTGGCCTGGCAGGTCGACTTCGCGGAGGCGTCGCAGTTCGGCCGGGCCGGTGGCGACCCGGGGCTCGGCGGAGCGAACCCGAAGCCCGGGCATGTCGTCATCAACGAGCCGCTGGCGAGGTCTCTCGATGTGGGCGCGGGCGCGCCGGTCACGCTGTATCTGTTCGGGGCGGAGCACACGTACCGCGTGGAGCGCGTGGTGCCGGAGCAGGGCCTGGCCGGTGTGGGGCTGGGCGGGCGGCAGAACCGTGACGCCTTCCTGCCGCCCGGGTCGCTGGACGCGGCCGCCCGCGCCGCCGGGACGGAGCCGCGCTCGGTGACGTTCGTGTCCAACCGCGGCGGGGTCGAGGGCGGCGACGCGCTGACGGAGCCCGTGTCCGCGGACATCCGCACGGCACTCGGCCCGCTCGCCTCCCAGGCGCAGGTCGACACCCCGAAGCACACGGTGCTGCGGGAGGCCAAGGCGGCCGGGGACTCGCTCGGCGCGCTGTTCCTCATGATCGGCAGTTTCAGCATCATCGCCGGCGCCCTGCTGCTCGTGAACATCTTCGTGATGCTGGGCGAGGAGCGGAAGGCGCAGATGGGCATGGTGCGCGCCGTCGGCATGAAGCGCTCGCGCCTCGTCGGCTCCTTCACCCTGGAGGGCGCGTCCTACGCGCTGCTCTCCGTGCTGCCCGCGGTGGGCATCGGCGTGGCCGTGGGCTGGGGTGTGGCCGTGGTGGCCGCCGAGATCTTCCAGGGCTGGTCGGTCGGCGGCAGCAGTCTGCGGATCGTCTTCGCGGTCACCCCGACCAGCATCCTGAACGGCATGGCCATGGGCCTGCTCATCGCCTTCGCGGCGATCCTCGGCACGAGCACGCGGATCAGCAGGTTCAACATCATCGCCGCCATCCGTGACCTTCCCTCGTCACCCGCGGCCCGCCCGCGCCGCAGGCTGCTCGTCGTGTGCACCGCCCTCTCGGTCCTGTTCGCGGTCGCCGCCGTCCCCGCGATCGCGGGCAGCCAGGCCGAGGCGACGTACCTCATGCCGGCGCTCGCCCTCGCCTTCGCGATTCCGGCGCTGCTCCGTGTGATGCCCCGGCATGCCGCGACCTCGCTGGTCGCGGGCGCCGTGCTCGCCTGGACGCTGATCGCCCCGGTGGTCCGCCCCGCGATCTTCGACACGCCCTCGATGTCCGTGTACGTCATCCAGGGCGCCCTGGCCGCCTTCTCCGCCGTCGTTCTGGTCAGCGAGAACCAGAAGGTCCTGGTGCGCCCGCTGCGCCGGTTCCTGGAACGCCCTTCGGAGTCGGGCCTGGCGGCGCGGCTCGCCGTGGCGTATCCGCTGGCCAAGCGTTTCCGTACGGGCGCCACGCTGGTGATGTACACGCTGATCGTGTTCGTCCTCGTCCTGCTGACCGAGATCTCGGGCATCCTCGGCGCCAGCGTCGACCACGCGGTCGCCGACGCCACCGCCGGGTACTCCCTCCGTCTCGACTACAACCCGCAGGTGGCGGGCGGGCGGCTGCCGGACCTGCTGCGCGGCGGACCGACCGCCGACCGGACGGCCGCCGTCACCCCGCTGCTCAACGCCGCCGGGCGCGCCAGCGACCCCGGCGGGCGCAGTGCCCAGCCTCTGGACACCGCCGTCGTCGGGGTGCCCGACGGGGCGATCACCGGCATCACCTTCCGTGAGCGGCTGACCGGTCTCGACGACGACGCGGCGGTCTGGCAGGCCCTGGCCACCAACCCTCGGTACGTCGTCCTGGACGGCTTCTTCGGCAGCACCGGCGGTCCCTCGGGCGACTACTACGACCCCGGCGACACGCTCACGCTGACGGACCCGCGCACCGGGCGCAGCGAGCAGAAGATCATCGCCGGTGTGCTGGACAACGGCATGGTCTTCTACCCGGGCACGGGGGCGAGTTCCACCGTGTACCCGGTCGTCGCCGGCGAGCAGGCCGTGCGTGAGCAGTTCGGCGGCCAGGCGCAGAACGCGTCCGCGCTCGTCCGTACCCGCCCCGGGGTGTCCGCCGACGCGCTGGCGCCCGAACTCCAGGGCGAGTACCTGTCGTCGAGCCTCGTCGCCACCCCGATCGCCTCCGACGTGCGCCGTCAGTTCGACTCCAGCACCGCGTTCTTCCGCCTCATGGAAGGCTTCCTCGCCCTGGGTCTCGGGGTGGGCATCACCGGTCTCGGTGTCGTGATGGTCCGCTCGGTGCGCGAGCGCCGGCGCACCATCGGCATCCTGCGCGCCCTCGGCTTCCGGGCGCGCACGGTGCAGCGGTCCTTCCTCTGGGAGAGCGCCTTCATCGCCGTCGAGGGGATCGTGCTCGGCTCCCTCCTCGGGGTGCTCACCACCTGGCTGATGTACCAGAACAGCGCCGCCTTCGAGGGGCTCGAAGGAGGGTTCCCGATCGAGTGGGCCAGTGTCGGCGTCCTGGCGGCGGCCACCTTCGCCGCCTCCCTCCTCGTCACCGTCGGTCCGGCCCGCCGCGCGGCCGCGATCCGGCCGGCACTCGCGGTCCGCATCACGGAGTGACGCGGCCGGGTCCGGGGCCGGGCCCGGCCCGGCGGCGGCCCGCGTCAGAAGTCCCGCGTCAGGAGCGGGTCCGCGTCAGGAGTGGCTCTGCGGCACGGTGACGGTGATCTCGCGCTTGAGGATCTTGCCGGTCGGGCCCTTGGGGAGCTCGTCGGCGAGCGTGACGATGCGCGGGTACTTGTAGGCGGCGACGCGCTCCTTGACGTACGCGCGGATCTCCCCGTCCGTCGCCTCGGCACCGCGGCGCAGGACGACGACCGCGGCGACCTCCTCGCCGTGCAGCGGATGGGGCACGCCGACGACCGCGGCCTCGGCGACCGCGGGGTGCTCGTACAACACCTCCTCGATCTCGCGCGGGTACACGTTGTAGCCGCCGCGGATGATCATGTCCTTCTTGCGGTCGACGACGAAGTAGCAGCCCTCCTCGTCGACGCGGGCCAGGTCGCCGGTGTGGAACCAGCCGTCGCGCACGGCGTCCCCGGTCGCGGCCGGGTTGCCGAAGTAGCCCTTCATCACGTTCTCGCCGCGCACGGTGATCTCGCCGACCTCGCCGGGCGCCGGCTCGGAGCCGTCCTCGCCGACCAGCCTCATCTCGACCCCCCGCACGGGTGTGCCGATCGAGCCGGGGCGGCGCGGGCGGTCCGGGTGGTTGAACGCGGCCACCGGTGAGGTCTCCGACAGGCCGTAGCCCTCCAGGACCGTCGCCCCGAAGGCCTTCTCGAAGCCGTGCAGCACCTCGACGGGCAGCGCGGCGCCGCCCGACACCCCGAGGCGCAGCCCGGGGAGGTCGTACTCCTCCCGGCCCTCGGCGTGCAGCAGCGCGGAGTACATGGTGGGCACTCCGAGGAACACGGTGACCCCGTCCCGCCGCATGATCTCCAGGGCGCGCGCCGGGTCGAAGCGCGGCAGCAGGGTCAGCGTGGCCCCGGCGGCGACGGCGGTGTTCAGGGCGCAGGTCTGGCCGAAGGCGTGGAACAGCGGAAGGCCGCCGAACAGGACGTCGTCGCAGGTCAGGAGCAGCAGGGTCTCGGCGGTGGTGGCCGCGTTCGACAGCAGGTTGCGGTGGGTGAGTTCGGCTCCCTTGGGGGTGCCGGTCGTGCCCGAGGTGTAGAGGATGAGCGCCGTGTCGTCGTCCGCCGTGTCGGCGACCTCGGTCGCCGGCTCGACCGAGAGCAGCAGGTCGTGGAACGACTCCGGTCCCGTGACCAGGCAGGTCGTCCCGGTCGCGGCGGCCGCCTCGGAGACCTCGTCCGCGAACATCGGGTGGACGAGTGCCGCCCGCGCCCCGGCGTCGCGCAGCACGTACGCCACCTCGCGGGCCTTCAGGAGCGGGTTCACCGGTACGACCACGGCGCCGGCCCGCAGGATGCCGTAGTACACGACCGGGAAGAGCGGCACGTTGGGCATCGTCATGGTGACCCGGTCGCCCGGTCCGACACCCTTCTCGCGCAGCAGCGTGGCCAGGCGGGCGCTCGCCTCGTCGAGCTGCCGGTAGGTCAGGGTCGTGTCGTCGTGGCGTACGGCGACGTGATCCGCGCGGGTGGCGGCGGAGTGCACCAGCAGGGTGGCGAGGTTGGTCATCTCGGCGGTCTCCCAGAGGTCGGGGCGGGTGGGGCGCGGCGGTGCGCCAGCCCTCCGCGCGTGCGCGCCGGGCCGGCGCGTGCGGCGCGGGTCGCCGTGCGGGCCCGCGTCGACGGGGATGCTATGAATCACGTGGGCGCCCTGCTTGACGTCACGGGACATCGAACTTAACTTCTGGGGACCTTTGTCCCTGGAGCGTGCCCATGAGGCCCCTGGCCCGTACCGCAGCACTGAACGGCTACGTCGAGCTGAGCCGTTCCCTCGGCCTGGATCCGCGCACCCTGATGAAGGGCGTGGGCCTGGACCCCGCCGACCTCGCCGTCCAGGACCGGTGGATCTCCGGCTCGGCGGTGGTCAGGCTCCTGGAGCTGTCGGCCGCGGCCTCGGGGCGCGAGGACTTCGGGCTGCTTCTCGCCGAATTGCGCAGATTCTCCAATCTCGGCCCGATCAGTCTGCTCGTACGCGAGGAACCCGACGTGCGCAGCGCGCTGGGCCTGCTGATCCGCCACCAGCACACCTACAACGAGCTGCTGCACGCGCGGCTCTCCGAGGGCAACGGCGTGGCGACCCTCAAGGTGGACGTCAGGCCGGGCGAGCCGATGCCGACCCGGCAGGGCACGGAGCTGGCCGTGGGCGTGTTCCACCGCGTCCTGCGCGAGTTCCTGGGTCCGCACTGGCGCCCGGCGTCGGTCTGCTTCGCCCACCGCGCCCCGCGCGACACGGCGGGCCACCGGCGCCTGTTCGGGCCGGTCGTGGAGTTCGACCGCGGCTTCAACGGCATCGTCTTCTACGCCGACGACCTGGACGCGCCCAACGCCATGGCGGACGCGCAGATGCGCCAGTACACCCGGCAGTACTTCGAGCCCATCGCGGCCCCCAGGGGCGCCTCCGAGGTGGACCGGGTGCGCGATCTGATCGAGGCGCTGCTGCCGACGGGACGCTGCTCCATCGAGCAGATCGCCCGCAGCCTCGGCGTCGACCGGCGCACCGTGCACCGCCATCTGGCCCGTACCGGCGAGACCTTCTCCTCGCTGCTCAACTCCACCCGTACGGCACTCGCGGAGCAGTTCGTCGCCAACCCCAACCGCTCCCTGACCGAGGTGTCCGAACTGCTCGGTTTCTCCTCCCTGAGCGCGTTCTCCCGCTGGTTCCACGAGCAGTTCGGCAGCGGCCCGCGCGAGTGGCGCAAGGCCCGCGGCGGCGCGGGGGCGACCGGCCGGGACTGAACCCGGGCCGGCCGGTCCTCGGTCCCAGCCGTGCGGGGGCCCGCCGGTCCTTGGTCCCGCCGGTCCTTGGTCCCGTCGTGCCGGGGCCGGTCCGTCCCGTACGCCGGGACGTACGGCCCTGGACGTGTCCCCGATGGTCAAGTGACGTGTCCCGCCAGGCCAAACGGCCGCGCGTGCCCAGCCCTACGGTGACACCACCGCACCGGCGGCCGGTCCCCGGAGGGCGCGGCCGGTCACTCCCCCGGCGGTGCGCGCCCTCCGGTTCCGCCGCCGTCCCCAGGTCCGGCCGCCGTACGCGCCACCTGCCCCCGGACACGCGATCACTTTCACCACAAGGAGAAGCACCGTGCATTTCCACGACGACTCGCTCCACCCCGAGAACCAGGAAAAGCTCGTCATCCAGGCGGCGCCCTACGGCCCGGAATGGCTGCCGGAGGACTCCGACGACATCCCGGTGACCATGGACGAGCAGGTGCAGAAGGCGGTCGACTGCTACAACGCCGGCGCCACCGCGCTCCACATCCACGTGCGCGAGCTGGACGGCCACGGGTCCAAGCGCCTGTCGATGTTCAACGAGCTGGTGGGCCGGCTGCGCGAGGCCGTGCCGGACATGGTCCT
Organism: Streptomyces sp. NPDC048623; assembly: GCF_040650755.1. NCBI lineage: Bacteria > Bacillati > Actinomycetota > Actinomycetes > Kitasatosporales > Streptomycetaceae > Streptomyces > Streptomyces sp. NPDC048623. The sequence continues at coordinate 323,169 of NZ_JBEZHV010000008.1, forward strand.
GCAGATCGGCGGCTCGATCTCCTTCGCCCCGGAGGAGGAGGGTGCCGATGCCAAGTGGCTCGGCTACGACACCCGCCACATGCTGGCCGAGATCACGCCCCGGCCGGACCAGGTCACGATCGCGATCAACACCAGCCAGATGAACATCGTCGACATCCTCACGGACGACGACATCGAGGGCACCTCGATCGCCAAGCCGGCGTACTACCAGGCCTACCGCGACATGTACCTGGAGGCGGGCCCGGAGTTCTACCTGGAGCACCTCAAGCGCCTCCAGACCAACGGCATCCAGGCGCACTTCCAGCTCGCGCACCTCGCGCAGCTGGAGACGGTCGAGCGGCTGATCCGCAAGGGCATCTACACCGGCCCGCTGACGCTCAACTACGTCGCCATCGGCGGCGGCTTCGCCGGCCGCCACCCCGCCGACCTGATCGAGTTCATCCGCCGCGTCCCCGACGGCGCCACGCTCACCGTCGAGAGCTCCTTCCGCGCGGTGGCGCCGATGAACGCCATCGCCATCGCGCTGGGCGCGCACGTGCGGGTCGGCAACGAGGACAACCTGTGGGGCCGCAAGGGCGAGCGGATGACCACCGTCGAGCAGATCGAGCAGATGGTCAAGATCGCCGACGCGCTCCACCGCGACATCGCCACCGGCCCCGAGGCCAAGAAGATCTACAAGCTCGGCGAGTACTACGACTCCGCCGACGAGACCCTCGCCCGCCTCGGCATGGTGCCCAACCGCCGCCCGGGTCAGCGCGGCTTCATGCTGCGCGAGGTCTAGGACCGGAAGGCCTCCGGGCCTCCGAGCCTCCGGGCGCCTCCGCCCGAACCCCACCCGTACCGCATCCGCTCACGTCCTTCGGAGTTCCCTGTGGCACACGCCGTCCGCTTCCACGAAACCGGTGGCCCCGACGTCCTGAAGTGGGAGGAGGTCACCGTCGGCGACCCCGGCCCGGGCGAGGTACGCATCCGGCACGAGGCCGTCGGCCTCAACTTCGCCGACACGTACTTCCGCACCGGCCTCTATCCGGCCCGCCTGCCCGACGGCATCGGCGTCGAGGCGGCCGGCGTGGTGGAGGCGGTCGGCGAGGGCGTCACCGAGGTCACCGAGGGCGACCGGGTGACGTACACCGGAAGTCCGCTCGGCGCGTACAGCACCGAGCGGGTCATGCCCGCCTCGCACCTGATCGGGCTGCCCCCCGAGATCAGCTGCGAGACGGCGGCCGCGATGACCATGCGCGGTCTGACGGCGGCCTATCTGCTGCGCAGGATCCACCCGCTGAAGGCCGGCGACACCGTGCTGCTGCACGCGGCGGCCGGAGGTGTGGGCCTGATCTTCTCGCAGTGGGCCGCGCTGCTCGGCATCCGTGTGATCGGTACGGTCTCCAGCGAGGAGAAGGCGGAGATCGCCCGTGCCCACGGCTGCGAGGAGATCGTCTACTACCGGCGGGAGAACGTGGCCGAGCGGGTCCGTGAACTCACCGGCGGCGCGGGGGTCCCGGTGGTCTTCGACAGCGTCGGCAAGGACACCTTCGCGGGGTCCCTCGCCTCGCTGGCCCGGCGCGGACTCCTCGTCTGCTTCGGCACCGCCTCCGGCCCCGTACCGCCCATCGACGCCATGCAACTCGCCCTGCACGGCTCGGTGTTCGTCACCCGTCCCGCCCTGGCCGACTACATCGCCGACCCGGCCGAGCGCGCGGCCCTCGCGGGCGAGCTGTTCGGCCATGTCGCCGCCGGCCGCATCACGATCGAGACCAACCAGCGCTACGCGCTGAAGGACGCCGTCCAGGCGCACCGCGACCTGGAGGCCGGGAAGACCACCGGGTCGTCCGTCCTCATCCCGTGAGCACGGTGAGCACCCCTCGTACGACCTGTCACCCCGCCGTCCCACCAAGGGAGTGAGCACCATGTCCGACACCCTCTCGTCCACACGGTGGACCCCTGCCCTGATCCGGCGCGACACACCGCGCGTCTCCTTCGAGGTCGAGCCGCTGACCTGCACCATCGGTGCGGAGCTGCACGGTGTGAACCTCGCCGACGCGATCCACGACGACGACCTGTTCGCCGAGATCAAGAACCTCCTCCTCGAACACAAGGTCCTCTTCCTGCGCGACCAGGAGTTCTCCCGCGCCGAGCACGTCGCCTTCGCCCAGCGCTTCGGCCCGCTGATGGACCATCCCGTCGCCGGCAGCGACCCGGAGGCCCCGGGCCTGGTCCGTATCTACAAGGACCTGGACAGCAAGCCGGAGCACTACGAGAACGCCCTGCACACCGACGGCACCTGGCGCGAGCGCCCGGGCATGGGTGCCGTGCTGCGCTGTGTCGAGTGTCCGCCGGTGGGCGGCGACACGATGTGGATCAACATGGCCGAGGCCTACCGGCGGCTGCCGGAGCACATCAAGACGCGGATCGAGGGGCTGCGCGCCAAGCACAGCATCGAGGCCACCTTCGGCGCGGCCATGCCGATCGAGCAGCGCCACGCGCTCAAGGACCGGTATCCCGACGCGGAGCACCCGGTGGTGCGCACCCACCCGGAGACCGGCGAGAAGATCCTCTTCGTCAACAGCTTCACCACGCACCTCGTCAACTACCACACCCCCGAGAACGTGCGCTTCGGGCAGGACTACGCCCCGGGCGCGAGCCACCTCCTGAACTACCTGCTCAGCCAGGCGGCGGTCCCGGAGTACCAGGTGCGCTGGCGCTGGCGGCCCAACTCGGTCGCCATCTGGGACAACCGCTCCACCCAGCACTACGCCGTACAGGACTACTGGCCCGCCGTCCGCAAGATGGAGCGCGCCGAGATCGTGGGCGACAGACCCGTCTGAGCCGCCCCCATCTCCACGGTTTTCCACGGGGGATTTCCGACCTTTTCCGAGCAGTCGAGGTGATGACAATGGAGTTTCACAGCACTGCGCAGTCCACGGCCCCGGCGGAGCCCGCATCCGCCTGGCCCGTGTCCAAAGGTTATGCCTGGACGGTCTTCGCGCTGAGCTTCGGCCTGCTGCTGTCCGACTACATGTCCCGGCAGGTCCTCAACGCCGTCTTTCCTCTCCTGAAGGCCGAATGGGTGCTGTCCGACGCGAAGTTGGGCTCGCTCAGCGGCATCGTGGCCCTGATGGTCGGCGTGCTCACCCTCCCCATGTCGCTGATGGCCGACCGCTGGGGCAGGATCCGCAGCCTGCTGATCGCCGCCACGATGTGGAGCCTGGCCACCCTGGGGTGCGCCGTGTCGGCGAGCTACGGCCAGATGTTCGTGGGCCGGCTGTTCGTCGGCATCGGTGAGGCCGCCTACGGCAGCGTGGGCATCGCCGTGGTCCTCAGCATCTTCCCGGTCGCCCTGCGCGCCACCCTCTCCGGCGCGTTCATCGCGGGCGGCGCCTTCGGCTCCGTCCTCGGTGTGGCCATCGGCGGTGCGGTGGCCGAAGCGGCGGGCTGGCGCTGGGCGTTCGCCGTGATGGGCATCTTCGGACTCGTCCTCGCCGTGGTGTACGGCCTGGTCGTCAAGGAGAGGAAGCTGGCGCCCGGCGGCGGTACGGCCGAGGGGACGGACGCCGAGGGCACGGCCCGCCGAACGGCCAAGGAGCCGCTGCGCGGCCATCTGCCCCGCCTGTTCTCCTCCGTCTCGGTGGTCAGCGCCTACATCGGCAGCGGACTGCAGCTCTTCATCGCGGGCGCGCTCCTGGCCTGGCTGCCGAGCTTCTTCGACCGCTACTACGACATGACGCCCGCCAAGGCGGGCGGTGTCGCCGGCCTCTACGCGATGATCATCGGCGTCGGCATGATCGTCGGCGGCATGGCCTCCGACCGCATCAGCGCCGGCGCCCCGATCCGCAAGTGGGCCGTCGCCGTGACGTGCAGCCTCGGTTCGCTCGCCCTGCTGAGCCTTGCCTTCCGGCTTCCCACCGGTGGGCTCCAGCTGGCGGTCCTCGCGGTCGGCGCCCTGCTGTCGGCGGGGACGGCGGGACCCGCTGCCGCCATGGTGGCGAACCTGACCCCGGCCGCCGTCGCCGCCACCGCCTTCGCCACCCTCACCCTGGCCAACAGCCTGCTCGGACTGGCCCCCGGCCCCGCCCTCACCGGCGCGCTCGCCGACCGGCTCGGCCTGCTCGGCGCCCTGCGTGTCGTACCGCTGACCGCCGTCCTAGCCACGGTGGCCTTCCTGATCGGCCGCCGCTGGTACGAGCGCGACCTGGTCCGCCTGGGCTGCGTCGCCGCACCGGCCGAGCCCGCGGAGGCCGCCGCACCGGCCGAACCCGCAGAGCCCGGCGAGTCCGCAGAGCCCACCGAGCCCACCGAGCCCAAGACAACGTCGGAGGTCTCCTCGTGAACCCCACCGCCCCGGACCCCACGGCCGCGGAACTCGCAGCCGCGGAACCCACCGTGGTGATCGTCCCCGGCCTGCGCGACCATGTCGCCGGGCACTGGCAGACCCTGCTCGCCGCGCGTCTCACCGAGGCCGGACGCACCGTGCGCACCCTGTCCCCCGTCCAGGAGAACCGGCTCAGCCTCGACGCCCAGGTCGCCAACCTGGCCGAGACGCTCGCGTCCGTGGACGGTCCGGTCCTCCTCGTCGCCCACAGCGCCGGCGTCCTCACCACCGTGCACTGGGCCGCGCGGCACACCGCCGACGTGCGCGGCGCGCTCCTCGCCACGCCCCCGGACTTCGACACCCCGCTCCCCGAGGGCTACCCCACCCAGGACGAACTCGACGCCCACGCCTGGACCCCCGTCCCCACCCGTCGCCTGCCCTTCCCCAGCATCGTCGTGGCCAGCGCGAACGACCCCCTCGCCACACTGGACGCGGTCGCGGACCTGGCCCGCCGCTGGGGCAGCGCCCTCCTCGATGTGGGCGAGGTCGGCCACCTCAACCCGGCCTCCGGATACGGCCCATGGCCCCTGGCCGAGGAGATCCTGTGCACCCTGGACTCGCCCCGCACCCTGCTCCCCGCCGTCCCCACAGGGCGGCGCGGGTGAGCCGGGACGCACGGGCGAGCCAGGACCCCGACCTGCTGTGGACCCCCGGCCCCCGTGAGCTGGAGGACTCCAATGTCGCGCTGTTCATGGCGTGGCTGGAGGAGGACCGGGGGCTCCGCTTCGCCGACTACGCCGAGCTGTGGCGGTGGAGCTCCACCGACCTGCCGGCCTTCTGGTCGGCGGTGTGGGAGTACTACGGCCTCGACGCCGTCACGACGTACGACGAGGTCCTGGCCGACGCCACGATGCCGGGGGCCCGCTGGTTCCCCGGCGCGCGGCTGAACTTCGCCGAGCGGTGCCTCGCCCAGGCCACCGGCGAACGGCCGGCCCTGGTGAGCGTGGACGAGGGCGGCGAGCCCGTCGAGATGTCCTGGGCCCGGCTGCGCGACCAGGTCGCCGATGTGGCGGCCGCGCTGCGCCGGATGGGCGTCGGGCCCGGCGACTGCGTCGCCGGGTACCTCACCAACCTGCCCCAGGCGGTGGTCGCCCTGCTGGCCACCGCCGCGGTCGGGGCCGTGTGGACGGTCTGCGCACCGGACTTCGGGACGCCCAGCGTCCTTGCCCGGCTGGCCCAGGCGAAGCCGACGGTCCTGGTGGCCGCGGACGGCTATCGTCACGGCGGCAAGGAGTACGACAAGCGCGACACGGTCGGCGAACTCGTGGACGGGCTGCCGACGGTACGTCACCTCCTCACCGTCGACCACCTCCGCGCCGCGGACCCCGGCGCCTGGCCCGTACGGGCGGACGTCGAGGTGCACTCCTGGTCCGGACTGCCTCCCGCCGACGGGCCCCTGACCTTCGCTGACGTGCCCTTCGACCATCCCCTGTGGATCCTCTGGTCGTCCGGAACCACCGGTGTGCCCAAGGGCATCGTGCAGGGGCACGGCGGCATCGTCGTGGAGCTGCTCAAGGCGCTGGGGCTCGGCGTCGACCTGCGCCCCGACGACCGGTATCTGTTCGTCACGTCCACGAGCTGGATGGTGTGGAACTTCCTGGTCGGCGGGCTGCTGCACGGCGCCACGCTGATCCTCCACGACGGCAGCCCCGCCTGGCCCGACGCCGCCGGCGCCTGGCGGGTCGCCGAGCGGACCGGGGCGACCGTGGTCGGCGTGGGCGCGGCCTATCTGACGGCCGTGGAGAAGTCGGGCCTGCGCCCGGCCGCCGACCTCGGCCTCGGTGCCGTCCGCTCGGTCCTGCAGACCGGCTCGTCGCTGGCACCGAGCACCTGGCGCTGGGTCCACGAGCACCTCGTCCCCGGCGCGCAGCTGCAGTCGATCTGCGGCGGCACCGACATCTGCTCGGTGCTCGCGGGCGCCTCCCCGCTCCTGCCCGTGCGCGTGGGCCGCATCCCGGGGCCCGCGCTCGGCGTGGCCCTGGCGGCCTGGGACGAGGCGGGCAGCCCCCTGACGGGCGAGCAGGGAGAACTGGTCGTGACCGCCCCGCTCCCTTCCATGCCGCTGCGCTTCGTCGCCGACCCCGACGGCACCCGCTACCGGGACAGCTACTTCGCCACGTATCCCGGCGTCTGGCGGCACGGCGACTGGGCCACCGTGGACGAGGACCTGTCGGTCGTCGTGTCCGGCCGTTCCGACGCCACGCTCAACCGCATGGGCGTGCGGATGGGATCCGCCGACCTCTACGCCGTGGTGGAGCAGCTGCCCGGCATCGCGGACAGTCTCGTCGTGGGCGTCGAGGAGGACGACGGCGGCTACTTCATGCCGCTGTTCGTGGTGGCCGACGACGGCGGCCACGAGGGCGACGCCGAGCACCACGACGACGCTCTGCGCGAGCGGATCGCCGGCGCGATCCGGCGGCAGCTGTCCCCACGCCACGTGCCGGACACGATCGTCAGGGTGCCCGCCCTGCCGCGCACCCTGACCGGAAAGCGCCTGGAGGTGCCCGTGAAACGCATCCTGCAGGGCGCGCACCCGGCCGACGTCTGCGGCCCGGGCGCCGTCTCCCACGCCGACATGCTCCCGTGGTTCGCGGACTTCGCCGCACGCAGGCACGCCGGAGTGGTCCGGTAGCGGCCGCTCAGGGCGCGGCCGTGTCCGGCTTCCGGTCCCGGCGGTGGGGCAGCCGGAACAGACCCCGCAGCCGGGTCAAGGCCTCGGCGTCGCCGGAGACCGAGGCGGCGCCGGTCTCGATCGCCTCCGCGAGGGTGAGGTCCTGGCCGGTCAGCCGGAGGAAGTCGTCCTGGCCGATGGTGAGGACCGCGTCGGGGTGCTGGGCCGGTCCGTGCAGCGTCTCGATGGTCCCTTCGTCGACCCGGGCGTGGAAGAACTCGTCGCCGACGCGGAACTCGTACACCGCGCGCAGTCCGGCGGCGGCGTCCGGGTCGAAGCAGGCCCGCAGGCCGAGCACCGCCCAGCCGGGGTGGAAGGTCTCGGTCTCGCGGCGCTCGTCCATCGCCCACTTCAGGCCCCAGCGGGCGAGGGCCAGGACGGCGGGGCCGAGCTCCTCGCCCGCCTCGGTCAGGGCGTACGCCGGCGTCCGGGCGGGCGGCGGGAGGGTGATCTTGTGGGCGAGCCCCTCGGCCTCCAGGTGCTTCAGGCGGGCCGAGAGGAGGCCGGTGCCGAGGCCGCGCAGACCGGCCTGGAGGTCGCCGAATCGCTTGGGGCCGGTCAGCAGTTCACGGATCAGCAGCAGCGTCCAGCGCTCGCCGACGAGGTCGAGGGTGCGCGCGGTCGCGCAGTACTGGTTGTAGGTCCGCTGTTCCACTTCTTCATTCTAGGCTTCACGCTTCCCCTTCCTGAAGCTCCTCACCGACTTCCAGGAGCATCCGGGCGAGCGGATCGGGCCGTACGAGCATCACGTCGTGCGGGCCGTCCAGCGCCCGGGTCCGGTACCCGAGGTCCCGGCCGAACCGGTCGAACGGGTAGGTCCGCGGCCGGCAGTGGACGGCCGTGCCGGGAACGCGGTCGACGGCGCCGCTCAGGCGGGTGGGTTCGGTGAACGTCCGCAGCGGCTGGGGAACCAGACGGGCCGCCAGCCGGTCCGCCGCCGCGGCGTCCGTGATGCCGAAGGCGGCCGGGGGCGGCGCCGGGATCCGCCGGCCGTCCCCGCGGGTGCGTGCCGCCGACTCGACCGCGCTCACGAAGGCCTCGGGGGCCAGGTCCACCAGGGCGGCGCCGTCGGGCCCGGCCCAGCCGTCCACCAGGACGATGTGCCCGACGGCGTGGGGCCGCGCGTCGGCCGCCTCCCGTACGACGAGCCCGGCGTAACTGTGCCCGACCAGGACCACCTCCTCACCGACGGCGGCGTCGAGGGCGGCGACGACCGCCCCGGCGTCGTCGTGCAGGCCGCGGTCCCCGGGTCCGTTCAGGTCGGGGGTGAGGGTGCGCGCCCCGGCGGCGTGCAGCAGCGGTACGACCCGGTCCCAGGCCCAGGGGCCGTGCCAGGCGCCGTGGACGAGAACGAAGGTGGTCATCGGCGTTCCTCCGTACGCAGCAGGGGCAGCACCCGGTCGGCGAACTCCTCCAGGCCTGCGGGGTGGTCGTCGGTCGCCAGGCGGACGACCAGATGGCGGGCGCCGGCCGCGGCGTAGGAGGCCAGCCAGTCGGCGGCCTGCCGGGCGGGCCCGGCGAACAGGGCCTGGACCGGGGCGACAAGGTCGAGCGGCACGCCGTAGTAGCGCTCGATGCTCGTCCGCAGGCGTCGCCGCGCCCGCTCCGGGTCCTCGTCGAGGCACAGCGTCGCGTAGAGGGCCGGAGTCACCGGGCGAGGAGCCGCCGACCGCTCGATGAACTCCCGCTCCCGTGCGTACGTCGTCACCTCGGGCGGATAGGGCAGCCAGCCGTCGGCGAGCCGGGCCACCCGCCGCAGCGCGGGCCCGCCGCCCCCGGCCAGCCAGACCGGCGGCCCTCCCGGACGTGCCGGTGCGGGCTCCAGGCGTACGTCCCTGAAGGCGATGTGTTCGCCGTCGTGGGACACCGTCTCGCCGGTCCAGAGCCGCCGCATCACCTGCACGGTCTCCTCCAGGCGGCTGACGCGCCGGTCGAAGTTGACGCCGAGCGTCTCGAACTGGGCCCGGGTGCCGGCGTTCGGGAACCCGCCGCCCATGCCGGCGATCAGACGTCCCTCCGACAGCCGGTCCAGGGTGGCGAGTTGGTGCGCGAGGAGGATCGGATGGCGCAGCGCCGGCAGCAGCACCGCCGTGCCGAGCGCGACCCGTTCGGTGGCCTCGGCCACCGCGGCGAGCAGCAGCAGCGGGTCGGCCCGCGGCCTGGTCAGGGGGCTGTCACCGGCCCACACCGAGTCGAGCCCCAACCGTTCGGCCCGCCGGGCCTGAGCGACCAGAGACGCCAACTCACCTGATCCCGAAGCCACTTGATCCCGCGTCGGCAGTAAGTAGCCGATGTCCATCTCTCTCTCCCTTCCGTCGGCCGGTACTTCCAGACCGTAGCCCATTGACTTCCTGTTTTTGAAGTGTCAAGTTCGAAGACAAGAAGTTCAGTAGCCAGAAGACCGGACGCACGTCACCAAGGGAGTTCCGACATGACCAAGGCCCTGTACACCGCGCACGCACACGTCACCGGCGGCAGGAACGGCAGCGGACGCACGGCCGACGGGCGGCTGGAGCTGGGGCTGCGGCAGCCCGAGGAGCTGGGCGGGGACGGCGAGGGCACCAACCCGGAGCAGCTGTTCGCGATCGGGTACGGCGCCTGCTTCGGCACGACGCTCGACCTCGTGGCGCGGCGTGGCGGGCTCACCGCGGACGACGCGGAGATCGACGCGTCGGTCTCGCTCCTCCCGGCCGACGGCGGCCGCTTCCGGCTCGGCGTCGAGCTGCGCGTCACGCTGCCCTCGGTGACCGACGAGCAGGCCGCCACGCTGGTCAGGACGGCTCACCAGGTGTGCCCGTACTCCCACGCCACCCGCGACAACATCGACGTGGCCCTGACGGTCAACGGGACACGGCTCTGACCCGGAGATCCCGCTCACCGCACTCGGCGCCCGCGTTGCCGAGGGCGAGGGCGGGGGCCACGGACTTGATGGAGAGCAGGAAGGGGAAGTTGAAGGGCGAGATGACGCCGATGACGCCGACCGGG